>NZ_DASXJD010000142.1:0-39318 GCF_036497585.1 Actinomycetospora sp. | reverse complement strand
GGCGGCGTCGGCCGACTCGACCGCGGCGACGGCCTCCTCGGTGCTGCCGCTGCCCTCGGCGGCCCGCTTGTCCTGCAGGGCCTGCGCGAGGCGGGCGATCTGCGAGGCGGGTGCGTTGAACAGGCCGGCGGCCTTGGCGAGGTTGCCCTTCATGGCGCCGGCGAGCTTGGCGAGCAGGACCTCGCGGGAGTCGAGGTCGGCCAGCTGGTCGATCTCGGCGGCGGAGAGCGCGCGGCCCTCCATGTAGCCGCCCTTGACCACGAGCGCCTTGTGGTCCTTGCCGAACTCGCGCAGCGCCTTGGCGGCGTCGACGGGCTCGCCGGAGACGAAGGCGATCGCCGTCGGCCCGACGAGCAGGTCGTCGAGGCCCTCCACGCCCGCGTCGGCGGCAGCCCGCCTGACCAGCGTGTTCTTGGCAACGGTGTAGTTCACGTCGGAGCCCAGCGAGCGCCGCAGAGCCGTGATCTGCGACATCGTGAGGCCCCGGTACTCGGTGACGACCATGGCCGAGGCGTCGCGGAACTCCGCGGCGATCTCGGCGACGGCGGCCACCTTCTCGGCGGCCGGTGCACGTTCGGCCATCCGCGCCTCCTTTCGGTGTCCCGGGCGGTGGTGATCCGTACGCACCCGAGGTCCTCCCGGCACGCCGGGGAGAGGAGGCCCTGGACGGACGGGCGGGGCCACGAAAAAAGCCCCGTGCGCAGGCGCACGGGGCTTCGAGGGGCGGCGGACCGGAGCCCGCACGCATCGCTGCCTCGTCCTCCTGCGCGGGTCGTCCGTCGATCGGACCTTCGTCCTCCTGACCACACCGGTGTCGGTACGGCCGGGAGGAGACCAGCGGTCTCGGGTGGAACTCGGTGACGATGCCGACCTCGACCGCAGGTGCGGTGTCAGCCGGTGTTGTCCTGACCAGGGTACGCGACGGCCCGGGCCACCCCGCGCGGCGGGGTGGCCCGGGCCGGTCGTGCGTGCCGGGAGCGCCTCAGGCGTTCTCGGCCGTGGTGAGGTTCCGCGTGCGGTTCGGGTCCACGGGGATGCCGGGGCCCATCGTCGTCGTCACGGTGATCTTCTTGACGTAGCGACCCTTGGCGGCCGAGGGCTTCGCGCGGAGGATCTCGTCGAGAGCCGCCCCGTAGTTCTCGACGAGCTTCTCGGCGTCGAAGCTGGCCTTGCCGATGACGAGGTGCAGGTTCGCCTGCTTGTCGACACGGAAGTTGACCTTGCCGCCCTTGATGTCGGAGACGGCGCGGGCCACGTCCGGGGTGACCGTGCCGGTCTTCGGGTTCGGCATGAGACCGCGGGGGCCGAGGATGCGGGCGACCCGCCCGACCTTGGCCATCTGGTCGGGCGCGGCAACGGCGGCGTCGAACTCGAGCCAGCCGCCCTGGATGCGCTCGATCAGGTCGTCGGAGCCGACGACGTCGGCGCCGGCGTTCTCCGCCTCCGTCGCCTTGTCGCCGGTGGCGAACACGATGACGCGGGCGGTCTTGCCGGTGCCGTGCGGCAGGTTGATGGTGCCGCGCACCATCTGGTCCGCCTTGCGGGGGTCGACGCCGAGCCGCATCGCGACCTCGACGGTCGCGTCCATCTTCGTCGCCGACGTCTTCTTCGCGAGCTCGACGGCCTCGAGCGGGGCGTAGAGCCGCTCCTCGTCGATGAGCTCGGCGGCCTGACGGTAGGCCTTGCTGCGCTTCATGAGCTGTCCTTCGTGGTGTTGCGGATCAGGTGTGGTGACGGGCGGCGCTCGCCCTCCCACGGGTCTCGGGTGAGGTGGCTCAGCCGGAGACGGTCAGGCCCATCGACCGGGCGGTCCCGGCGATGATCTTCGCGGCCTGGTCGAGGTCGTTGGCGTTGAGGTCGGCCAGCTTGGTCTGCGCGATCTCGCGGACCTGCGCGTCGGTGACCGACCCGACCTTCTTGGTGTGCGGCGTCGCGCTGCCCGACTGGATGCCCGCGGCGGCCAGCAGCAGCTTCGCCGCCGGCGGCGTCTTGAGCTTGAAGTCGAAGGAGCGGTCCTCGTAGATCGAGATCTCGACCGGCACGACCTGACCACGCTGCGCCTCGGTGGCGGCGTTGTAGGCCTTGCAGAACTCCATGATGTTGACGCCGTGCTGACCCAGCGCGGGGCCGACCGGCGGAGCGGGCGTCGCCGCACCCGCCTTGATCTGCAGCTTGACGACCGCGGACAGTCGCCTCTTCTTCGGGGGCATCCCTACAGCATCCTCACGTTCTCATCGGGGCTCACCGGTCCCGCCGGACACGGGACCGGAGTATTAGATCTTCGAGACCTGGTTGAACCCGAGCTCGACCGGGGTCTCGCGGCCGAAGATCGACACCAGGACCTTGACCTTCTGGGCGTCGACGTTGACCTCGGAGATGCTCGCCGGGAGCGTCGCGAACGGCCCGTCCATGACGGTCACCGACTCGCCGACCTCGAAGTCCACCTCGACCGGCGACGGGCCGCTCGCGGCCGCCGCGGCGCCCGTCGCGGCCTCGGCACCCTTGGCCTTCTTCGGCGTCTCCTGCCGCGGGAGCAGGAACTTGGTGACCTCGTCGAGGGTGAGCGGCGAGGGCCGCGACGTGGCCCCGACGAAGCCGGTGACCCCCGGGGTGTTGCGCACCGCGCTCCACGAGGCGTCGTTGAGGTCCATCCGCACGAGGATGTAGCCGGGCAGCACCTTGCGCTGGACCTGCTTGCGCTGCCCGTTCTTGATCTCGGTGACCTCCTCGGTGGGCACCTCGACCTGGAAGATGAAGTCCTCGACGTCGAGCGTCTGCACGCGCGTCTCGAGGTTGGTCTTCACCTTGTTCTCGTAGCCGGCGTAGGAGTGCACGACGTACCAGTCGCCGGGCTGCAGGCGCAGCTGGGCCTTGAGGGTCGCGACCGGGTCCTCGTCCTCGGCGGGCTCCGCGGCGACGACCTCCTCGGCCGGCGCCCCCTCGGCGCCCACCGCGGTCTCGTCGGCGTCGGTCACGGCCTGGTCGGGGAGGTCCGCCGGCTCGTCGTCGGACGAGGCGCCGAGCGCCTCGCGCGCCGCCGCGATGTCCTCCTCCGGGTCGCGGGCCTCGTCGTCGTCCGCCTCGACCGCGTCGTCCCCCGCCTCCTCGCGCGCCTGCGCCGCGGCCCGGGCCACCTGGGCGTCGTCGAGGGTGGCCGGGGCCTCCTCGGTGCTCAGGTCCGAGCCCTCGCGCACCATCACGCCGCGCGTGCGGGCCTCGGCGACGAGCTCGGGCTCGCCGTCGTTGCCGTGCTCGCCAACTTCTCCGGAGGTCACTTCTCGTCTCACTTCCTTCGGGTGCGCGGCCCTCCCGCGCGGTGGTGCCGGCCTTCGTGGTTCCCGGCGGGGACCGGCCGGGACCCGGTCAGCCGAACAGGGCGAAGGTCAGCTTCTGGAACCCGACGTCCAGGAGACCGACCAACGTGACCATGAACGCGACGAACACCAGGACGACGACCGTGTAGACGACGATCTGGCGCCGCGTCGGCCAGTGGACCTTGCGCAGCTCCGCGACGACCTCGCGGAGGAACCGCCGCAGCCGGGCGATCACCGAGCCCTCGGACGAGGTCCGCGCGGCGTCGCGCGTCGGCGTGGGGGTGCCCTTGGTGGCGACCCGGGTGATCCCGGCCTCGCCGTCCCCGTCGGCCGCCCCCCGGCGACGGCGGCCGGCCGCGGTGACGGGACGGGACCCGGCGTCGTCGGATCGCCCGGCGCCGTCGGCACCGGGGCGACGCCGCCCGCCCGTGTCCTCGCTCAACTCTTCCGTCCTCACCCCGGCTGGTGTGTCACCGGCTCCGCCCGGCGGCCCGGGCCACCGCGTCCGTCGTGTCCGCGCCGCGGGCGGCCCGGAATGCAGGGGCGACAGGACTTGAACCTGCAACCTGCGGTTTTGGAGACCGCTGCTCTGCCAATTGAGCTACGCCCCTGTGGCGGCCCGTCGGGAGCCGCCGGACGCCGGGAGCCCGTCCACGGCGCGCGTCCACCACAGCGCACGCACGCCGAGACCGAGGACCCGTCGTCCCGTGGCTCGATCGTACGGCACCCCCACGACGGACCGGTCCCCGCCCTCCGCGCGTGCACGGACGAAGGAATCACCTCGCTGGGCGGGGGTGGGCGTCTGCGAGAATCCGCCGCATGACCGCAGTCACGTCCACGGACTCGAACGACCTCGCCCCCGCCGCCACCGATCGCCGCATCTCGGCGCGCATCGGCGGCATCGCGGAGTCGGCGACGCTCGCCGTGGACGCGAAGGCGAAGGCGCTCAAGGCCGCCGGACGCCCGGTCATCGGGTTCGGGGCCGGCGAGCCCGATTTCCCGACCCCGAAGCCGGTCGTCGACGCCGCCGTCGCCGCGTGCAGCGACCCCAAGAACCACCGCTACTCCCCCGCCGGCGGGCTCCCCGAGCTGCGCGAGGCCGTCGTCGCGAAGACGCTGCGCGACTCCGGCTGGCAGGTGAAGCCCTCGCAGGTGCTCATCACCAACGGCGGCAAGCAGGCCGTGTTCGAGGCATTCGCGACGATCGTCGACCCCGGCGACGAGGTGCTGCTGCCCGCCCCGTTCTGGACCACCTACCCCGAGGCCGCCCGGATGGCCGGGGGCGACCCGGTGCAGGTCGACACGGACGCCTCCACCGGCTTCCTGCCGACCGTCGAGGCCCTCGAGGCCGCGCGGACCCCCCGCACGAAGGTGCTGCTGTGGTGCTCGCCGTCCAACCCGACCGGCGCGGTCGCGCCGCGTGAGCTGGTCGACGCGATCGGGCGCTGGGCCGCCGAGCACGGCATCTGGGTGATCGCCGACGAGATCTACGAGCACCTGGTCTACGACGGCGCCGAGCACGTCTCGATGCCGGTCGCGGTCCCCGAGATCGCCGACCGCTGCATCGTCGTCAACGGCGTCGCCAAGACCTACGCCATGACCGGCTGGCGGGTGGGCTGGCTCATCGGCCCCGAGGACGTGGTCAAGGCCGCCGCGAACATGCAGTCCCACCTCACCTCGAACGTCTGCAACGTCGCGCAGCGCGCCGCGCTGGCCGCGGTGTCCGGGCCGCTGGACGCCGTCGAGGAGATGCGGGCCGCGTTCGACCGTCGCCGGCGCACGATCGTCGAGATGCTCTCCGCGATCGACGGCGTCGAGTGCCCGACCCCCCGCGGCGCCTTCTACGCCTACGCCGACGTCCGGGGACTGCTCGGCCGCGAGCTGCGCGGTGCGCGCCCGCAGACGTCGGTGGACCTCGCGGCCGCCATCCTCGAGCACGCCGAGGTCGCGGTCGTGCCCGGCGAGGCCTTCGGGACGCCGGGCTACTTCCGCCTGTCCTACGCGCTGGGGGACGACGACCTGCGCACCGGGGTCGGCCGCATGGCCGAGCTCCTCGCCGAGATGTCCTGATCCTCCATCACCCGCGGGGCGGTCGGGGCGAGCCGGCCGCGCGGCGGGGACATCCGACGATCTCTGCGAGGGGGAGACGTGGGCGTTCGGTCGGTCCTGTCCTGCCTGGTCACGGGCGCCCTGCTGTTCGGGGCGGCGGGTGTCGCGTCGGCGAACCCGTCGAGTGGGGGCACGACCCCCTACGTGGCACTCGGTGACTCCTACACCGCGTCGCCGCTGACCGGCGCCGCCGCCGGCCCGCCGCCCGGGTGCTACCGGTCGGTGAACAACTACCCCCACCTCACGGCGACGGCGTTCGGCGCCCAGCTCACCGACGTCAGCTGCTCCGGCGCGACGACCAAGGAGTTCGGCACCGCGCAGACCACGGACGCCGGGGTGAACCCGCCGCAGTACGCGGCGCTGTCGAAGGCCACGAAGCTCGTCACCGTCGGGATCGGCGGCAACGACATCGGGTTCTCCGAGATCGTGCGGACCTGCCTGTCGGCGACGCCGTTCGGGTCGCCGTGCAAGGACCACTACACCGCGGGCGGGACCGACGAGCTGCGCCAACGCATCAACGCGCTCGGGCCGAAGCTCGCCACGGTGCTGAAGGAGGTCCACCGCCGCTCCCCGGACGCCCGGGTCGCGCTGGTCGGCTACCCCGCGGTGCTCCCCGCCACCGGCCCCGGCTGCTACCCGGCGGTCCCGATCACCCCGGGCGACGTCGCGTACCTGCGCGGCGTGCTCTCCGACCTCGACTCCCGCATCGAGCGCAGCGCGGCCGCCGGCTCGGCGACGTTCGTGGACACCTACTCCTCGACGGTCGGGCACGACATCTGCCAGGCGCCAGGGACCAAGTGGATCGAGGGGCTCGTCCCGACCGCGCCCGCGTTCCCGGTGCACCCCAACGCCCAGGGCTCGGCCGCGCTCTCGCGGGCCCTGGTCGCGGCACTGGGCGGCTCCGCGACGGCGAACGCGAGCTGATCGGGCGCCCACCCGCGATACGAGCGGCACTTTCGCTGCATCTGTGCGAACGAGAGTGCCGCTCGTTCGATCAGGCGGGGCGGCCGACCACCGCGAGGGCCTTGCCGAGCACGCTCTTGCCGTCGGGACCGGTGGCCGTGACGGCGAGGGTGACCGCGCCGTCGTCGTCGACCGCCTTCACCGTGGCACCCAGCTCGACCGAGGCGCCCTCGTCGTCGGGGACGACGACCGGGCGGGTGAAGCGGGTGGAGAAGGAGCGGACGGCGGCCGGGTCGCCGGCCCAGTCCGCGACGAACTGCGCGGCGAGGGCCATCGTCAGCATCCCGTGGGCGATGACGCCGGGCAGGCCGACGGCGAGGGCCGTGCGCTCGTTCCAGTGGATCGGGTTGAGGTCGCCGGACGCCCCGGCGTAGCGCACGAGGTCGGCGCGGGTCAGCGTCACGGTGCGGCCGGGGATCGCGTCCCCGACGGCGACCTCGGGCAGCGCGCTCACGAGGCCTCCCCGGCGCGGCCCACGAGCGTCGCCGTGCTCACCAGGACCGTCGCGCCGTCGGGATCGGTGACGTCGCAGCGGAAGGTGACGACGTCGTTGCCGGCGAGCTCGCGGACGTCGTCCACGGTCACCACCGTGGTGAGGACGTCACCGGCGACCACCGGTCGGTGCAGCTCGAAGGACTGGTCGCGGTGCACGACGCGCGTGAAGTCCAGGCCCAGCGCCGGATCGTCGACGACCTCCCGGGTGGCGTCCCAGGTGAACACCACCGGGAAGGTCGGCGGGGCGACGACGTCGGCGTGACCCGCGGCGCGGGCGGCCTCCGGGTCGGTGTGCACGGGGTCGTCCGCCCCGACGGCGCGGGCGAACTCGCGGACCTTCTCGCGGCCCACCGCGTAGGAACGGGGCGGCCAGCTGCGTCCGACGAAGGAGGCGTCCAGGGGCACGGCGACGTGCTCGTCAGCGACGGGTCAGCGCGTCTCGCGGTGCCCGCGGTGGGTGCCGCAGTTCGGGCAGAACTTCTTCAGCGTGAGCCGGTCGGGGTCGTTCCGCCGGTTCTTCTTGGTGATGTAGTTGCGGTTCTTGCACTCCTCGCACGCGAGCGTGATCTTGGGGCGCACATCGGTCGCGGCCATGGGAGTGTCCTCTCGACTACGTCGTGCTGTGTTCGGTAGCGGTGGCCGGACTTGAACCGGCGACACAACGATTATGAGCCGTTTGCTCTGCCACCTGAGCTACACCGCCACGGTGCAGCCGGGCGCCGGCGGAGCCGACCCCCGACATGCCGAAACCGGCGGGACGTCCCGCCGGTCCACTGGCACCGAGCCCCTTTACGGAATCGAACCGTAGACCTTCTCCTTACCATGGAGACGCTCTGCCGACTGAGCTAAAGGGGCCAGTCCTCCCGCCGGTCAGGCGACGCCGGAGCTCTCCGGTGCCGTCCCCGCAGGTGGCACCCAGCGTACAGGGCCGCCGGCGGCACCCGCCGTGCCACCCCCCTGGCGCGCGAGGGTCTCCAGCCACTGGTCGAGGTGGCCCGCCGAGAGCGGCCGGGAGACGAGGTAGCCCTGCGCCACGTCGCACCCCATCTCGGCCAGCTTGGCGCGGACCGTGCCGTCCTCGACGCCCTCGGCGACCACGGTGAGCCCGAGGGTGTGCCCCATCTCGACGATCGCCCGCACCACCGCGGCGTCGCCGGTCTCGGTGCCCATCCCCAGCACGAAGCTCTTGTCGATCTTGACCTGGTCGACAGGCAGGCGGCGCAGGTGCGCGAGCGAGGACTGCCCGGTGCCGAAGTCGTCGACGGCGAGCCGGCAGCCCATCGCGTGCAGCCGCCGCAGCGCCGGCAGGGCGTACTCGCGCTCCGCGGACATCCCGCTCTCGGTGACCTCGAGGGTCAGCAGCTCGGCGGGCACGCGGTGCCGGGCCAGGGCGTCCGCCACGAGGCCGGGGAAGGAGTCGTCGAGCGAGCGGACCGAGAGGTTGACCGCCACGGAGAGCCGCAGGCCCCGGTCGAGCCAGCGCCGGGCCGCGTCAAGGGCCTCGTCGAGCACGAAGGCGGTGAGGCCCGCGATCTGCCCGGTCGCCTCGAGCACGGGCACGAACTCGTCGGGGAGCAGCGCCCCGAGCTCGGGGTGCTCCCAGCGCGCGAGGGCCTCCACCCCGAGGACGGTGCGGGCCTCGAGCGAGACCGTCGGCTGGTAGTAGACGCGCAGGCTGCCGTCGGTGACCGCGGGGGCGAACCCGCGGATGAGGGCGAGCCGGCGGTCGGCCCGCTCCCCCATGCTCGGCTCGTAGCAGCGCACCGGGTCTCCCCCGAGGCGTGCCGCGGAGAGCGCGATGTCGGCCCGGGCGAGCAGCCGCGACGCGAGCACCGCGCCGTCCCGCTCCCCGGCGAGCCCCGGGACCCCGGAGATGGCCACCCCGACCAGGACGGGGGCCTCGAACGGGATGTCCTCCACGACGAAGGGCAGCGCCAGCTGCTCGCGCATCTCCACCGCGCTGGCGTGCGCGGTGGGGCCGTCCACCCCGGCGACGACGACGGCGTAGGTGTCGCCCTCGAGGCGGGCGGCCAGGCGCGCGCCCGGTGCCACCGCCGCAGCCCGCTCGCTCGCGCAGACCGCCTCGAGGCGCCGCGCCGCCAGGGCGACGAACTCCTCGCCGCGTGCGTGGCCGAGGGTGTCGTTGACCTGGTCGAGCAGCCCCAACGAGACGATCGCGACGGCGCCCGCGCGCTCGGACACCTGGTCGGCGGCGGCCTGCAGGAAGCCCGGGCGGTTGAGCAGCGTGGTCAGCGGGTCGCGGTGGGCGTCGCGGCGCAGCCGGGCCTCGAGGCGGCTGTTCTCCACCTCGGCGCCGACCTGCCGGGCGATCGTCGTCAGCAGGGTCAGCTCGCTGCGCACCGTCGCCCGGGAGGGCCCGCGCCAGCGCTGGGCGCCGGTACGTGCCGGGTCGTGCACCTCGAGGACGCCGCGACGGCCCCGCACCACCTCGGGGACGCCGCCGTGCCCGCTCGCCTCGTCCACCTCCGGCGCGGAGATCCCCGCCACGAGGACCTCGCCGGCCTCGCGGACCTCCATCCAGCGCCGGACGGCCCCGGGAGCTGCCCTCCGGTGCCAGCGCGAGGCGCCCCGGCCGGCACCGAACGCCTCGTCGGGGGCGACGAGGTCGACGACCCGCACCGCGGCGGGGAGCGGCTCGCCGGCCTCTTCGAGGAGGGGTCCGACGGACAGCACCACCCGCCGGGCGCCGTAGCGGACACGCAGTGCTTCCGCGATCTCGCGGGCCGCCGTCCGCCCGTCGTCGTCGCGGCGGTGCGCGGCGTGCGCGGCGACCGACCGGCCGACGGCGCCGAGGGTGCGGAGATCCCGCGAGCGGCGGACCCGGGCCGTGCGCAGGAGCGAGATCCCGACAACGGCGACGGCGACCGCGAGGACGGCTGCGGCCAGGACCCCCGCGACCGCGCTCACGACGCGGCGGTGGAGCACGCGTCGGACCGACCGTGCATCGACGCCTCCCCACTGCCTCGCCCGGCGGACGCAGCGCCGGCCCACGACCGTGTACCCGCTCACTCTACGCAAGAATCCTGACGAAGGTAGCGGCGGGTGCATCACTCATTAGCACCAATATGCCCTGTGAGACAGGGTTACGGACGGCGTCCGGTTACCGAGAGTCCAATCTGCCGAGAGTGCAGGTCCGTCCGGGCGCGCGCGGACGTCCTGTCCGTGACCGGGCGTGCGTCGGGGTGCCCTGATGGGATGGTCCCGACGTCACCGACCGGCTCCGCGGCCGGGCGTCGCGGAGGAGGAGCGCATGTCCCTGGACCCGGCAGCCGAGCGGACCGGTGCGCAGCGCGCGCCGACGGCGGGCATCGTCGCCACGGGCAGCGAGCTCCTCGCCGGTCGCGTGCACGACGCCAACGGCCCGTGGCTCGCCGAGCAGCTGGGCGAGCTCGGGATCGATGTCACGCACATCCTGCTCGTCGGGGACCGGTCGGACGAGATGGAGTCCGCGCTGCGCTTCCTCGCGGGCGCCGGGGTCGACCTCGTCGTGACCAGCGGCGGCCTCGGCCCGACCGCGGACGACCTCACCGCCGCGGTCGTCGCCGAGGTCACCGGGCGGCCGCTGGAGCTCGACGAGCACATGGAGAAGGTCGTCGGGGACATCATCGCGCGCTTCGCGGACCGCCTCCGCTGGGACGCCGACGCCCTCGCCGAGGCCAACCGTAAGCAGGCGATGGTCCCGCGCGGGGCCACCGCGATCCCGCCGGTCGGCACCGCGCCGGGCCTGTCGGTCCCGTCGGGCGAGGGGCCCCACGGCTACCGGCCCGCCGTCCTGGTGCTGCCCGGCCCGCCGCGTGAGCTGCGGGGCATGTGGGACGACGCCCTCGCGACGGCGCCGCTGCAGGCCCTGCTCGCACGCACCGCCCCGTTCGACGAGACCCACCTGCGGCTCTTCGGGGTCCCCGAGTCCGAGATCGCCGCGACGCTGCGCGCGGTGGGCGAGCACATCGATCTCGCGCCGCTGGAGATCACGACCTGTCTGCGCGACTTCACCCTCGAGGTCGACCTCCGACGACGTCCCGACGACGCGGCGGCGCGGGCCGCGCACGACGCCGTCGTGGCCGAGATCGACGCCCGTCACGGCCGCGCGATCTTCTCCCGGACCGGCGAGACCATCGACGAGATCCTCTTCGGCCTGCTGGCGGGCCGCACGATCGCCACCGCGGAGTCGTGCACCGGCGGACTGCTCGCCGGGCGCCTCACCGCACCCGCCGGCGCCTCCGCCCACGTCCAGGGCGGCATCGTCTCGTACTCCAACGAGGCCAAGGAGCACCTGCTCGGCGTCCCCCACGACGTCATCGAGGCCCACGGGGCGGTCTCCCCCGAGGCCGCCCACGCCATGGCCGGAGGCGCGATCGAGCGCTTCGGCGTCGACGTCGCGGTCGCGATCAGCGGGGTCGCCGGGCCCGGCGGGGGCACGGCCGAGAAGCCGGTCGGGTACGTGTGCTTCTCGGTGCGCACCGCCGACGGGCGCGAGATCGCCCGGGACCCGGTGCTCCCCGGCGACCGCGGCGACGTGCGGGAGCGTTCGGTCGTGCTCGCCATGCACCTGGTCCGGCGGGTACTCACCGACCGGTGAGCGGGGATCAGGCGGTCAGCCCCCGGAAGAAGCGGATGATCTGGTCGATCGCGTCGCCGATCGCGGCCAGGATCGTGCGCACGGTCTCCGCCGCCTGGTCGGGCTGGGCGATCACGAAGTAGAGGATGACCGCGACGACCACGAGGATCAGCAGCATGCGCAGGCGCGCGTTCATCGGGTCCTTCCGCGGTGGGGGTCCGGTGGACCGGGGAGCGACCCGACGGAGCCGGACGCGCGCCGACGGTAACGTGACGATCACGTCGCGGGGGCCGGTTCGGGGCACGTGTCGCGGACGTGATCCGTGTCCCCCGTCCGGCCCAGCCCGACCGGGCGGGCAGGATGACGACCATGACCGGCGAGCGCCTGACCGCCTTCACCCGCGGTGCCCTGAGCTTCGACGTCACCGACGGCGGACCCGCCGACGCCGAGGAGACCGTGCTGCTCCTGCACGGCTTCCCGCAGACGCGGACGAGCTGGGGCCCGGTCGCGGAACGGCTGCACGCGGCGGGGCTGCGCACGCTCGCGCCCGACCAGCGCGGCTACTCGCCCGGGGCGCGTCCCTCCGGACGCGCGGCCTACCGCGTCGAGCACCTCGTCGACGACGCGGCGGCCCTGGTCACCTCGTCCGGCGCCGGATCGGTCCACGTCGTCGGCCACGACTGGGGCGCGGTGGTGGCGTGGGCGCTCGCCGCGCACCGGCCCGAGCTGGTCCGCACCGTCACCGGCGTCTCGGTCCCCCATCCCGCGGCGTTCCTGCGGGGGATGCTGCACGGGCCGCAGCTGCTGCACTCCTGGTACATGGGGGCCTTCCAGCTCCCCTGGCTGCCCGAGGCGCTGCTCGGTGACGAGTCGCGGCTGGCCGACGTCCTGCGTCGCAGCGGCGCGAGTCCCGAGGCGGCCCGCCGCGACGCCGCGGCCCTCGCGGGCGCGATCACGGGTCCGCTCAACTGGTACCGCGCGCTGCCGCTGGCCTCGCCGGGTTACACCCGCCGTCCGGTCCAGCGCCCGTCGTTGCAGGTGTGGAGCGACGGCGACGGCTTCATCACCCGCACCGCCGTCGAGCAGAACCGCCGGTTCGTCCTCGCGCCCTACCGGCTCGAGGTGCTGCCCGGGGTCAGCCACTGGATCCCGGACGAGGCGCCGGACCGGCTCGCCGAGCTGGTCCGGGCCCACGTCGGGGGCTGAGCCATCTCACGCGGAGGTCCGCGCCCCCGTCGACGAGTCGGTCGATGGTGAAGCCCCGCGGGCGGCTGTGGTCCCGGGCACAACGTAGCGTAGGTTACGGCTTGCTCAGGATCTCCTGGCCGGGATCTCGTCGCCGCGACCCGGTCGTCCCAGCACCGCCGGAGGAGGACAGCCCATGTCCCGCACGGCCACCCCCGAGACGTTCTTCGCCGCCGCCCTGCGCCTGCTCGCCGGGCCCGGGCTCCCCGCCCTGCGCATCGGGCGGCTCTGCCGCGAGGTCGGCGTCACCAGCGGCAGCTTCTACCACCACTTCGGTAGCTGGGACGGCTTCGTCGCCGCCCTGCTCGAGCACTGGACCGCCGAGGAGGTCGACCGCCCGCTCGAGCTGGTGCGCCGGGCCGACGTGGCGGACCCGGGTGAGCGGGTCACCCTCCTCAAGGGCCTCGCACTGACGATCCCGCACGACGCCGAGACCGCGATCCGCCGCTGGGCCGGCACCGACGAGGTCGTGGCGGCGGCCCAGCAGCGGGTGGACGACGGGCGCCGGGACGCGGTCCGCGAGGTGATCGCCCCGCTGGTCGGCGACGCGCCGCTGACCGCCACGCTCGCCGAGGTCGGTCTCAGCCTGCTCGTCGGGCACCAGCAGCTCCACCACGGTGATCCGCCGATCGACCTCGCCGCCCTGCTCGACCAGTTCGAACTGCTCGTGCGCAGCCACGCGGGCGCGCCGACCGCCGAGCGGCCCTGACCGCTACCGGTTCAGCCGGATCGGCATCGCCTTGACGGCGTTGACGAAGTTGCTCGTGAGGCGGGCGGGCTCACCCACCTCGAAGTCCGGCGCGGCCGTGAGCAGGCGCCGCCAGATCTCCCGCAGCTGGGTGCGGGCGAGCATGTTGCCCATGCAGAAGTGCGGCCCGCCGCCGCCGAAGCCCTGGTGGGGGTTCGGGTCGCGGGTGACGTCGAAGGCCAGCGGGTCGTCGAACACGGCAGGGTCGCGGTTGCCCGACTCGTAGAACATGACGACCTTGTCGCCCGCCGCGATCCGCTGCCCGCGCAGCTCGGTGTCCTCGGTGGCCGTACGGCGGAAGGTCAGCACCGGGCTCGCCCAGCGCACCATCTCCTCCACCGCCGTGCCGAGCCGCCCGTCGAGGTCGTCGAGCAGCCGGCGGCGCTCGTCGCGGAAGCGGGTGAGGGCGGTGGCGCCGTGGGCGATGGTGTTCCGCGTGGTGTCGTTGCCCGCCACGGAGAGCAGCACGAAGAACGCGCCGATCTCCTCGTCGGTGAGCGACTCGCCGTCGACCTCGGCCTGCACCAGGTTCGTCATGAGGTCGTCCTGCGGGTGCCGCCGGCGCTCGTCGGCGCACTCGAGGCCCGGCCCCAGCAGCGCCATGAGCGCCTGGCCGGTGAGCTCGATCGGGTCGTCGACGCCGTGCGCGGCCCGCACCTCGGGGTCGTTGGCGCTGACCAGCAGGTCGGCCGCCTCGGCCAGCGCATCCTGCTGGTCCTCCGGCAGCCCCATCATGTCGTAGATCATCGCCATGGGGAGCCGGCGGCAGACGAGCTGCACGAAGTCGCCGTCGCCGTGGTCGAGCAGCTCGGAGACGATCGACTCGGCACGCTGGGCGATCCGGTCCTCGAGCCGGCGGATCTGCTTGGGCGTGAACGCCGCCCCGACGAGCTTGCGCAGCTGGGCGTGCCGCGGCGCGTCCATCGCGAGGAACGACTGGCTGGCCTCGAGCAGCTCCTGCGGGGCGTCCTGGAACTGCACGCCCTGCCCCGAGCAGAAGGTCTTCGGGTTCTTCGAGACCTGGGCGATGTCGGAGTGGGTGACGACGGCCCAGAAGCCCGGGTCGTCGTCGGCGACCATGAGCCCCTCGGCCGGCCGGTGCCAGGAGACGGGGCGCTCGGCGCGCAGCTCGGCGAACGAGGGCTCGCGCTCCTCGGTCGACCGGGCCCAGCAGGCGAGGGTCGACAGGTCGACCGGGTCGTGGTCGGACTTGTCGTTGGTGGCCGCGTCCGCGGTCGTGGTCATGCCTCGCCTCCTGGCTGGGCGGTGGTCAGTCCTGCAGCGGGAGGGCCCCGACGGGGCAGGCCCCGGTTGTCGTAGTCCACGGCGATCCGCATGGTTCCCGGTCCTCCTTCGTCGACGACGACGATGACGGACCGACCATAACGTGCATCATGCTATGGGCGCGAGCCAGGCCACGTTCCCGGCTGGAACCCCTGAGCGGATGTGGGCACGCCGACGGGTGGGCGCACGCGTCGGCGCGACCGGGCTGCTACTTCTCCGGGAGGTGGCGGCGGACGAAGTCGGCGGCGCGGTCGAGGGCGTCGACCGCCTCGTCGAGGTAGGCGTGCAGGCTCTGGAAGACGTGGGGGACGTCGGGGGTGACCTCGAGGACCACCTCGACGCCGGCGGCCGCCGCCCGCGTCGCGAAGCGCGTGGAGTCGTCGAGGAGGACCTCGTTCGAGCCGACCTGGAGCAGGGTCGGCGGCAGGCCCGCGAGGTCGCCGACGACCGCCGGGCTGACCAGGGGCTGGCGGGGGTCGGCGTCCGCGAGGTAGTGGGCGGAGAGCCGGGCGAGGTTCTCCCGGTCGAACAGCGGGTCGACGCTCTCCTTCTCGTCCATGCTCGCGCCGCTGCGGGTCGCGTCGAGCCCGGCGGAGAACAGCAACGCACAGGCCGGCAGCGGCAGGCCCTCGTCGCGGGCCCGCAGGAGCACCGCGACCGTGAGACCGCCGCCCGAGGAGTCGCCCGCGACGACGATCCGCTCCGGCGCCGCGCCGTCCTCGAGCAACGCCCGGTACGCGGCGAGCCCGTCCTCGATGGCCGCCGGGAACGGGTGCTCGGGCGCGAGGCGGTAGGCCGGCGCGACCGCCGGCGCCCCGACGTGGCGGACCAGGGCCGCCGTCAGGGTGGCCGCCGTGCGGGGCGTGCCGTAGACCCATCCCCCGCCGTGGAAGTAGAGGATCGTCGCGTCCACCCCCGCCTCGTCGGGCGCGATCTCCAGCGCGGGGCGCCCGCCCAGCGTCGAGTCCTTCAGGGTCACACCCGCCGGCGGCGGGCCCACCGTCGTGTAGATCTCGAAGATCTCGCGCAGCTCCTCGGGCGGGAGGCTGGTGTCGAGGCGGGCCGCGCGCATGAGGCGGTCGATCTCGGCGCGCTGCTGCTGGGTCACGGGTCGTCCGTTCTGCTCGGGTACCGGCACATGCCCGTGGGTCTACCGGATGCCGCTCTCCCCGGACGACCAGGGGCCACGGCAGCAGAGAGAAAAAGACCCGGCCCCGCTCCTGAGCGGCTCCCCAGCGCCAGGAGCGGGACCGGGTCCCGAAGGGTCGCGACGACGATCCCCGAAGACCGTCCGCGACCTCTTATCGCCAGGGTGAACCGTGCGCCGGGCCCGGAAACCCGGGAGCGGGTCATGAACCGGTTCAGCGGCGCCCCCTCAGACGTGGGCTGGCATCCGCTTCACCACGTGGAAGAAGTTGCCGGGCATGAGCTCGGGCTCGCCGGCGGCGATGTCGGGGACCCGGGTGAGGAGCTCGGTGAACAGCGCGCGGAGCTGGAAGCGGGCGAGCTGGTTGCCCAGGCAGTGGTGGATGCCGCCCCCGCCGAAGCTGAGGTGCGGGTTCGGGTGGCGCGAGAGGTCGAGCTCGTGGGGCCGCTCGATGCGGGTGCCGTCGCGGTTGGCCGAGCTGTAGAACATCACGACCTTGTCGCCGGCCGTGATCTGCGCGCCCCGGAACTCGAGGTCACGGGCGGCGGTCCGCCGGAAGGTCATGATCGGGGTCGCCCAGCGCACGATCTCCTCGACCGCGGTCGGGATGCGACCCTCGAGGTCGGCGAGCAACCACGCCCGCTGGTCCGGATGGTCGGTCAGGGCTCGCAGCCCGTGGCTCGTCGATTGCCGGGTGGTGTCGGTGCCCGCGATGGTGAGCAGACAGAAGAAGGCCGCGATGTCTTCGTCGGTGAGGTGCTCGCCGTCGACCTCGGCCTGCACCAGGGCGGTGATCAGGTCGTCCTGCGGGTCCTGCCGGCGCTCGTCGGCGAGACGGATGCAGAGCTGGTGCGTCGAGACGATGGCCTGGAACATCCGGCCCAGGACCTCCTCCTGGGTGTCCCCGACCAACTCGGGGTCGTGCCACCCGACGAGGACCTTCATCTCGCGGTTCGCCTCCTGTCGGTCCCCCTCCGGCACACCCATCATGTCGTTGATGTTGTGCATCGGGAGCAGCTCGGCGCACTCGGCGACGAACTCGGCGGTGCCGCCCTCGGCCTCCGCCACCGCGACGAGGTTGTCGACGACCTTGCGGGCGTTCGCCTCGATCCGGTCGTTGATCCGGCGCATCTGCTTCGGGGTGAAGGCCGCCGAGACCAGCCTGCGCATCTTCGAGTGCCGCGGCGGGTCCATCGCGATGATCGACTGGGCGGCCTCGACGAACTCGGCGGGTGCGCTCTCCATGAGGATGCCCGGCCCCGAGAGGAAGTCGTCGTTGCGCTTGGTGACCTCGACGAGGTCGTCATAGGTCGTCACCGCCCAGAACCCGAAGTCCTCCGGGTCGTCGAGCAGCGAGTCCTCCATCGGCGGGTGCCAGGTGACGGTGCCGCGCTCGCGGAGCCGGGCGAACGTCTTCTCCCGCTCCTCGGCCGTGGTCGACCAGAACGCCCGGGACGAGATGTCCTCGTCGTCGTAGGGCCGGTCGGGGTTCCCGCTGGCGGTGCTCGTCGTCTGCTCGGACATCGGTGGCCTCCTGGCGCGTGACGGTGGCAACACCGAGCATGGACACTTGAGGCTAATATGTCAAACACGAGAGCCGCTCTTGTCCAACAAGGAGACAGCGATGACGCCGGTGCCTAAGCTGGGGTGGTGGTGAAGCGGATGCGGGACGCCGCGCGTGACCTGATGCGCGACACGGTGCTCGACGTCGCGGCGGAGGAGGTCGTCGCGCACGGGTGGGACGGGCTGCAGGTGCGCGCCGTCGCGACCCGTGCGGGCGTGAGCCGCCAGACGGTCTACAACGCGTTCGGCGACAAGCACGGCCTCGCCGAGGCGCTCGTCCTGCGGCTGCTCGACCGCTTCCTCGACGGCATCGACCGCGCCGTCGCCGCGGAGGAGTCACTGCGCGGCCAGTGGGAGGCCGCCGTCCGCTACGCGCTGGACGCGGCCGCCACCGAGCCGCTGCTCACCGCGGTGCTCACGGGCACCAGCAGCGACGAGTTCCTCCCGCTGCTCACCAGCGACGGCGGGCCCGTCATCACCCGGGCGCGCGACCGGCTGGTGGCCACCCTCGGCGGCCACCACCCCGACGTCGACCCGCGCGTGCTCGCCCCGGTCGCGGAGACCGTCACCCGGCTGACCATCAGCCACATCGTGCTGCCCCTGCACCCGCCGGAGCGGGTCGCCGCGCACGTCGCCGACCTCGCCACCGCCGTCGTGACGGCGCCCGCCCGCTGACGGCCCGCCGAGCCGGGCCGAGCTCCTAGCCCTGGTCGGACTCCGCGTACCGCGCGCGGAGGTCCTTCTTGAGGATCTTCCCCGACGCGTTGCGGGGCAGCTCGTCCACGACGTCGACCGAGCGGGGCCGCTTGAAGCCGGCGATCCGCTCCTTGGTCCACTCCAGGAGCTCGTCCGGGTCGATCGTCGCCCCTTCCTCGGCGACGACGATCGCCTTGACGGCCTCGCCCCACGTGACGTCGGGCACGCCGATCACCGCGACGTCGGCGACCGACGGGTGCTGCGCGACCACGTTCTCGACCTCGATGGGGTACACGTTCTCCGCGCCGGTGACGATCATGTCCTTGATCCGGTCGGTGAGGAACAAGTAGCCCTCCCCGTCGAGGTAGCCGCCGTCACCGGTGCGGAACCAGCCGTCAGAGGTGATCGACTTCTCGGTCTCCTCGGGGCGCTGCCAGTAGCCCGAGGTCACCTGCGAGGAGCGGATCCAGATCTCGCCGACCTCGTCCGCGGGGAGCTCCGTGTCGTTCGCCGGGTCGACGATCGTGAGCTCCACCCACGGGTAGGCCCGGCCCGCCGAGCGCATGAGGTGGGCGCGGGGGCCGTCGGGGTCGTGGTCGTCGGGGTCGAGCTGGGTGATCGCGCCCGTCGTCTCCGTCGAGCCGTAGACCTGGAAGAGCGGGGCGCGGAAGGTCTCGAGGACCTTGTTGAGCACGGCCCCGGTGATCGGCGAGGCACCGTAGGCGACGGCGCGCAGCTTCGACCAGTCGCGCTGCGCCGCACCGGGCACCTGGCAGAGGAACTGCAGCACGGCGGGTACGAGGAAGGCGTTGGTGATGCCCTCGGACTCCATGGTGTCGAGCAGCTGCGGCGGGACGATGTCGGCGACGAGCACGACCCGCGCGCCGAAGGATAGGCACACGAGCGCGAACCCGGACCCGCCGATGTGGAACAGCGGCATCGCCACCAGGCCCACGGACTCGTCGTCGAAGCTCCAGTGCCCGCCGACCGAGAGCAGCCCCCCGAAGTTGCGGTGCGAGAGCAGCACGCCCTTGGCCCGCCCGGTGGTGCCCGAGGTGTAGAGCTGCAGGACGGTGCCCTCGTCGTCGGCGTCGCCCCCCGGCTCGGTGCGCTCGGTCAGGCCGTCGACCCAGCCCTCGTAGTCCTCGCCGACCACGAGCACCCGCCGGCCACCGTGGTCGAGCTTCTCCCGCAGCCCGGCGAAGTCCGGGCCGAGGACGACGAGGCCGGCCTCGGCGTCGTCGGCGAGGTCGATCAGCTCGTCGGGGGTGAGCCGGAAGTTGAGCGGGGCGACCCCGGCGCGAACGGACGCCGCGGCGAAGAGCAGCTCGAAGAACTCGACGGCGTTCTTGCCGACCCACACCACCCGGCCACCCTCGCCGACGCCCAGCGCCACCAGCCCCGTCGCGATCCGCGCGGACCGCTCCTCGAGACCGGCGTACGTCAGCGAGTGGTCGCCCGCGGTGAGCGCCGTGTGGTCGCCGCGGTCGCGGGCGTGGTCGCGGACGATGTCGGTCAGCCGGAACGGGGCCACGGCAGCTCCAGATCAGTCGGATTCGGGCATCGGTGACCGCGGACACACGGCGCGGCGGCACCGTAGCGGGAGCGACGGAGGCCACGGAAGAGTCAGGGTTGACCGTTACCGCATCGCCAGGGACGCTTACCGGGCAGTAGGACGTCCGGACGGGAGGAGCCCCGGGTGGAGCGCACGATCTTCGACGACGAACACCACGCTTTCCGGGAGATGGTGCGGGACTTCCTGGAGAAGGAGGTCGCGCCGTACCACGACGAGTGGGAGAAGCAGGGGCACGTCAGCCGCGACGTCTGGCTCTCCGCGGGCAAGACCGGTCTCCTGGGGCTCGACGTCGAGGAGCGCTTCGGCGGCGGCGGGGTCGACGACCTGCGCTTCATGTGGATCCTCACCGAGGAGATCTCGCGCAGCGGGTTCTCCGGGCTGGGCTTCCCGCTCTCGAACGACGTCGTCACGCCGTACCTCACCGAGCTCACCACCGAGGAGCAGAAGGAGCGCTGGCTCCCCCGCTTCTGCTCGGGCGAGATGATCACGGCGATCGCCTTGACCGAGCCCGGCACCGGCTCCGACCTGCAGGGCATCCAGACCAAGGCCGTGCGGGACGGCGACGACTGGGTCATCAACGGCGCCAAGACCTTCATCACCAACGGGATCATGAGCGACCTCGTGATCGTGGTGTGCAAGACCGATCCCGACGCCGGGTCGCACGGCTTCTCGCTGATCGCGGTGGAGCGGGACACACCGGGCTTCGAGCGCGGCCGCCACCTCGACAAGATCGGCATGGCCGCCCAGGACACCGCCGAGCTGTCGTTCACCGACTGCCGTGTGCCGGCCTCGAACCTGATCGGCCAGGAGGGCCAGGGGTTCATCCACCTGATGCAGAACCTGCCCCGCGAGCGGATGTCGATCGCGATCGGCGCGACGGCGGGCGCCGAGAAGGTCCTCGACGACACCATCACCTACGTCAAGGAGCGCAAGGCCTTCGGCCGGCCGATCGCCTCGCTGCAGAACACCCGGTTCACGGTCGCGGAGCTGAAGACGAAGCTCGCGGTCACCCGCGAGTTCGTCGACCGCTGCATCACCGAGCTCAATGCCAAGAAGCTCGGCCCCGCGGACGCCTCGATGGCGAAGTACTGGGCGACCGAGACCGCCAAGGAGGTCATCGACCGGTGCCTCCAGCTGCACGGCGGCTACGGCTACATGCGCGAGTACCCGGTGGCCAAGGCGTTCCTGGACAACCGCGTGCAGACCATCTACGGCGGCACCACCGAGATCATGAAGGAGATCATCGGGCGGGTCGTCCTCAGCTGAGCGGTCAGCCCTGACCGGTTGCGGCGGGCCCGTGATTCTGAGCGAAGGGCACGTTCGGTCGATCTATCCGACCGGGGGCGCCCCTCGTCGGAATCCCCGCCCCCGGGTGGTTCTGAGCGAAGGGCACCTTCGGTCGATCTATCCGACCGGGGGCGCCCCTCGCCGGAATCCCCGGCCCCGGGTGGTTCTGAGCGAAGGGCACCTTCGGTCGATCTAGTCCGACCGGGGGTGCCCTTCGCTCAACCCTCGCTCCGATCAGCCCCACCGGGGATCGCGGCCGGAGAGGGCGACGAGCCGCTCGAGCGGCGGGGCGTCGTCGGCGACCGCGACCCGCGGCGCGAACGGCTTGCCCTCCCCCTGGTAGTCCTCGGTGAGCATCATCGGCGCGAACACCAGCGAGGCCTCGAGCCCCTCGGTCGGCGGCGCCCAGGGTTGCCCCGTCGCGACCGCGAGATCCCAGCCGTGGACCTGGTACTCCCACAGGATCATCGAGAGGGCCATCTCCCCGGGCATCGCCGCCTCGCCGAGCACGAGCGGGCGGTTCGCGGCGCCGGCGGCGAGCGCGTCGTCGAGCCGCGCCGCGGACGCCCGGATCGCGGCGGCCGCGTCGTCCGGGGCCCGGTAGCCCGACAGGTCCGTGCGCGGGGCGCGCCCCTCCGGGTCGGCGTAGCCGGTGCTGAAGGTGTCCAGCCACCCGACGACGTGCTCGAGCAGCGTCGCGACGTCGAAGTCGGTGCACGGGGTGGGCCGGTCACGGGCCGCGTCGTCGAGCCTGTCGACGACGCCGGCCAGGTCGGTGAGGACGGTGTGCAGGTGGGCGCGGGTGTCCGCGACGGTCGGTGCTCCGTTCATGCCGAGCAGCGTGCCCGAGCGCGCCCCCCGCGGGATTGAACATCCGCGACTCCTCCACGGTCCTACCCTGGGCGACGTGTCCGGGCCCGACCCCGTGGAGAGGGACAGCCGGGGGATCCTCGACCCCTGGCTGCTGCGGCAGCGGGTCGCCTTCACGCGCCACCCGCCGACGCCGCCGCTGGTCGGGCTGGTCGACCGGTTCTGGGCGGTGCGCTGGGACCTGCCGGCGGGGACGTCGCACCGTCAGGAGGTCCTGACCCACCCGTCGGTCAACGTGTCCGTCGGCACCCCGGACGCCCGCTCCGCGCGCACCGACCCCGAGGCGCGGGTGAACGGCGTGGCGATCGAGCTCGTGGACCGCGAGCTCGCGGGACGGGGCTGGACGGTCGCGGCGATGACCACCGTCGGCGGCTTCGGCGCCTTCGTCGAGGAACCAGTCTCGTCGCTCGTCGGGCAGGTGGTCGACGCCGACGTCGTCCCGGGTCTCGACGGCGGGTCCCTCGTCGCCGCGGTCACGACGGCGGGCGGCAGAGCCGGCACCGGCACCGGCACCGGACCCGACGACGCCGCGCGCGAGTCGGCCCGCGTCGCCGTCCTCGCCCGGGCCCTCGAGGAGGTGGTCGCCACGGCCGACCCGGCCCGGGTCGAGCAGGCCCGCGAGGTCGCGGCGGTCGCGCGGATCGCCGAGACCGACCGCGGGGTGCGCCGTCTCGACGACCTCGCCGCCCGGGCCGGCGTCACCCCCCGCGTCCTGCAGCGCCTCTTCGCCCGGCACGCCGGGGTGTCGCCCACCTGGGTGCTGCGCCGCTACCGCCTGCTCGAGGCCGCCGAGGCCGTCCGGGAGGGTGAGCGCGTGGTGTGGTCCGACGTCGCGAGCGCGCTGGGCTACGCCGACCAGGCCCACCTGGTCCGCGACTTCCGTGCGGCGCTCGGGCGCACTCCGGAGGCGTACGCCCGCGCCCTGCGCTGAACCGGCCTCAGTCCCGGAGCAGCAGCGCCTTCGTCATCTGCTTCCACTGCGCCACGTGCGGGTCGGTGGCGTGGTCGCGTGGATCGAACCCGTAGGTCAGCGCGACGCCGCGCATGCCGGTCAAGAGCATCTCGCGGACCGTCGGGTAGTTCTCGCACGAGAGGTAGTGCTCGAACACGGCGTCCAGCGTCTGCCGGATGGCCGCGCCCAGGCGTCGCTCGGCGGGCAGCAGGGCCGCCGCGAGTGCCGGGTCGGTGCGGGCCGCGGTCCACAGTTCCACCGAGGCCCAGAAGTAGGGCTGGCGGAACGTCGACCACATCTCCTCGACGATCCGGTCGATCCGCCCCTCCGGGTCCTCCTCGACGGCGGGCAGCTCGGCGCCGGCCAGGCCATCGGAGGCGAACCGGGTCGCGGCGAGGTGCTGCGCCGCGGCCACGAGCAGCGTCTCCTTCGAGGGGAAGTGGTGCAGCAGCCGGCCCCGCGAGACCCCAGCGCGGGCCTGGATCGTCAGCGTCGTCGTGCCGGCGTAGCCGGACTCCACGAGGCAGGCGACGGCGGCGTCGAGGATGCGCTGGCGGCTGTCGGAGGTCCGCTGCTCCCGGGACCGTCGCGGGCCGGTGGAGCGCCGGCCGGCCGGCCGGGCCGAGGGACGCCCGGGTGCCTCCTCGAGCAGCGGTTCCGTGCCGCCGGCCCCGTCTGCGCTCATGCGTCGTCCCTCCCCTCATCGGTCCCCCGCGACAGACGCGCGGCGGGGGAATGGTCACCGACCCGACACCTGACGGTCAACGCTGACCGTCCCGCGAGCCGCGCCCGCGACGTCCCGGCCCACCTGCGGGACCCACCCCGTCCAGCCCTGCCTACTCGCCGGTAACGTCACCGGCCGGACCTCGGGCCGACCGTTGACAGGCGCCACAAACAGTCCATCATGACTGTCAGGAGCGCAGGGCGGCCCGCCCCGCTCGAGCCGTACCGAAGGGACTCCCGCCCGTGACCGAGGCATACATCTACGACGCCATCCGCACGCCGCGCGGACGCGGCAAGGCGACCGGGTCGCTGCACGAGGTGAAGCCCGTGTCGCTCGTCGTCGGGCTGCTGGACGAGCTGCGCACGCGCAACCCGGAGCTCGACCCGGCCCAGGTCGAGGACGTGGTGCTCGGCTGCGTGTCGCCGATCGGCGACCAGGGCGGCGACATCGCCAAGACCGCCGCGATCGCGGCCGGGATGCCCGACACCACCGGCGGCGTGCAGCTCAACCGCTTCTGCGCTTCCGGTCTCGAAGCGGTCAACCAGGCCGGGCAGCGGGTCGCCTCCGGCTGGGAGGACATGATCATCGCGGGCGGCGTCGAGTCGATGTCGCGCGTCCCGATGGCCTCCGACGGCGGGCCGTGGGCCATGGACCCGGAGACCAACTTCAAGACCGGCTTCGCGCCGCAGGGCATCGGCGCGGACCTCATCGCCACCATCGAGGGCTTCTCGCGCGAGGACGTCGACGCCTACGCCCTCGAGTCGCAGACCCGCGCCGCGAAGTCCTGGGCCGACGGCGCCTTCGACCGCTCGATCGTCCCGGTCAAGGACCGCAACGGGCTGACGATCCTCGACCGCGACGAGCACATGCGCGAGACGACGATGGAGGGCCTCGGAGGCCTCAAGCCCTCGTTCGCCGGCGTCGGCGAGATGGGCGGCTTCGACGC
The DNA here is from genome assembly GCF_036497585.1 of Actinomycetospora sp. Lineage (GTDB taxonomy): Bacteria > Actinomycetota > Actinomycetes > Mycobacteriales > Pseudonocardiaceae > Actinomycetospora. The sequence goes on along the minus strand of NZ_DASXJD010000142.1, from coordinate 14,820 downwards.
CGTGGCGCTGCAGAAGTACCACTGGATCGAGAAGATCGACCACGTCCACCACGGTGGCAACTCCTCGGGCATCGTCGACGGCGCCGCGCTGGTGCTGATCGGCAGCGAGACCGCCGGCAAGACCAACGGCCTCACCCCGCGAGCCCGCATCGTCGCCACCGCGGTCTCCGGCGCCGACCCGACGATCATGCTCACCGGTCCGACGCCCGCCTGCCAGAAGGTGCTCGCCAAGGCCGGGATGACCGTCGACGACATCGACCTGCTCGAGATCAACGAGGCGTTCGCCGCCGTGCCGATGAAGCTCATGCGCGATCTGGGCTTCCCGCACGAGCGCACCAACGTCATGGGCGGCGCCATCGCGCTGGGCCACCCGCTCGGGGCGACCGGCGCGATGATCATGGGAACGATGGTCGACGAGCTGGAGCGCCGCGACTTGCGCCGCGCCATCGTCACGCTGTGCATCGGCGGCGGCATGGGCGTCGCCACCATCATCGAACGCGTGTGACCCGACCTCCCACCACTCGTCCGTAGCGAAGGAGCACGAAGAGCAGTGAGCGACAACATGTTCCGGTGGGAGGCCGACGGCGACGGCATCGTCACGCTGACGATGGACGACCCGGACGCCTCGGCCAACACCATGAACGAGCGGTTCGGGCGGGACATCTCGGCCACCCTCGACCGGCTCGAGTCCGAGAAGGACTCGATCACCGGGGTCGTCCTGACCTCGGCGAAGAAGACCTTCTTCGCCGGCGGCAACCTCGAGGACCTGCGCAACTACGGCGCCTCCGAGGCGCAGCGGGTCTTCGACCAGTCGCAGGCGATCAAGGCCGCGCTGCGCCGGCTCGAGACCTTCGGCAAGCCGGTGGTCTCCGCGATCAACGGCGCCGCGCTCGGCGGCGGTCTCGAGATCGCGCTGGCCACCCACCGCCGCATCGCCCTCGACGCCAAGGGCTCGAAGATCGGGCTGCCCGAGGTCACCCTCGGCCTGCTGCCCGGCGGCGGCGGGGTCGTGCGCACGGTGCGCCTGCTCGGCATCGCCGACGCCCTCATGCAGGTCCTGCTCCAGGGCCAGCAGCGCAACCCGCGCGCGGCGCTCGAGGCCAAGCTCGTCGACGAGGTCGTCGACACCCCCGAGGAGCTGATCTCGAAGGCCAAGGAGTGGATCCGGGCCAACCCCGAGGCCGTCCAGCCCTGGGACGAGAAGGGGTACAAGATCCCGGGCGGGACACCGTCGGTGCCGAAGTTCGCGCAGAACCTCCCGGCCTTCCCGGCCAACCTGCGCAAGCAGCTCAAGAACGCCCCGATGCCGGCGCCGTACAACATCATGTGCGCCGCGGTCGAGGGGTCGCAGGTCGACATCGACAACGCCGGCAAGATCGAGTCGCGCTACTTCGCCGACCTCGTCGTCGGGCAGGTCTCGACGAACATGATCAATGCGTTCTTCTTCGACCTGCAGTCGATCAACAAGGGCGGCTCGCGCCCGAACGGCTACGACAGGCACACCGCCCACAAGGTCGTCGTGCTCGGCGCCGGGATGATGGGCGCGGGCATCGCCTACTCGTGCGCGATGGCGGGTATCGAGGTCGTCCTCAAGGACGTCGCCCTGGCCAACGCCGAGAAGGGCAAGGACTACTCGAAGAAGATCCTCGACAAGGCCGTCTCGCGCGGGAAGTCGACCCAGGAGAAGGCCGACGAGGTCCTCGCCCGGATCACCCCGACCGAGAAGCCCGAGGACGCCGCGGGCGCCGACCTCGTCATCGAGGCCGTCTTCGAGAGCCCCGACCTCAAGAAGCAGGTCTTCGCCGAGATCATGCCCCACCTCGCGCCCGACGCGGTGCTGGGCTCGAACACCTCGACGCTGCCCATCACCGACCTCGCGACCGGCGTGGACCGGCCCGAGGACTTCGTCGGCCTGCACTTCTTCTCGCCGGTCGACAAGATGCCGCTGCTGGAGATCATCACCGGCGAGAAGACGTCCGACGCCACGCTGGCCAAGGCCGTCGACATCGCGCTGCAGATCAAGAAGACCCCGATCGTCGTCTCCGACTCCCGCGGGTTCTTCACCAGCCGGGTCATCGGCACGTTCATCAACGAGGCCGTCGCGATGCTCGGCGAGGGGGCCGCGCCGTCGTCGATCGAGCAGGCCGGCTCGCAGGCGGGCTACCCCGCGCCGCCGCTGCAGCTGATGGACGAGCTGACCCTGACGCTGCCGCAGCACATCCGCGAGGAGACCCGCAAGGGCGTCGAGGCCGCGGGCGGCACCTGGGTCGGGCACCCGTCGGACGCGATCGTGGACCGCATGGTCGAACTCGGCCGCAAGGGCCGTTCCTCGGGCGCCGGGTTCTACGACTACGACGCCGAGGGCAAGCGGACCGGGCTGTGGTCGGGCCTCGCGACCGAGTTCGGCGCCGCGAAGGGCGACCTGCCGTTCGAGGACATGCAGGAGCGGATGCTCTTCGCCGAGGCCCTCGAGACCGTGAAGTGCTTCGACGAGGGCGTGCTGCACACCATCGCCGACGCCAACATCGGCTCGATCATGGGCATCGGCTTCCCGGCCTGGACCGGTGGCGTGGCCCAGTACATCGACGGCTACCCGGGCGGCCTGCCCGGCTTCGTCGAGCGGGCCCGCATCCTGGCCAAGGCCTACGGCGACCGCTTCGCACCGCCGGCGTCGCTGGTGGCGAAGGCCGAGAAGGGGCAGAACCTGCGCGACTCGCTCTGAGTCCGCCCCACCTCGCTGGAGCGAACGGCCCGTTCGTGGCTTCTATGTGCACGAACGGGCCGTTCGTTTCGTTTCTGGCGTGCACTATCGAATGAGGAGAAGAACGCATGGGCGTGCTGGACCGCGTCAAGGTGGTCGAGGTGGCCGGTATCGGGCCGGCCCCGTTCGCGGCGATGGTGCTCGCCGACCTCGGCGCCGACGTCCTGCGGATCGACCGCACCTCCGGCGGCGGACTGCAGCTCGGCGACCCGACCAAGGACGTCCTGGCCCGGGGCCGGCGGTCGGTCGCCCTGGACCTCAAGTCGGCCGAGGGCGTCGAGGTCCTGCTCGACCTCGTGGCCGGGGCCGACGTGCTCCTCGAGGGCTTCCGGCCCGGAGTCGCGGAGCGGCTCGGGTTCGGCCCGGAGGTCTGCCACGAGCGCAACCCGCGCCTGGTGTTCGGGCGGATGACCGGCTGGGGCCAGGACGGGCCGAAGGCCCAGAGCGCGGGGCACGACCTCACCTACCTGGCCACGGCCGGCGTCGTCGGGCATGTCGAGGGCCCCGACGGCGCACCGGGCATCCCCATCAACCTCGTCGGGGACTTCGGCGGCGGCGGGATGCTGCTCGTCGTCGGGGTCCTCGCCGCGCTCGTCGAGCGGGGGATCTCGGGGAAGGGCCAGACCGTGGACGCCGCGATCGTCGACGGCGGGGCGCTGCAGATGGCCATGATCTTCGGGATGCGCGGGCAGGGCCTGTGGCCGAACCCGCGGGGGCACAACCTCCTCGACGGCGGCGCCCCGTTCTACGAGACCTACCGGTGCTCCGACGGGAAGTACGTGGCCGTGGGGGCCATCGAGCCCCAGTTCTACGCCGCGCTGATGTCCGGCCTGGGCCTGGAGGACGAGGACATCGCCTCCGGCCAGTGGAATCTGGAGCGGTGGCCGGAGTTCACCGCGCGCCTCGGCGAGGTGTTCGCCACGCGGACCCGTGACGAGTGGGCGGCCGACCTCGAGCCGACCGAGGCCTGCGTGGCCGCGGTACTGGAGATGGAGGAGGCCGCCGAGCACCCCCACATCGCCGCACGCGGCACGATCACCGAGGCGTTCGGGGTGCGCCAGCCCGCCCCCGCGCCACGCTTCGACCGCACCCCGAGCGCCCCGCCGACCCCGCCCGCCGCCCCGGGCCAGCACACCGTCGAGGCGCTCGCCGAGTGGGGCCTCGACGCGGACCGCGTCGAGAAGCTGCGCACCGCGGGGGTCGTGCGCCAGGCCTGAAGCCGAGCGACCCGGCGGGCCGGCACGCCGGATGGCACGATCACGCGCGTCCCGACGGCCGGCACCGGGTAGGGGGTCCACGTGATCAGTCCGGGGACGCTCGCGCGGGCGCTGACCAACGTCCGGGACCGGGTGCTCGAGGGGCCGATCGCGGACCTGCGCCGCATGCCCCGCGTGGCGATCGACACCGGGCCGACCGACCCGGACGCGTGGTCGGTCGGGCGCGCCCACGGGCTGGCCCGGGCCGGGCAGGTGAGCACCTACCGGTACGCGGTGCACCCGACGGCGCGGCTGCGCGGGGCGCCCGTGCTGCTGGTGTCGCCGCTGGGCGCGTGCGGGGTGGCCTTCGACCTGCGCCGCGGCTGCAGCCTGGTCGAGCACCTCGTCGGGGAGGGCAGGCACGTCCACCAGGTCGACGACGAGGACGTCATCGGCCACGACGCGCCCCTGCCCGGCTCCCCCGCGGATCTCGCGCGCTGGGTGGACGACATCCTCCCGCACGTCATCCGGCTCGTCTCCGCCCACCACGACGGCGCCCCGGTGCACGTCGTGGGCTGGTCGGTCGGGGGACTCGCGTCGGTGCTCGCGGCCGCCGATGACCCCACCCTGCCGATCGCCTCCCTCACCGCGCTCGCGACGCCGTTCACGCTCGAGTCGGTCCCCGAGCACGTGCCCTCGCGACCGCTCGCGATCTCGGCCGGCGGTCCGGTGCTCGCCACCGTGCAGACCCTGCTCGGCCTGGTGCCCACGGTGCCGCCGATCCCGGAGTTCCTCTCCGTCGGCTCGGTGGGCGCCTTCCTGACCACGCCGCTCACGGTCGCCTGCCACCTCGCCGACCGGGACTTCCTCGCCCAGCTCGAGGCGATCGACGACCTGCGCGCGCTCGTCGGCGGCCAGGCCGAGCTGGTCGGCGCGACGTTCCACGCGATGGTCGCGCCGGGCGAGCTCGAGCGCGGGCGGGTCGCCGTGGATGGTCGGCGGATCGACCTGGCGAACCTCGAGCGGCCGGTCCTCCTGGTGGCGGGGGAGGACGACGTCGTCGTCCCGCCCCGCACGGTGCGGGCCGGGGCGACGACGCTCTCCGGCGCCGAGACCTCCCTCATGACCGCGCCCGGCGGGCACCTCGGGGTCGTCTGCGGGCGGGCGTCCCGCGACCGTCTCTGGCCCGCCCTCTGCGCCTTCCTCGACCGGCACGACCCGCCGGCGGAGATCGAGCCCGACCGGCGCCGGTCCCGCCGTCCCCGCCGCGCCGTCCGGCGCCCGCTTCCGGCCGCGCACGCGGCCGAGGGCGGTCGCGAGCAGGTCGAGAGACCGGCGCCGGAGCACCCGTCGTCGGGAAGCCCGGACGAGCCCGCGACCGCGCCGCCCCGCGCCACCGGCCGACGTGGCCGGCCCGCGCCCAAGCCGGCCACCCGGACCCGCGGCCGCGAGGGGTAGGCCCGGCCCGCCCGGGCGCCGTCACACGGTCGTCTAGGCTCCGCTCCGTGGTTTCCCTGCGCGAGGCGCGCCGCGACAAGGGATGGTCACAGACCGCCGCCGTGGCCCGGTTGCGCGAGCTGGCGAACGCCGGCCGCGTCGAGGTGGCCTCGGCGGCGAGCCTGAAGACCCAGCTCTCCCGGTGGGAGAACGGCACCGTGCCCGAGGAGCCCTACCGGACGCTGCTCGCCGAGCTCTACGGCCGCGAGCTGGGCGAGCTCGGTATCGACGTGACGCCGCACTGGGAGCGCAGCCACGAGATCCCGGACCTGCTCACGGAGATCCGCGACGAGCTGCGCACGATCAGCGGGCTGCTGCGCGAGCAGCGTCGCGGCTGACCCACCTTCACGGACGACGAAGGCCCGCCCGGACCGTGGTCCGGACGGGCCTTCGCCCGAGGTGCTCAGCTCACGGAGCGGTGCGGTGACGCTCGACGGAGTGCAGCGGCGGGTAGTCGGTGCGATCGTCGGTGGCGAGCACGAGGCTCAGCGCTCCGAGCGAGACGGTACCGACGGCGACGACCGCCTCGGCGGTCAGATCGAGGACGTCAGCGAGCGGGCGCAGGGGTGCAGTGAGCAGGGTCACGACGTGAGTGCCTCCAGACGAGTGAAGAGGAACCGGTGGACGAACGCCGTCCGCCACGGCCTCCCCATCCTGTCGGACAGGTGGGTGCCCGCCAATCCGGACGAGACGAGTTCACACCCATGTTTCATGACACAGCGACGAAGGGTCGCTGAGCTGAGACGAACGGCGACGGATGTCCGTCCGGTGGCAACCTCTCGTCACCACTCAGCGGAGGGCACGGCCGCCTTCGTACAGTCGTGTCGTGCGTTTCCGCCAGCTCGGTTCCAGCGACCTCCAGGTGTCCGAGATCTCCCTCGGCTCCTGGCTCACCTACTCCGGCGGGGTGGAGGCCGACGCCACCGCCGCGTGCACCCGCGCGGCGTTCGACGCGGGCATCACCTTCTTCGACACCGCCAACGTCTACGGCCGCGGCGCCGCCGAGACCGCGTGGGGCGAGATCCTCGCCGACTACCCGCGTGAGGAGTACGTCCTCGCGACGAAGGTCTACTTCCCGATGTCGGAGACCGACCGCGGTCTCTCCCCCGCCCAGATCGCCAAGCAGATTGACGCCTCGCTGGCGCGCCTGCGCACCGACCACGTCGACCTCTACCAGTGCCACCGGTTCGACTCGCGGACGCCGATCGAGGACACCATGGAAGCGCTGGCCGAGGTGGTGCGCGCCGGGAAGGCCCGCTACCTCGGGTTCAGCGAGTGGAGCCCGGACCAGATCCGGGCGGGGCTGGCGGCTGCGCCGTCGGATGTCACGTTCGTCTCCTCCCAGCCGCAGTACTCGATGCTGTGGCGGGTGCCCGAGGGCGAGGTGTTCGACGTGACCCGCGAGCACGACATCTCCCACGTCGTCTGGTCGCCGCTGGCCGAGGGCGTGCTCACGGGCAAGTACCTGCCCGGCGAGCCGGTGCCCGTCGACTCCCGCGCCGCGAGCGACGAGATGAACGGGTTCATCAAGCAGAAGCTCACCGACGCCACGCTCGAGGCGGTGCAGCGGCTGCGCCCGATCGCCGACGGCGCGGGCCTGTCGATGGCCGAGATGGCGCTCGCGTGGGTGCTGCGCCGCCCGGAGCTCGCGTCGGCGATCGTCGGGGCATCGCGCCCGGAGCAGGTGCACGCCAACGCGAAGGCGGCGGGCATCGAGCTGACGCCCGACACACTGACCGCGATCGACGAGGCCCTCGGCGACGTCCCGGTCACCGGCTTCCGGCTCGCGCCCGGCGCGTCGGAGGAGATCGCGCACCGGTCGTAGGCGCCGCGCCGCCGCCTCCGTGGCAGCAACGGCACGTTGCTGGCATCTGACGCCAGCAACGCGCCGTTGATCATCTGCGCTCCTACCGGGGCATCCGCCGCCACACGGCCGCGGGCAGCAGCCGCATGACGACGGCGAGCACCCGCAGCGGCGCCGGCACCCAGACGACGTCCCGACGACGGGCCAGGCCGGCGGCGACCGTGTCCGCCACCTGGCCCGGCGTCGAGGACAGCGGCGCCGGGGACAGGCCGCTGTCTGCGGTCATCCGCCCGATCACGAAGCCTGGCCGCACCAGCGTGAGGTGCACCCCCGAGCCGCGCAGCGCGTCGGCCAGCCCCGAGGCGAACCCGTCGAGGCCGGCCTTCGCGCTGCCGTACACGTAGTTGGCACGCCGCACCCGCCACCCGGCGACCGACGAGAACACGACGATCTCCCCGCATCCCCGTGCCCGCATCCGCGCCGCGACGCGCGTGAGGACGCCGACCTGGGCGGTGAAGTCGGTGTGCACGACGGCGAGCGCGTGCTCGGCGTCGGTCTCCGCCCGCTGCTGGTCGCCGAGGACGCCGAACGCGACGACGACGGTGTCCGGGGCCCCGTGCTCGCGCTCCACCGCGTCGAGCACCGCGGCGTGGGAGGCGAGGTCGTCGGCGTCGAACTCCACGGTGGCGACGTGCGCCGGCCCGGCGTCGGTGATCGTCCGGGCCTCGTCGGCCAGGTCATCAGCGCGACGGGCGGCCAGCACGACGGTGGATGCGCGTCCGTCGGCGACCAGGCGCCGCGCGAGGGCCACGCCGATCTCGCTGCGACCGCCGAGGACGAGGACGCTGTCGGGCACACCCGGCAGCCTCGCAGCCGTCGCAGCGGTGCGGGACGGCAGGGCCTAGCGTGAGATCGCCAGGGGCGGCTCCCGGCCGCCCGACCAGGACCCGAGGGGGGCCGGGGTGAAGATCGTGACGGCGCTCGTGCGCCCGCACGCGCTCGACGCGGTGCGCCGGGCACTCGAGCGGCATGCGGTGCTCGGGATGACGATCACCGAGGTCGGGACGTGCGAGGGGGGCCACGTCGAGATCCACAAGGGCGCCCACGTCGAGGTCGGTCTCGCCCCGCGGCTGCGGATCGAGACCGTCGTGGATGACGAGATCGTCGAGCGGCTCCTCGACCAGCTGGTCGCCAACCTCGAGGGCGGGGACGGGCAGCTCTGGGTCCACCACGTGGATCTCGTCCTGCGGGTGCGCACGGGCGAGATGGGCCACGACGCGGTGTGACGAGGAGGTTCGGAGGCCCCGGGGATGCTGGGGGGGTGCGTCCCCGGGGCCGGTTCGGTCGCGGGGGGCACGACCGACCATCACCCAGGTTACGCCCCGGATCGGCACCTCCGGACCCACTTCCACCCGGATGGACACGATTTGTGGGCGCGTGCTGCGCCGGACGGTCGACCGCCGGGCCTGAACGGGTGCGGATGCCTCGGGAACGACGACGGCCCGCCGTCACGGGGACGACGGGCCGTTGTGGTGGCGGGTCCAGGATTCGAACCTGGGTAGCTTTCGCGACGGATTTACAGTCCGCTCCCATTGGCCGCTCGGGCAACCCGCCGGGGTGCCGCCTCGCCGGACGGCGACGAAGAGACTACAAGCCGACGTCCGGAACATGAGCACCCGGGGGTGGGTGTAGACCGGGACGCGGCGGACCCCGCCGTCCCACGCCAGCCGAGGAGGAGACCGTGGCCAACCCGTCGTTCGACGTCGTCTCGAAGGTCGACCGTCAGGAGGTCGACAACGCCCTCAACCAGGCCGCCAAGGAGCTCACGCAGCGCTTCGACTTCCGCGGCACCGGCGCCTCGGTGACGTGGGCCGGCGAGGAGGCGATCACGGTCGCCGCCGAGACCGAGGAGCGCTGCACCGCGGCCATCGACGTCTTCAAGGAGAAGCTGATCAAGCGGGGGATCTCCCTCAAGGCTTTCGAGATCGGCGAGCCCGCGGTGTCCGGCAAGACCTACCGGGTCACCGGCTCGCTCGTGCAGGGCATCTCGAAGGAGAAGGGCAAGGAGATCTCCAAGCTCATCCGCGACGAGGGCCCGAAGGGCGTGCAGGCGCAGATCCAGGACGACCAGCTGCGCGTGACCGGCAAGAAGAAGGACGACCTGCAGGACGTCATCTCCCTGCTCAAGGGCCACGACTTCGGGATCGCGCTGCAGTTCACGAACTACCGTTGACCCTCGGCGCGCCGAGAGCGCGCCAGGGGTCGCTGCGCCCCGCCCAGGCACATCCGATGCGTGACCCGACCTTCCACCGTGTGACCGGGGCCTGCAACCTTGGCTCGACCGGGGAAGCCGATTGCGGACGGGGGGCACGCGATGCCTGAACTCGTGCACGAGCTCGACATGCACGCCGAAGTGACGCCGGACGACGTCGGACTCGGGCCGCTCGGACACCGACGCATCGCCACGATCACCAGCGGCTCCGTGCGCGGCCCGCGACTCAACGGAACGATGACCGGCGCGGGCGCTGACTGGATCCTGCGTGGGCCGGATGGTTACGGAAGGGTCGACGCCCGCCTGACGATCACCACGGATGACGGCGCGAAGATCTACCTGCAGTACGTCGGACTCCTCGAGCTCACCCCGGCCATCGTCGCGGTCATGAGCGGAGGTGGTGACGGCACCGCGTACGGCGATCAGTACTTCGTCACCGGCCCGCGGTTCGAGACCGGCGACAGTCGGTACGACTGGCTGAACCGTTCCGTCTTCGTCGCCGAGGGTCGGCTCGTGCCGGGCCCGGCCGTCGACTACCAGGTGTTCCGGGTCGCCGGCTCGCGCCCGCCTGGTCGCTGATCACCCGGCGACCGAACGACGAGGCATCGCGTCGCGGCCGACCTCGACGACGGCGCAGGACCATAGATCAGCGACGTCGATCCCGAGCCGCTCGAGGACGGCCACAGCCGCGGACTGCTGGTCCGCCAGCACCGCCACGAGCAGGCCCTCGACCTCCAGCCCGGGGAGACCGCGCCGGTCGGCCTCACGCTGGGCCGCCCCGACGGCCATCGCGGCCCGCGTGGTCAGCGCCGGCGGAGCCGCGGGTGACCACGGCGCCCGAGGGAGCAGGGCGCGCAGCGGATCCGGGTCGACGCCGGCCAACAGCCGGGCGCCGGACTCGCGACCCTCGCGCACCAGCCCGAGCAGCAGGTGCTCCGTCCCGAGCGCGGGGGCGCCGAGCGACGTCGCCTCGTGCCGGGCGAGCCCGAGGACTCGGGCGTAGCGACGCAACCGCGGTGGGGGCAGGCACATGCCAGCAGCCTCACGCGGCACCGACAGCACCACCTCGGGGCCGACCCCCGAGGTTCCTCCGGGATCTCCCCGACCGGATGACGGCGTGTACCTCTTACCGGTAGTAGCCCATACATGTAGTTGGTGTTACCTTGCGTCGCACGTACAGCGATGGAGGAGGACGACGGTGGGTGCACGCCGCCAGCAGGACTACGGCTTCTTCGGTCCCGGGTCGGTGACGTGGCGCGTGTGGCGCTATCCGACCTCGGTCGTGCTCGGCTTCCTACGCGCCGTCGTCATCGAGGAGCTCGACCCCCACCTCGTCGCGTCCGTCGACCAGTCCGGGCAGGTCAAGCAGCGTCCGAAGCTGCGCTACGACCGCACGATGCAGTACTTCGCGACGGTGAAGTTCGGCGACGCCGAGTCGGTGCTGCGGGCCTCCGACACCCTCGTGAAGATTCACTCCCGCGCCGTCGGCGACGACCCGATCACCGGCGGGCGCTACGACGCCAACGACCCGGCCTCCCAGCTGTGGATCCACCTCACCGCCTGGCACTCCATCCTCTACACCTACGAGGTCTTCGGCCCGGGCAAGCTCACCGAGGCCGAGGAGGAGCAGTACTGGGAGGAGTGCGCGCGGGCCGCCGAGTTCCAGACGATCGACCCGGCCGACGTCCCGCGCACCCGTGAGGGCATCCGCGCCTACTTCGCGGCCTACCGGCCGCGGCTCGTCGGCTCGGAGGTCGCGCAGGACATGATGGACTTCCTGCTCGACGCGAGCACGATCGTCCTGCCCGAGCGCATGCCCACGCCGTTGCGGTTCGTCTTCAACACGGTCGCCCGCCGCGCCGTCATCGCGACGCTCCCGCGCTGGATGCGCAAGCTCGGTGCCACGAACCAGTCCGGCCTGACCGACCGCGTCGCGATCGCGCTCACCCGGCCCGTCGTCCGTGCGGTCGCCGCCAGCACCTGGCTGCAGGTGTGGGCGCTGCGGATCGCGAGCCCGCGGACCGTGCCGATCCTGGAACCCGTGCTGCGGGGCGTCCCGCCGGTGCGTCCGGTCGTCCGGGAGCCCGCCGAGGCCCGGGCCCAGTACGGCGTCACGGACCCGCGGGAGCAGTACGCCGCGATCCTGGCCGACCGGGCCCAGCAGGCGGGCCCGGCGCCCTACCCGAAGCACCACCACGAGCAGCTGCTGCCCTTCCCCGCGTGAGGTCCGCCTGACGTCGCGGTTCCCCGGGTCCGCGCCGCCCGGAGACCCACGACGTCGGGCGCGGCTCACGCGCGGCGGGGGCGCCCCCGGGTGAGCTGGGCGCCCGCCGCGCCGGCGACGGCCGCCGTCGTGAGCAGGCCGTACCAGAGCGCGTCGTGCGCGGAGCCCTCCGCCGCCGGGAGGACGCTCGTCTCCGGGGCCGCCTCGACGTGGCTGGTCGGCGCCGCCGACGCGTGCCCGACCGTCGGGCCGACGCCGAGGCCGAGGAGGGCCGCCCCCGCGAGGACGGCACCGCCGGTGACGGCGGGGCGGGGCGGGCGAACGCGACGGTGTGCAGACACAGGGCTCCCCCGAGACGGTGTGGCCGGGATCGAACGACGCCGCGAGCCCGCGCCGTGGGGGCTGCCGGGGGCCGTTCTGCCCGGGATGTCGCCGCCGCCGGCGTCGTCGTTATCGGCCCGCGACACGACCACACGATCGGGCGACGGGCCCGGGGCTCGGCCCCACCGCTCGCCCCGGAGAACCGTCGCAAGGCCCCCGTCTACAGTCGGGGCGATGAAGGGGATCGTTCTGGCGGGGGGTAGCGGGACCCGGTTGCACCCGGTGACCCGGGCGGTGTCCAAGCAGCTGCTGCCGGTCTACGACAAGCCGATGATCTACTACCCGATCTCGGTGCTCATGATCGCCGGGATCCGGGACATCCTGATCATCTCCACCCCGGTCGACCTGCCCGCCTTCCGCCGCCTGCTCGGCGACGGCCACGAGCTCGGGGTGAACTTCTCCTACGCCGAGCAGCCCGAGCCGGGCGGCCTGGCCGAGGCCTTCCTCATCGGCGCCGAGCACATCGGCGACGACACCGCCGCCCTCGTGCTCGGCGACAACATCTTCCACGGCCAGGGCTTCTCGACGATGCTGCAGCGCGCCGTCGCCCAGGTCGAGTCCGACAAGGGCGCCACCCTGTTCGGCTACCCCGTCGGCGACCCCGAGCGCTACGGCGTCGGCGAGGCCGACGCGTCGGGCCGGCTGATCTCCATCGAGGAGAAGCCCCCCGCGCCGCGCTCCAACCGCGCCATCACCGGGCTCTACCTCTACGACAACGACGTCGTGCGCATCGCCGAGGAGCTCGAACCCTCCGCCCGCGGCGAGCTCGAGATCACCGACCTCAACCTGGTCTACATGCACCGCGGCGACGCCCGCCTGGTCGACCTGGGCCGCGGCTTCGCCTGGCTGGACACCGGCACCCACGAGTCGCTGATCGAGGCCGGCCAGTACGTCCAGGTCCTCGAGCACCGCCAGGGCGTGCGTATCGCCTGCCTCGAGGAGCTCGCGCTGCGCGAGGGCTGGATCACCCCCGAGGACGCCCTGCGCCTCGGCACCGCCCAGGCCAAGTCCCGCTACGGCGAGTACGTCATCGACGTCGCCCGCCGCGCGATCGCGACGGGCGTGGTCCGCCCCGGGCCGCCGTCGTGACCCTGAGAGCCGCGTGCCGTCCGCTCCCGGCGGGAAGCCGACGCGCATGGACATCACCGACCGCGTCGTCCTGATCACCGGGGCCTCGTCCGGGATCGGCGCCTCCGCGGCGGCCGCCGCTCGCGGACGTCGACCCGGACGACTACGCCGCGACGCCCGCGCCGAGTGGGCGGGCGACGGGATCGTCGTCTCCACGGTCCTGCCGACCTACACCGAGTCGGAGTTCCACGACAAGCTCCAGGCGGGCGCGGACCGCTTCCGCGCGCCGGGTACCGGCGACACCGCAGGGCGTGCTGGCCGAGGCCGACGGCACCGTCGTGGCGCGGGCCGACGTCGAGCACCCGACGTCGACGCCGCGTCCGGGCTGGGTCGAGCACGACGCCGAGGACGTCTGGTGGTCCGACTTCCTGCGGCTCACCCGTGAACTGCTCGAGGGGCGCGAGCCGCCGGACGCGGTCGGCGTCTCCGGGATCGGGCCGGTGCTGCTGCCCGCCGACGCCGACGGCCGGCCGTTGCGCCCGGCCATCCTCTACGGCGTCGACACCCGGGCAGGAGCGGAGATCGCCGAGCTGACCGAGGAGCTCGGGGCCGACGCGATCCTGCGCCGGGCCGGGACGCCGTTGTCGAGCCAGGCCGTCGGGCCGAAGTGGCGGTGGCTGCGCCGCCACGAGCCGGGGGTGTACGACGCGACCCGGCTCTTCCTCATGGCGAGCTCGTTCCTCGTGCACCGGCTCACCGGCGAGTACGTCCTCGACCACCACTCCGCGAGCCAGTGCGACCCGATGTACGACCTGGAGGCCGCGGACTGGGCCCACGACTGGGCCGAGCTGGTCGCCCCCGGGCTGGTGCTGCCACGCCTCGCCTGGCCGACCGAGGTCGCGGGCACCGTCACCGACGAGGCCGCCGCCGCGACCGGGCTGCAGCCCGGCACCCCGGTCACCGTCGGGACGGTCGACGCCTGGGCGGAGTCGGTGAGCGCCGGGGTCCGCGACGCCGGCGACACGATGGTCATGTACGGCTCGACGATGTTCCTGGTGCAGGTCACGGCCACGTCGGCGCGGCACCGCAACCTGTGGTCGACCCGCGGGATCTCCCCGGGCTCGTTCACCACGGCGGCCGGGATGGCCACCTCCGGCGCGATCACCGCGTGGCTGCGCGACCTCACGGGACGCGGCTACGACGAGCTGGTCGCGGCCGCGGCGGACGTCCCCGCGGGGAGCCGCGGCCTGCTGCTCCTGCCGTACTTCGCGGGCGAGCGGACTCCGATCTTCGACCCGGACGCGCGCGGCGTCGTCGTCGGGCTGACGACGGCGCACGGGCGCGCCGAGCTCTACCGCGCGGTGCTCGAGGGCATCGCCCACGGCGTGCGGCACAACCTCGAGGCCTTCGCCGAGGCGGGCGGGCCGTCGTCACCGCGGCTGGTCGCGGTCGGCGGCGGCACCCGCGGCGGGCTGTGGACGCGGATCGTCAGCGACGTCACCGGTCTCGCGCAGGAGGTCCCGGTCGACACCACCGGCGCCGCGTTCGGCGACGCGTTCCTCGCGGCGGCGGCGGTGGGCGCGGCCGATGACGTCCGGGCGTGGAACCCGATCGCCG
>NZ_DASXJD010000141.1:0-13172 GCF_036497585.1 Actinomycetospora sp. | reverse complement strand
GGCCAGCTCGGGATCCAGGTCGCGGCCGCAGACGTTGACCGCACCCGAGGGGTTGGTCTCGGTGCAGACCCGGGCCCGGGCGGTGGCCGCGGCCAGCCGGGTGGCGCCCCACACCGGATCCACCGCGTAGCCGGCTTCCAGGATGCGCTCACGCAGCTTGCCCAGCGGCAGCTCGGGGGCCTCGTCGAGCAGCCGGGCCAGCACCGCGGCGCACTGCGCCTCGGTCAGGCCCTCGAGGCCGGTGACGAACGCGGTGGCCTTGGCCAGCTCCAGCTCACCCGAGCGCATCCGCTGCCCCAGGGTGGGCATCCGCTCCAGCACCCCGACCGCGAGGTCGAGCCGGGAACACGCGGTGGTGCTCGACCAGCCCAGCGACGCCGCGGCGATCTGGGGGGCGAACTCGTCGAGCGCCACCCGCGCGGTGGTCCCGGCCCGCGCCGCGCAGGCCTCCCGGAGCGAGCGCAGCAGCTGGTAGTCGGCGTGGTTGCGGGTGCGGAACCAGGCCCGCATCCACGCCGCGGTTTCCTCGCCGGTCAACCCGGCCGGGTCCAGGCCCTCCAGCGCGGCGGACAGCGCGGGGCCGGCGGGCAGGGCGTCGAGCCCCCCGCACACCGCTTCGTCGATCACCACCGCCATGGATCGAACACTAGTTCGACCCACCGACAGTCACGGCCGGAATTGGACACTCAACACTGCGCCGAACGAGTGATCTTCATTTCCGTCCCCGCACCACTCTGCGGCGCCAGCCGTCGTCGTCCAACCCGCCGTCGAGAAGGCTGGGTCGAGCAGGCAGCGAGACGCCACCTGCGCGCACGTCTCCCGCCCCGCGGTGCCGCCCGACTGCGGTGACCCGGACGGCCCCGCCACGGCCTGGTCCGTCCGACGAGATGGCTCCTAGAGCCAGTGGCGCACGCGCACGGCGGTGGGGTCGGGCGCCGGCCGCTCGGCGGCCTCGACGTCGGGTCGCGGGGTGCCGTCGACATCGTGGACCGCGCCGCAACATCCGCAGCGCAGGAAGTCCGCGCCCTCGGCCAGCGGACGACGACAGCGACCGCAGTGCCAGAGCCGGAAGGCCGACCGGCTGTCCGTGACGGTCACGCCGTCCTCCGTTCGGGATCGATTCCGTGAAGCACGATCCAGCATGCCACCAGGGGTCACGACAGCAGCGCCGTCCCCCGCACGCCGGGCAGGACCTCGGCCAGGACCCGGTCCACCAGCGCGAGGTCGTCCGCCGTCAGGTCCGCCCGCGCCGTGAGCCGCAGCCGCGAGGTCCCCTCGGGGACCGACGGCGGACGGAAGCAGCCGGCCCGCACCCCTGCCGCCGCGCAGGCGTCCCGCGCCGCCGTCGCCAGTTCCGGCTCCCCGAGGACGACGGGCACCATCGCGGCCGTCGGGGCCGCCACCCCCGCCCACGGCGCCGCCGCGCCCGCCGAGGACGCCACCGCCGCCGCCGCGGTGTGCAGCGCCGCCACCCGCTGCGGCTCGTCGCGCAGCACACCGAGCGCCGCCAGGGCCGCGCCCGCCGCCGCCGGCGCGAGCCCGGTGTCGAAGATGAACGAGCGCGCCGCGTCGATCAGGTGCGCGACGACGTCCGCGTCCGCGAGCACCACGCCGCCCTGCGATCCCAGCGACTTCGACAGGGTCGCGGTGACGACGACCCCCCGCTCCCCCGCCAGCGCTGCCTCGGCCACGAGGCCCGCCCCGGGCGCCGACGCCGGGCCGCGCACCCCCAGGCCGTGGGCGTCGTCGACGAGCAGCACTGCGCCCCGGGCGCGGCACACCTGGGCCAGCTCCCGCAGCGGCGCGAGCCCGCCGTCCACCGAGTCGACGCCGTCGGTCACCACCAGCCGCCGGGTCTCCGGAGCCGCGGCGAGCACCGCGTCCACCTCGGCGGGCACCGAGCACCGGGACACGACGACGCGGGCCCGCGAGAGCCGCGCGGCGTCCACCAGCGAAGCGTGCGCGGCGACGTCGGAGACGACGAGGGCCCCGCGCCCCGAGAGCGCCGTGAGCGCCCCGAGGTTGGCGGTGTAGCCGGAGGAGAACACCAGCGCGGCCTCGGCCCCGCAGAACTCCGCCAGCGCGTCCTCGAGCTCGGCGTGCAGGCGGGTCGAGCCCGTGACCAGCCGCGATCCGGTCGACCCGGCCCCCCAGGTCCACGTCGCCGCCACGGCCGCCTCGATGACGCGGGGGTCGCGGGCGAGCCCGAGGTAGTCGTTGGAGGCGAGGTCGACGAGCGGTTCGACGACGGCGCGGGGCGCGAGCGTCCGGCGCAGGCCCGCCGCCCGACGGGCACGCGCCGTCTCGTCCAGCCACCCCAGGGGGTCGGTCACGCCGACACCCTAGGCAGCGCTCCTCCCAGCCGCTCCGTCGACGGCGGTGCGAACTCCTCGGCCGCCCCAGCCGAAGCGGGTGACGAGGTCGGCGACGATCACGGTGACCCCGGCGGCCTCAGCCCGCGGCGGCGGCCGCCACGACACCCCGGGCGATGCGGGCGACGTCGTCGGGCGCCGTGATGAACGGCGGCATCGTGTAGACAAGGTCGCGGAAGGGGCGCAACCACACGCCCTCCTCCTCGGCGGCCGCCTGGGCGGCGGGGACGTCGACGGGGTGGTCGAGCGCCACCACCCCGATCGCGCCGAGCACCCGCACGTCGCGTACCCCCGGCAGTTCCCGGGCCGGCGCGAGCCCTTCGCGCAGGGCGTCGCCGATCCCGGCGACCTCGGCACGCCAGTCCCGGCGCAGCAGCTCGTCGATGCTGGCTAGGGCGACCCGGGAGGCGAGCGGGTTGCCCATGAACGTCGGGCCGTGCATGAGCCCGCCCCCGCCGCGCTCGCCGCTGACGGCCGCCGCCACCGCCGGGGTGCACAGCGCCGCGGCCAGGGTCAGGTAGCCGCCGGTGAGGGCCTTCCCGACGCACATCACGTCCGGGGAGACCCCCGCGTGGTCGGCGGCGAACAGCTCGCCGGTGCGCCCGAACCCGGTGGCGATCTCGTCGAACACCAGCACGAGGTGGTGGCGGTCGGCGATCTCGCGCAGCGCCCGCAGGTGGCGCGGGTCGTGGAAGCGCATGCCCCCGGCGCCCTGGACGACGGGCTCCACGATGATCCCCGCGAGCTCGTCGGCGTGGGCGGCGGCGACGGCGGCGAGGTGCTCGTCGTAGTCGGCCCGGTACTCCGCCGGCGGCACGTCGGCGAACACCTGCTCGGGCAGGAACCCCTTCCAGAGGGAGTGCATCCCGCCGTCGGGGTCGCAGACGCTCATCGCCGCGAAGGTGTCGCCGTGGTAGCCGCCGCGCCAGGTCATCATCCGGGTCCGGCCGGGCCGGCCCCGGGCACGCTGGTACTGCAGGCACATCTTCACCGCGACCTCGACCGACACCGACCCGGAGTCGGCGAGGAACACGTGGCGCAGCGGCTCGGGGGTGATCTCGACGAGCCGGGTCGCGAGGTCCACGGCCGGGTGGTGGGTGAGGCCGCCGAACATCACGTGGCTCATCTCGTCGGTGGCCGCGCGCAGCGCCGCGTCGAGGGCGGGGTGGCGGTAGCCGTGCACCGCGGCCCACCAGGAGCTCATCCCGTCGACCAGCTCGCGGCCGTCGTCGAGGGTCAGCCGCACCCCCGACGCCGAGGCCACCACCAGCGGGTCGGTGCGTCCCGGCATCGGCCCGTAGGGGTGCCAGACGTGCTCGCGGTCGAGGGTCCGCAGCGTTTCCGGCGTCGTCACGCCTACGATCGTCGGCCATGGCGGCGGGGGGCGTGACCAACGGGCCCTCGTCGGCCGGGTCGGGATCCGCCGAGGACGCCTTCTCCCGCCGCCGCGAGGTCGCGGCGACCAGCGCCCGCTCGCTGCTGCTCACCGTCCTGGGCGAGTTCGTCCTGCCGACCGGCGAGCCGGTCTGGACCCAGACGCTGCTCGACGCTCTCGGCACCGTCGGGGTCGAGGAGAAGTCCGCCCGCCAGGCGCTGGCCCGCACCGCCGCGGACGACGTCCTGGTCTCGGAACGGGCCGGACGACGGGTGCGGTGGTCGCTGACGCCGTCCGGGCGGCGGCTGCTCTCGGAGGGCGCCGGACGGATCTACGCGCACGGGGCGGCGCGCCCGGCGTGGGACGGCCGCTGGCTGGTGCTCGTCGTCAGCGTCCCGGAGGCCCAGCGGGCGCTGCGCCACCAGCTGCGCACCCAACTGGCGTGGGCGGGGCTCGGCTCCCCCGCGCCCGGGGTGTGGGTGTGTCCCGACGCCGAGCGGGTCGGCGAGGCGCACCGGGCGCTGGCCGACGTCGGGCTCGACGAGGCGGCCCTCGTCGTCGTCGGGGCCACCCACGGCGGGCTCTCCGACGCCGAACTGGTGGCGCAGGCCTGGGACCTGCGCGACCTCGAGGCCCGCTACGCTGAGTTCGCCGCCCGGTTCGCGACGCTCGAGCCCGACCCCACCGACCCGGCCGCCGTGCTCGGGGCGCAGGTCCGGCTGGTCGACGCGTGGCGACGCTTCCCCTTCCTCGACCCGCAGCTCCCGGTCGAGCTGCTCCCGGCGGGCTGGGCCGGGGCGCAGGCGGCCGAGGTCTTCCACCGGCGCCACGAGCAGTGGGCGCCCGGGGCGCGGCGCGCGTTCGGGGCGTGACCGGGCGGGCTCGACTTGCCTTCGAGTGCGCTCGAAGGGTCACGATGAACGGACACACCCGCTACGCGAGGGAGACCTCATGGAGCTCGGCTTCCACGTCCCGATCTTCGACATCGACGGCGGCACCACGGCCATCGCGGGCGAGCTCGCCCGGGTCGGCGAGGCCGTCGAGGCGTCCGGGGCGAGCTGGCTCTCGTTCATGGACCACTTCTTCCAGATCCAGCCCACCGGCCTACCCGCCGAGGCGAACATGCTCGAGGGATACACGACCCTGGGCTACCTGGCCGCCCACACCTCGACGGTCGACCTCGGCCTGCTGGTGACCGGCGTGACCTACCGCCACCCCGGGCTGCTCGCCAAGATCGTGACCACCCTCGACGTGCTGTCGGGCGGCCGTGCCGTGCTCGGCCTGGGCGCCGCCTGGTACGAGCGCGAGCACCAGGGCCTGGGCGTCCCGTTCCCGCCGCTGGCCGAACGCTTCGAGCGCCTCGAGGAGGCGCTGCAGATCTGCGGCCAGATGTGGGACCCGGAGAACAACGGCCCCTACGACGGCAAGCACTACCAGCTCGCGGAGACGCTGTGCTCGCCGCAGCCGCTGCACCGGCCCCGGGTCCTCATCGGCGGGAGCGGCGAGCGGAAGACGCTGCGCCTCGTCGCGCAGTACGGCGACGCCTGCAACCTCTTCGGCTCGTCCCCCGACGACGTCGCCCACAAGCTCGACGTCCTGCGCCGCCACTGCGACGACGTCGGGCGCGACTACGACGACATCCGGAAGACGATCATCGCCAACAACCCGCGCCCGGGCCCCGACAACACCGACGAGTTCGTCCGCGCGATGGCCGATTACGCCAAGCTCGGGATCCAGGCCGTGATGATCACGCCGACCACCGGCTCCCCCGCCGCGTGGATCGACGGGATGGCGCCGACGGTGCCGCAGCTGGTGGACCTGGGCTGACTCAGCTCGTCGGCAGCCAGACCTCCCAGGCGATGCCGTCCGGGTCGGCGAACGACACGAACTCGGCGTAGCCCGCGTCGCGGACCGACGAGTGCTCGACCCCCTGCGCCTCGAGGTGTGCGATCCACTCCTCGAGCGCGGGGTGGTCGGCCACGGTCACCGCGAGGTGGTCGAGGCCGGTGCGCTGCGGGTCGAACCGGTCGTTCGAGCGCTCGTAGGGCTCGTGGATCCCCAGGACCAGTCCGGAGCCGGGGTGGCGGATCAGCTGGCGCGGATGACCGGCCTCGGGCGGGCCCTCGCGGCGCTCGCTCGCCTGCTCGAAGCCCATCACCCGCTCGTACCACGCCACGCTGGCCGCCATGTCGCGCACCACGAGCGCGACATGGGCGGCCTGCGTGAAAGTGGGTGCGGCCACTACTGGATCCACACCGTCTTCGCGTTGGTGAACGTCTGCGTGCCGAAGCTCGCGAGCTCGCGGCCGTAGCCCGAGTTCTTGGTGCCCCCGAAGGGGACCTCCGGCGTGGAGGCGGTGACCTTGTTGATGTACATCATGCCGGTCTCGACCTCGTTGACCAGCCGCTCGGCCTCGCCGGAGTCCTGGGTCCAGCCGCTGCCGCCGAGGCCGAAGCTGGAGTCGTTGGCGATGGCGATGGCCTCGTCGAGGTCCTTCGCGCGGAAGAACAACGCCACGGGGCCGAAGAGCTCCTCGTAGTACGCCGGGGCGCTCTTCGGGATGTCGGCGAGCACCGACGGCGGGTAGAAGTTGCCCTTCCCCCCCATCGGCTTGCCCCCGGTGAGGAGCTTGGCGCCGGCGGCCACCGAGTCCTGCACCTGCTGGTCGAGCTCCTCGAGGCCCTGCGGCCCCGACATCGGCCCGAGGTCGGTGTCCTCGGCCATCGGGTCGCCGACCTTGAGCGCCTCCATCTTCTCGACGAGGAGGCGCTGGAACTCGTCCGCGACCTGCTCGTGGACGATGATGCGCTTGGCGTTGATGCACGACTGGCCGTTGTTCAGCGTGCGGGAGGCGACCGCCGCGTCGGCCGTGGCGTCCAGGTCGACCGAGGGCATGACGATGAACGGGTCGCTGCCGCCGAGTTCGAGGACGCTCGTCTTCACGTTCTTGCCGGCGCGGGCGCCGACCTCACGCCCCGCGGGCTCGCTGCCGGTGAGGGTGACGGCCCGCACGCGGTCGTCGTCGACCATGGCCTCGATCATCGAGGAGCCGATGAGCAGCGTCTGGAACACGCCCTCCGGGAAGCCGGCCCGCACGAGCACGTCCTCGATCGCCAGCGCGACCTGCGGGACGTTCGAGGCGTGCTTGAGCAGCCCGGTGTTGCCGGCCATGAGCGCCGGGCACAGGAACCGGAAGACCTGCCAGTACGGGAAGTTCCACGGCATGATCGCCAGGACGGGGCCCAGCGGCTGGTAGCGGGTGAAGACCCTGGCGTTGTCCGGGGCGTCCTGGGGCTCCCAGGGGTGGTCGGCGAGGTGCTCCGGCGCGTGGTCGGCGTACCAGCGGCAGCCGAGGGCGCACTTGGTCACCTCGGCCTTCGCCGCCGCGAACGTCTTGCCCATCTCGAGGGTGGCGAGCTCGGCCAGCTGGTCGGTCTCGGCGTCGAGGATGTCGGCGGCGGTGCGCATCCATCCGGAGCGCTGCTCGAACGTCGTGTCGCGGAAGCTCTGGAACGCGTCCCAGGACCGCTGGATCCTGTCCTCGAGCTCCTGCTGGGTGAGGGATTCGAACTCCCGGACCGTCTCCCCGGTGGCGGGGTTCGTCGTCGCGATGGCCATGGCACCGGTCTACCCCTTCGGTGCGGGCCTGCACACAGGCCGCTACAGGCGGGGGAAGACCTGCCGCGCGTTGCCGCCGAGCACGGCGTCGGTGAGCTCCTCGGACAGGCCCAGGTCGCGGATCGCGGCGATGTTGCGGGCCGGCGTCGCCGACGGCGAGTCGGTGCCGAAGATCGCGCGGGTTGCGATCCGGTCGAGCCCGAAGCTCGCGTAGTAGGTCGGCAGCCGCTTGGGGGGCAGCCCGGCGAGGTCGAGCCAGACGTTCGGCCGGGTCAGGGCGAGCGAGGCGGCCGCGTCGTAGCTCCAGCCGCGTCCGCCGTGGGCGAGCACGACGGTGAGGTCGGGGAAGTCGCGGAGCACGTCGTCGATGAGCACCGGGTCGCCGTGCCGCGACGTCGCCCCCGGGAAGAACGAGGGCCCGGTGTGGACGATCAGCGGGATGCCGCGCTCGACGCAGCGGGCGTAGGCGGGGTAGAGCTCGCGGTCGTTCGGCGCGATCCCGGCGTGCACCGGGTGGACCTTGAGGGCGACCGTCGCACCATCGCCCAGGTCGAGCTGGCGGTCGAGCTCCCGGGCCACCGGGTGGTGCACGTGCGGGTTGACGTTGGCGACGATCCGGAACCGCGCCGGGTCGTGCTCGACGATCGGCAGCGTGTCCTCGACGGTCTGCCACCCGGTGGCCTTGGGGCTGTACTCGCAGAACAGCAGTGCCCGGTCGACGCCCTCCTCGGCGAAGTACCGGCTGACCGCGGCGGGGATCGGCGCGCCGTCGTCGTCGTAGAGCGCCGCCCAGCCCGCCGCGTCACCGGCAGGCCCGATCCACGTCTCCCACGGCACCTTCAACCGCGCCAGGTGGGCGACGTGGACGTGGGCGTCGACGATCACGCCGCGGCACGCTAGTCGAACAGGTCGGGATCCGTGCGCACGATCTCGTCCCACAGCGGCTGGAAGGAGAACCAGCCCGAGTAGGCCGAGCCGGTCTGCTCCGCGGTGAACTTCGCGTTGGCGTGGTCGATCTGCGTCGGCGTGCCCGCGGCCTCCGCGAGCAGCTGCGCCTGGCAGTTCCGCTCGGTGTTGACGAACCACCACGCGGCCTCGGCGACGGTCTCGCCGACCGCGAAGATGCCGTGGTTCTGGTGGAACACCATCTTGCGGCCGGTCAGCCCGGCGGCGAGTGCGCGGCCGACCTCCGGGTCGAGCACCACCGCGCCGCGGCCCTCGGTGACCACGCCGTGGTTCTCGTAGAGCGCGCAGGCGTCCTGGGTGATCGGGTCGAGCGGGCGGCCGAGCGAGCTCCACGCCTTGCCGTACACCGAGTGGGCGTGCGCGGCGGCGACGACCTCCGGGTGCGCCGCGTGCACCGCGGAGTGGATCACGAAGCCGGCCTGGTTGACCGGCTTGTTGCCGTACACCACGTCGCCCTCGTGGTTCACCGCGATGAGGTCGGAGACCCGGATGTGCCGGAAGCTCATCCCGAACGGGTTGACCCAGAACATGTGCGGGTCCTCGGGGTCGCGCACCGTGATGTGGCCCGCGATCCCCTCCCCGAACCCGAATTTCCCGAAGATGCGGAACGCGCCCGCGAGCTGCTGCTTGCGGTGCAACCGTTCCTCGGCGCTCGTCGCGAACGTCGGCGGCTGCGGCATCTCGATGCCCTGCTGCGACGGCCGGAAGCCGGACATCGCCTCGGACCGGGACTCCTGCGTGGGTGCGACCATGCCCCGACGGTGCGCCGCGTCACGCGAGCAGGTCAAGGGCTCGGCGACGGTGCGGGCGCGGGGGATGATCGGGGCCATGCCCGCACCCGGCGTCGCACTCGAGAAGCTCGGCTTCCTGACCCTCGGCACCTTCGACGGGGCCGACCCCCGCCCGGGCCACGAGCACCTGCTCGCCGAGATCGAGCTGGCCGAGGAACTCGGGTTCGACAGCGTGTGGCTGCGCCACCGGCACCTGCAGTACGGCGTGTCCTCGCCGGTGACGGTGCTCGCGGCCGCCTCGCAGCGCACCTCGCGGATCGAGTTCGGCACCGCGGTCACGCCGCTGGGCTGGGAGAACCCGCTGCGCTACGCCGAGGACCTCGGCACCCTCGACATCCTCTCCGGCGGGCGGATGAACCCCGGGATCAGCGTCGGTCCACCGATGCACTGGGACGACGTCAAGGCCGCGCTCTACCCCGACACCGCCGACGTCGAGGACTTCACCTACGAGCGCGTCGCGCGCCTGCACCGCCTGCTGCGCGGCGAGCCCGCCAGCACGTTCGTCGGGGTCGACGGCATCGAGTCGTTCTCCGCCCACGTCCAGCCGCACTCCCCCGGGCTGGCCGACCGGCTCTGGTACGGCGCGGCCAGCGAGGGCTCGGCCCGCCGCGCCGGGGAGCACGGCCTGAACCTGCTCACCTCCAGCGTCGTGCGGGCCGCTCCCGACGAGGAACCGGACTTCGCCGCCATCCAGGCCCGCTCCATCCGCGCGTTCCGCGAGGCCCACCCCGCCGGGGAGGCCGCCCGGGTCTCGCAGGGCCTCGTCGTCATCCCCACCGACTCCGCGACCGCCGAGCAGCGCGCGAAGTACGAGGCCTACGTCGAGGCGCGCACCCCACGGACGACGGAGCCGCAGGGGCCGGGCCGGTTGCTGTTCGCCCGCGACGTCCTGGGCACCTCCGAGGAGATCGCGGATGCGCTGTACGCCCACGCCGGGTTCCGCGAGGCCCGCGAGGTCGTCTTCGCGCTGCCGTTCTCGTTCGCCCACTCCGACTACGTCCAGATCCTCACCGACATGGCGACGAAGCTCGGGCCGGCGCTGGGGTGGAGCGCGCCGGACCGCAGCGCGGCGGCCCGCGTCGGGGCATGATCCGGGCATGCCAGCACCCGGTGTCCCCCTGGAGCGGCAGGGGTTCCTGACCCTCGGCACCTACGACGCCGACGACCCGGCGCCGGGACACCAGCACCTGCTCCGCGAGGTCGTCCTCGGCGAGGAGCTGGGCTTCGACTCGGTGTGGCTGCGCCACCGCCACTTCCAGTCCGGGATCTCCTCGCCGGTGACGATGCTCGCGGCGGCGTCACAGCGCACGTCGCGGATCGAGTTCGGCACCGCGGTGACCCCGCTGGGCTGGGAGAACCCGCTGCGCTACGCCGAGGACCTCGGCACGCTCGACGTCCTCTCCGGCGGGCGCATGAACCCCGGGATCAGCGTCGGTCCGCCGATCCACTGGGACGACGTGAGGGCCGGGCTCTACCCCGACACCGCCGACCTCGAGGACCTCTCGTACGAGCGCGTCGTCCGGCTGCTGCGCCTGCTGCGCGGCGAGCCCGCGAGCACGTTCTCCGGCACGTCGGGCATCGAGGAGTTCTCCGACCGCGTCCAGCCGCAGTCGCCCGGGCTCGCCGACCGCGTCTGGTACGGCGGGGGGAGCAGGCGCTCGGTGCGCTGGGCCGGCGAGCAGGGGTGGCCATGCTGACCAGCAACGTCATCCAGGCCGAGGACCACGACCTGGGTGACGACGCGTCGGGTGTGTTCGAGCAGATCCAGCAGGAGCAGATCGAGCTCTTCCGCTCGGTGCACCCGCTCGGCGAGGCGGCGCGGGTCTCGCAGGGGCTCGTCGTCATCCCCACCGACAGCGCGACCGCGGAGCAGAAGGAGCGCTACACCGCCTACGTCGAGAAGCGGTCGGCGCGCACGTCGGTGGCCCACGGGCCGCGCCGGATGCTCTTCGCGCCCGACATCATCGGCTCGTCGGAGGAGATCGCGGCCACCTTGTACGCGAACCCCGCGTTCCGCGAGGTCCGGGAGGTGGTGTGGGCGCTGCCGTTCACCCTCGAGCACGAGGACTACGTGCAGATCCTCACCGACATGGCCACGAAGCTCGGGCCGGCGCTGGGCTGGTCGCCGCGATGAGTGTCCGTGTGGAGCGCGAGGGCCCGGTCACGACGGTGACGATCGACCGCCCGGAGCGCCGCAACGCCGTCGACGGGCCGACGGCGGCCGCGCTGGCCGACGCGTTCCGCGCCTTCGGCGCCGACGACGGGGCCGCGGTGGCCGTCCTGCACGGTGCGGGAGGCACGTTCTGCGCCGGCGCCGACCTCACCGCGTTCGCCACCGAGCGCCGCAACCGCACCGAGCCCGACGGCGACGGCCCCCTGGGCCCGACACGGCTGCGCCTGTCCAAGCCGGTGATCGCCGCCGTCGCGGGGCACGCCGTCGCCGGTGGCCTCGAGTTGGCGTGCTGGTGCGACCTGCGGGTGGCCGACGAGACCGCGGTGTTCGGGGTGTTCTGTCGGCGGTGGGGCGTGCCGCTGATCGACGGCGGGACGGTGCGGCTGCCGCGGCTGATCGGGACGAGCCGGGCCATGGACCTGGTGCTCACCGGGCGCGCGGTGGACGCCGCCGAGGCGCTGGACATGGGGCTGGCGAACCGGGTGGTGCCTGCCGGGGAGGCGCTGGCCGCCGCGCAGGCGCTGGCCGGCGAGCTCGCGGCGTTCCCGCAGGTCTGTCTGCGCTCCGACCGGGCCTCGGTGCTCGACGCGGAGGGTCTCGACGAGCCCGCGGCGCTCGCCTCGGAGTTCGCCCACGGCCGGGCGGCGTTGGAGACCGAGACGCAGGCGGGCGCCGCCCGCTTCGCCGCGGGGGCGGGCCGGGGTGGCCGGTTCGACGGGGCCTGAGGGTCAGCCGAGGCAGCGGGGCCCGAGGAGCGCCTTGAGGTCGCCCATCAGGGCGCCCGAGTTGGTGACCTTGAGGCCGTCGTCGAGCCGCAGTACGTGGCTCGCGCCGTTGGCCGCCAGCAGCGTCAGGTGCACCTCGCTGGGCCCCGGGTGGGCGACGAGGACCTCCTTGAACTTGCCGACCCGCTCCGGGGTGCACCGGGCGCTCTCGATCTGCACCCGCACCGGCGGCGCGGCACCCGCGCCCGTCGAGAGGTCGGGCACGGCGAGGTCCTCGACGAAGAGGGTCACGCGGTCGTCACGCTTGTTGACCTTGCCCTTGAGCAACACGATCGCGTCCTCGGACACGTCGATGGACACCGCCGCGTAGGTGCGCGGGAAGAACAGCACCTCGATGCCGGCGGCGAGGTCCTCGATCTGGGCCGACGCCCAGGGCTCGCCCTTCTTGTTCACCCGCCGCGTGACGCTGGCGAGGATGCCGCCCACGGTGACCGTCGCGCCCTCGGCGACGTCCCCCTCGAGGATCTTGGTGATCGGGGTGTCGGCCCGGCTGGCGAGGACGTGCTCGATGCCGTTGAGCGGGTGCCCGGAGACGTAGAGGCCGAGCATCTCGCGCTCGAGGGCGAGCCGGTGCTTGGGCTCCCACTCCCCCTCGGGCACCTTGACGTCGAAGATGCCCGTCGTGTCGACGGCGTCGTCGTCGGCGTCGTCGAAGCTGCCGAACAGGTCGAACTGGCCGTCGGCCTCGGCGCGCTTGGTGGCCATGACCGAGTCGATGGCCTCGGAGTGCACCAGGGCGAGCCCCTTGCGGGAGTGGCCCAGCGAGTCGAACGCGCCGGCCTTGACCAGCGACTCGACGACCTTCTTGTTGCAGACCTGCTGCTCGACCTTGCGCAGGAAGTCCGAGAAGTCGGTGTAGTTCCCCCTCTCGCGGCGGGTGGCGACGATCGAGTCGACGACGTTGGTGCCGACGTTGCGGATCGCGGACAGCCCGAACCGGATGTCGTGGCCGACCGGCGCGAAGTCGCGCACCGAGTCGTTGACGTCGGGCGGGAGGACCGTGATGCCCATCTTGCGGCACTCGGCGAGGTAGATCGCCGCCTTGTCCTTGTCGTCGCGGACGCTGGTGAGCACCGCGGCCATGTACTCGGC
>NZ_DASXJD010000140.1:0-2756 GCF_036497585.1 Actinomycetospora sp. | reverse complement strand
CCCCGTGACGGCCGCCTCGGTCGGCAGCGCGGAGTGGCTCACGCGCGTGCCGGGACAGACCCCTTGCACAGGAACGTTCACCGCACCCGCCAGCCGGGCGGAG
This sequence comes from Actinomycetospora sp., assembly GCF_036497585.1. Lineage (GTDB taxonomy): Bacteria > Actinomycetota > Actinomycetes > Mycobacteriales > Pseudonocardiaceae > Actinomycetospora. Next base: position 2,653 of record NZ_DASXJD010000140.1, on the reverse strand, counting down.
TCCGGCGGGGTGACGGTCTGGTCGTCGGTGGTCCAGATCGAGAGCCACGGCAACGCTGTCCCGACCCTCGCCCTGGCCAGCTCGGCCAGCTCGGCGCTGCCCGGAGCCAGTTGCCGGCACGCGACCGGGCACGCGTCCGGCGCGGTCGCCGACGCCGCCGCCGCGAGCGTCGTGCCGGCCAGTGGCGCACCCAGGGTCACCACCCGGCGGGCCTTCGAGGCGCCGTCGTCGCGGGCGACCCAGAGCCCGGCGACCACCCCGCCCGCCGAGTAGCCGACCACGTCCACCGAGGGCGCTCCGGCGGCCAGGGCCGTGTCGACGGCGTGGTCGAGCACCTCGACCTGGGCCGACAGGTCTCCGGTGCCGTCGCCGACGAGCGTGAGCACCTGGGCATCGCGGCCGGTGGCCTCGATCCGCCCGGCGAGGCTCCGCAGGCTGTCGCGGGATCCGCCGTAGCCGGGGACGAGCAGCACCGGGCCGAGCTGGTCCTGCGACGGCAGCGCCGTGGGGTCGAGGGCCTGCCCACGCGCGCCGAATGTCCGCAGCCCGACCACGACGGCGGCCACCACAACGAGCACCCCGACCACCGCCACGAGCAGCCGCCGCCGCGGGCTCATGTCCGCCTGCCTCCCCGCGAGGGCGACTCAGGGTCGGGAACCGGGCGACTCGCGGACAGGCCCTCCCGCGAGTCGCCCGTTCTGCGCCCCCGAGTCGCCCGGTTTCCGCCGGCGAGTCGCCCGGTCATGCGGGCGCGCCCGCCAGGAGCGTGTGGATCACTCCGTCGGCCAGGAGGCGGCCCCGGCGGGTCAGCACCGCGCGGTCCGTCGCGAGCGCCGCAGGGTCGAGCAGGCCGTCCTCGGCGGCGCGGGCGGCCGCAGCGCGCCCTGCCCCGTCGAGCAGATCCATCGGGAGGCCCGTCGCCAGGCGCAGCCGCAGCATCACCCGCTCCGTCTGACGCTCGGACTCCGTCAGCACCTCGCGGTCGGCCTCCGGGGACGCCCCATCGGCCAGCAGCGCCGCGTACCGCGCCGGATGCTTGACGTTCCACCACCGCACGCCGGCGAGGTGCGAGTGTGCCCCCGGCCCGAGCCCCCACCAGTCCCCGTCGAGCCAGTACCCGAGGTTGTGGCGGCACGCCGCCGAGGGAGACGCCGTCCAGTTCGACACCTCGTACCAGTGCAGCCCCGCCGCCGAGAGGCGGTCGTCGATCAGCTCGTATCGGGCCGCGGCCACGTCGTCGTCGGGGGCGGGCAGCTCGCCGCGCGCGACCCGGCGGGCCAGCGCGGTGCCGTCCTCGACGATCAGTGCGTAGGCCGACACGTGGTCCACGCCGGCGGCCAGCACCGCGTCGAGGGAGGCGCGCAGGTCGTCGTCGGTCTCACCGGGCGTGGCGTAGATGAGGTCGAGGTTGACGTGCGCCAGCCCCGCCGCCCTGGCCTCCCGCGCCGCGGCGACCGCCCGACCCGGGGTGTGCCTGCGGTCGAGCACCCGCAGCACGTGCGGCGCGGCGGACTGCATTCCCAACGACACGCGGGTGAACCCGGCGTCGACCAAGCCTGCGAAGAACTCGGGCGAAGTCGACTCGGGGTTGGACTCGGTGGTCACCTCGGCGCCGGGAGCGAGCCCGAAGGTCTCCCGGACGGCACTGAGCACCTGGCCGAGCCTGTCGGCCCCGAGCAGCGACGGGGTCCCGCCGCCGACGAACACGGAGTCGGCCATCCGCGGCCCGACCGTCCGGGCGGCGATGTCAAGCTCGCGGCGAACGGCGTCGAGCCAGCCGTCCGGCGATGCCCCGGACCCGGCCAGCTCCGACGGCGTGTACGTGTTGAAGTCGCAGTAGCCGCAACGCGCCGCACAGAACGGCACGTGGACGTAGATCCCGAACGGCGACTGGGTGGGCACGACAACCCAGTGTGCCAGCGGCCACGGCAGCGCACGCGGGTGCCGCCCACGTGCACAGGCGCAGCCGATGTCCCGACCTCGACGATCATCGACCGCCCCGGCCACCCATCACGCGCTGAGGAGCGACCCCGGCCGCTCGCCCCGCCACAGCTCGGGCCGGTACCGCAGCACGAGCGGTTCGACCGGTGGGGCGTGGCGGCCCGCGCCGAGCCCCACCCGCCAGGTGCGCTCCCGGCCGAGCCGCCACGCCTGGAGCAGCTCGGGATGGCGACGGACCGCTTCGGGGTCGGCCGGGACCAGCTCCAGCACCGCCCCGACCTGGGGCGGCGGCCAGCCGAACAGCCGCAGGAGGAACGAGTGCGGCGCGGTCACGGCCACCACGAGCAGGCCGACCCCGGAGATCTCCGTCCAGGCGAGCCGGAAAGCGGGCTTGCGGCGGGCGCCGAGATCGAGCCGGATGCCGGCGTGGTCGATCACCAGCCGCCGCGTCCGCCGCGTGGCGCGCACCAGCGTGACCGCGCCGACCGCGCACAGACCGGCACAGACACCGGCGCCGATCCGCGCGCCCGTCCCCGCCCCGGCGTCGACCGCACCGGTGGCGGCGGCGACCGCGACCACCGCGAGCGTCACGGCGATGGTCCGGAGGGTCGGCCCGGACCGTCGTCCCAAGTCGATCACGCTGTCGTCCATGTCGCGGGACCGTACGCACGATCCGGCCCGCGGTGGGCGGTTTCGGAGAACCGGTCGCACG
>NZ_DASXJD010000139.1:0-35388 GCF_036497585.1 Actinomycetospora sp. | reverse complement strand
ACCTGCACCGGCGTGGCCACCAGGCCGGCCGTGGTGGCCTGACGGCGGAGCTCCGGGCGGCGCCGTGGCCGCGGCGGCGGGTGGTTCGGAGTCCGGGGACGAACAGGCGGCGACGAGGAGCGAGAGCGCGGCGAGCCCGGCGAGGACGAATCGGGCGGCGCGGCGTCCGGCGGCGAAGTCGGTCATGTCCCCTCCAGCGTGGCGGGCCGCCACGCCGGGCACCACTCGGGGTCCTTCGGGGCACCGGACCGGCCGGACGTCCGTAGGATCCGGGGCCGGGGAGGAGCCACATGACCAGCACCACCGGCAGGACCGACACCGCGGCGCCGCACGCGACGAGCGGGCTGCACCGCCCGCCCGGCACCGTGCCCCCGGCCCGCTTCCGGCCCCGCTTCCACTACGAGCTGCTCACCTGCGGGCTGCGCGGGCACCGGCTGCTCGGCACCGACGCCACGGCGCTGACCTCCGACGACGACGGGTTCGACCCGGCGATCGTCGCGCGGGAGACGACCGACGCCGACGGTGACACGATCCGCTGGCACCGCTGCCTGCGCTGCGACTCCTGGATCCCGCTCGACCCGCCCGCGGCACCGACCCAGCCGGCGCTGCCCACCCGCGCCGAGGTCGACCTCCCGCTGCGGGGCCGGGCGCTGCGCGACCGCTTCGTGCTGCGGCTCATCGCGATCGACCGGCTGATCCACTTCGTGGGGCTGGCGCTGGTCGCGGCGGCTATCTTCGTGTTCCTCGCCGACCGGGAGGCCCTGCGCACCCCGTTCTTCGCGGTGCTCGCCACACTGCGCGACACCGTTGGGATCAGCGACGGCGACGACGGCGTCGTCGGCACCGTCATCCGGGCGTTCTCGGCGAGCGCCACGACGGTGGTCGTCGTCGGGATCGTCGTCGCGGCCTACGCGCTGCTCGAGGGGGTCGAGGCGATCGGGCTCTGGCGGGCCCGCCGCTGGGCCGAGTACCTGACGCTGGTCGCCACCACGGTGCTGCTCGTGCCCGAGATCTGGGAGCTCACCGGCCGCGTCACCGTCTTCAAGATCCTCGCGCTCGTCATCAACCTCGCGGTGATCGCCTACCTGCTGTTCGCCAAGCGGCTCTTCGGCCTGCGCGGGGGAGGTGCGGCGGAGGAGGCGGCCCGGGCCCGCGACCAGGGCTGGGACGCCCTCGTCCGCACCGCCCCCGGCGCCGATGGCTGACGACGACGCGGACGACGGCGCCGAGGAGGGCAGCGGCGAGGCGGGCGGCGGCAGCACCCTCACCGTGGTCCTGGCGCTCGTCTCGAACGTCGGTGTCGGGGTGCTCAAGCTCGTCGCCGGCCTGCTCACCGGCTCCTCGGCGATGCTCGCCGAGGCGGCGCACTCCGTCGCCGACACCACGACCGAGGTCCTGCTGCTCACCGCGCTGCGCCGCTCCGCGCGCCCGGCCGACCGCTTCCACCCCTTCGGCTACGGCAAGGAGCGCTTCTTCTGGGCGCTGATCGCCGCGGTGTCGGTGTTCGTCACCGGCGCGACCTTCTCGGTCTACGAGGGGGTCGCGACGATCGTCAACGGCGAGCGCGAGCAGACCCTCGCGTGGGTCGCCTACGGGGTGCTCGCGCTGTCCGCGGTGATCGAGGGGACCTCGTGGGCGCAGTCGGTCCGCCAGATCCGCGCGGAGAGCCGTGAGCTGGGCCTCTCGCCCCTGCGCTACCTGCGCCTCTCCGACGACCCCACGGTGAAGAGCGTGTTCTTCGAGGACTCCGCCGCGCTCATCGGGCTGGCGCTCGCGGCGCTGGGCGTGGGGCTGCACCAGCTCACCGGCTCGGGGCTCTTCGACGGGCTCGCCTCGCTACTGATCGGGGTGCTGCTCGCGGGCGTGGCGTTCGTCCTCGGACGGACCAACCGCTCGCTGCTCATCGGCCGCACCGCCGACCCGGCGCTGGTGCACGCCGCGTTCGACCTGCTCGCCGACGCCCCCGAGGTCGACGCGGTGGTCGACATCCAGACCATGGTCACCGGCACCGACTCGGTCCTGCTCTGCGCGCGGGTGGACTTCCTCGACGCGCTCACCGCCGCCGACCTCGAGCGGGCCTGCGTCCGCCTCGACGACGAGCTCCGCGACGCCCTCCCGGACCTCGACGAGGTCTTCATCGAGCCGGTACCGCGCAGCGATCCCGACGTCCGGGCCGCCGTCCTGGAGCGCTACGGGGACGTCCTCGCACGGTGGCAGGCCCAGCGGGACGGGCGCGCTCAGGGTTCGCGGGCGAACCGGTAGACGGTCTCCTCCGGCGCGGCCCGGGTGTGCCACGGCGACGTCGTCCACGTCGCCCGCCAGCCCGGGCACGCCAGGATCGGCAGCAGGCCCTCCCAGAACTCCGTCATCCGGGCCCACAGGTCGTCCGGCCCCTCGGCGAGCGCGAAGTTCCCCCAGGCGACGGCGATCACCGCGCGGGCGGCACGGCGGGCATCGACCTCGGGGGCGAGCAGGTCGGCCTCCGACGCCTCGTCCAGGCGCTCGATCGTCGCGGCCTCCCACCGCTCGAACCACCGTGCGCGAAGCGGGGCCAGCTCCGGGTCGTCGAGGGCCTGGCTGATCCCGCGGACGAGCGGGTCGTACATCCAGCGCGCGACGTACGCGTCGGTCTCGACGAGGAGCCGCCAGACCGGGTCGAGCCTCCGGTCGGCGATCTCGTCGACCACCCTCGCCCACGAGTGCTCGACCTCGGAGAGCACGGCCTCGGCGAGCGCGTACTTGCTCGGGAAGTGGAAGTAGAGCGCGCCCTTGGTCAACTCGGCCGCGGCGAGGATGTCCGCGACCGAGGCGCCGTGGTACCCGGCCTCGCCGAACAGCCCGGCCGCGGCCAGGAGGAGACGCCGCCGGGTGCGCCGGGTTCGCTCCCGGACCTCGCCGTCGGCCCAGCACGACACCGGGGCCACGAGCGCGGACGCCGGCACCGGCGTGACGGGGGACGTCACCCGCGCATCGTACGACCCCGGATGATCACACCGCCGGGGCCGCCTCGCGGCGGCGCGTCGCCGGCGGCCGGGGTCACCCCAGCAGGTGCCGCGGAGCCGACGTCGACCCGGGGGAGCGAACCGGGCGCCGCCGGTCCCGGGACGCCCCGGGGAAGGACAGCATCGAGGAGGGCGCCGGCTCGTGCCCGCCGTCGCGCCACCAGCCGTCGACCTCGTCGAAGATCGGCGTCGTCGGGCCGGGCGGGGAGGTCGGGGACGGCGCGGGGGACATGCCGCCCGACGGTGCCAGTTCGCGGCGGTCCCGCGGCCCGACGCGCGGTCGGCTCACCCGGCGGGGGTGGCGGATTCGCCCTGTCGGTGGACCGGCGGGGAAGACGATCAGCGGGTCAGAGCGTGGGCAGGACCGCCACGACGAGCAGCGCCGCCACCGCGAGCACCATCCCGACGACGGCGACCGGCCGGTGGACCCGGCTGCGCAGCCCCGCCCCGCCCAGGACCAGGGCGATCACCGCGACGCCGAGCGCGAGGTAGGTGTCCCAGGCCATCGCCATCGAGCCGAAGGCCAGCGGGCGCAGGCTCACCAGCACCGCGAGCACGCCGAGGACGACCGAGGCCGCGCCGGCGGGGTTCCCGGCGGGCCGCGGGTCGTCGACGTCGTCGGCGGGGTCCCAGCCGTAGACCGCGTACGGGTGGCCCGGTACCACCGGCTGCGGGCCGGAGTGCGGCGCCGGGCGCGGGGCGGGGAGGGCCTGCGGGCCGGTCCACGGCGCCGGGGCGGGCTGTCCGCACGGCGGCGTCGGCCGGCCCACGGCCGGCCCGCCGCTCGCGCCCACGCGGTCCCTGTGCTGTCCCGTCATCCCGTCGCCCCCGATGGCACCGGTGTCCCCGCTCCGTCACGGGGTCCTCCACCCGTCGCATCGCCGCACCCGGCGCGGGTGTTAACCGGCGGCCGCGCACCGGCGTCAGCTGCGTCCGTCCGGGTGAGGCCAGGGGAGATCCGCAGGTCGTGGCGGGTCAGGCGGTGGTGGCGTCGACGCACAGCGCCCACAGCGCGGCGCGCTCCTCCGGGGCCTCGGCGCCGCGGGGCAGGTAGTGCGTCGGGCGCGGCGCGCGATCGTGCCAGAACACGCCGCTGCACCGGCCGGGCTCGCGCGCGGCCTGCAGCCACACCGCGGTGTCGGCCCCCTGCTCGACGGTGCGCAGCAGCGGCCCGGTGAGCCGGTGGAAGCCGGGCAGCGAGCCCGCGACGCCCGGCGTGTCGGCCCACCCGGGATGCATGCTGTGCACCGCGACGCCGGCCCCCGCGAGGTCGTCGGCGAGCAGTTCGGCGAGGACGACCTGCATGCGCTTGGTCCGGGCGTAGGCGGCGCCGCCGGAGAAGCGGCCCTCGCGGAACTCCGGGTCGTCGGTGTGCAACGACGCGGTGTACATGCCGCCCGAGGACACGAACACGACGCGGGCCGGGCTGCCGGGGCGGTCGGGCGGCGACCCGGCGCGCAGCAGCGGCAGGAGCTCCCGGGTGAGCAGGAACGGCCCGAGGACGTGGGTCGCGAGGCACAGCTCGTGGCCCGCCTTCGTCTCGGTGCGCTCGCCGGGGAGCACGCCCGCGTTGTGCACCAGGCCGTGCAGCGCGACGAGGCGGTCCCGGGCGTCGGCGGCGTAGCGGCGCACGTCGTCGAGGTCTGCGAGGTCGCAGCGCGCGACCGTGACCCGGGCGCCGGGGTGGGCCTCGAGCAGCCGCGCCCGCGCCGCCTCGCCGCGTCCCCGGTCGCGCACCAGCATCTCGACCTCGGCGCCCAGTGCCACCAGCCCCGCGGCGGTGGCCTCCCCGAGCCCGCCGGCGGCCCCGGTCACCGCCACGGTCCGGCCCGCCAGGGCGTCGGCGGGCAGCGCCGACCACCCGGCGGCGCGCGCGAGGTACCCCAGGCGGGAGTAGCCCGGCACGACGAGGCGGTCGAGTGCGGCGTCGAGCAGTCGCGGCAGCGGCACGCCGGGCAGCCTACGGGCGGCCACCCGGCGCGGCACGCCGATGATCATCCTTCCGCTCAGGGCGGGCAGACCGTCTCCTCGCGGGGGATGTCGCCCCCGACCAGGAAGTCGTCGACCACTCCCGCGATGCACGGCGTCCCCGGGTAGGCGCCGTGCCCGGCGCCCAGCCACGACACCAGCACCGAGCCCTGCATGCCCGCGGCCACGCGCTGGCTCTGGGGGAGCGGCACGGCGGGGTCGGCGGAACTCCCGAGCAGCACCGTCGGGGTCGGAGTGCCGGCCAGCGGGGCGGGCGGTGCGGTGCGCACCGGCCACGAGGCGCAGGTCAGCGCCCGCTGCGCGAACCAGCCGCCGAAGACCGGGTCGGCGGACGCCGCGCGCCCGGCTGCCGCGGCGACCTGGTCGACCGTCGCGCGGTTCGCGTCGTCGTTGCAGGTCTGGACGAGCCCGAGGTCGTACCCGGGGTCGGGGGAGCCCTGGGAGCCGGTGCCGGTGTTGCCCACGCCCTCGCGGGTCTCGGCCAGCCCGAGGACCCCGGCGGGGTTCCCGGTGCGGGCCGCGGCCAGGGCCGCGGCGAGGCCCGGCCACGAACCGGGGTCGCCCAGCCCGTCCACCAGCACGGACACGACGGTCCCGGCGGTCACCGCGCGGCCCGCCACCGCCCCGGTGGCGTCGCCCGCGGCCGGCAGCGGGGCCGCGTGCAGCCGCCGCACGAGGTCGGTGACGGCGCCGCGCGGGTCCGGCCCGAGCGGGCAGTTCCCGTTCGCGACGCAGGCGGTGGCGAACGCGTCGAGGCCGGCGTTCGCGGCGGCCGCCCGCTGGGCGGAGGCGACCGGCTCGTTGGCGGTCGGGTCGGGGAGGGCGTCGAGCACGAGGCGGCCCTGCGCGCCGGGGTGCGCCTGGGCCCACTGTGCGAGCACGGCCGCCCCGCCCCCGAGACCCACCGCGTTGAGCCGGGTGGCGCCCAGCGCCTGGCGGACCTCGTCGAGGTCGTCGGCGTCGGTGGCGGTCGTGAAGTCGGTGAGCGAGTCCTCCAGCAGCTGCGAGCACGTGCGGGCCGCGCTACCTGCAGCCACCGCGAGCGGGGCGAGCGCGACCGGGTCCGCCGCGGCCGGGTCGGCGTCGTCGAGGGCCGCCCGGGTGGTGGGGGTGATGCAGTCGACCGCCGTGCCCGAGCTGCCGCGCACGTCGACCCCGTAGAGGGTCCGCCCGGAGAGCAGGTCGGCGGGACCCTGCGCCGCCAGCCGGACGGCCGCCTCGGTGCCGGTGCGCCGGCCGGGGTCGCCGAGGACCGCGATCGGCACCGTCGGGGCGGTCGGGGCCTGACCGATCGTCACCCGGGTGATGTCGACCTGGGCCGCCGAGGTCGAGGACCCGGACGCGTACCCGCCGCCCACGGGCACCGTCGCGCACCCCGTGCGGACGTCACGTCCGCCGAGCGCGGCGGGACCGCCGAGCGCGGCGACGACCGCGGGGGTGCAGTCGGTGAAGCCCACGTTCGGGGCCGACGCCACCAGCGGCGGCAGGGCCGACGGCGGGGCGGGCGCGGCCGATGACGACGCAGGTGGTGCCGAGGGCGCGTCGCTGTTCACCGTCGCGACCGGGGGACGCTGGGAGGGCCCGACCGCACAGCCCGCGAGCACGAGCAACGTCGCCGCGAGGAGCACCGCGGCCTCCGCGGCCCGGCGGCGGCGGGCGGGACGGGCGGGGAGCGCGGCGCGGATGGCGGACCTTCCTGGCGGGTGACGGGCGCGGCAGCGGACGACGGGTGAGCACGGATGCTGACCGGGTGCCGGTCGTACCACGGTGAGGGCGGACCCGGACGGAGGTGGTGGGCGTCAGTTCGGGGCGAGGATCTCGGCGAGGTCGAAGCTCACCGGGCGCTCGAGCTGGTCGTAGGTGCACGACTCCGGGTCGCGGTCCGGGCGCCAGCGCACGAACTGCGTGGTGTGCCGGAACCGCTCGCCCTCGAGGTAGTCGTAGCGGACCTCGACCACCCGCTCCGGGCGCAGCGGGGTGAACGAGAGGTCCTTGCCGGCGTTCCACCGACTGGTCTCGTTCTTGCGCGGGGTGCGCTCGCCCGCCTCGTGGGCCGCCCAGTTCCAGGGGTGCTCATCGAAGTCGGTCACCAGCGGCTGCAGCTCGGTGAAGAGCTCACGGCGCCGGGCCATCGTGAACGCCCCGACGACGCCGACCGAGGCCAGCGTGCCGTCGGCGGCGTAGAGGCCCAGCAGGAGCGAGCCGATCGCCTCCGGCCCGGACTTGTGCACCCGGTACCCGGCGACGACGCAGTCCGCCGTGCGCTCGTGCTTGATCTTGCTCATGACGCGCTTGTCGGGCTGGTAGCGCAGGTCGCCCTTCTTGGCGATGAGCCCGTCGAGCCCGGCGCCCTCGAAGCGCACGAACCACTCCCGCGCCTCGTCGACGTCGGCGGTCATCGGCGTGACGTGCACGGGGGCGTGCCCGGCCGGTCCGAGCGCGCCCTCGAGGGCCGCCCGGCGCTCGGCGAACGGCCGGGCGGTGAGGTCGTCGTCGCCGAGGGCGAGCAGGTCGAAGGCGACCATGCTGGCCGGCGTCTCGCGGGCCAGCAGGTTCACCCGCGAGACGGCGGGGTGGATGCGCTGCTGCAGGGCCTCGAAGTCGAGCCCCCGACCGTCGCCGCTCGCGACGATGATCTCGCCGTCCACCACGCAGCGCGGGGGCAGGTGCTCGCGCAGCGCCTCCACGACCTCGGGGAAGTAGCGGGTCATCGGCTTGGTGTTGCGGCTGCCGATCTCCACCTCGTCACCATCGCGGAAGACGATCGCGCGGAACCCGTCCCACTTGGGCTCGTAGTGCTGGCCCTCCGGCACGGTCTTCACGGGCTTGGCCAGCATCGGCGGCACCGGCGGCATCACGGGCAGGTCCACGGTGACCAGTCTGGCCCAGAGGGGTCTGGGTCAGAGCACGCGCGGGGTCTTCGACGCCGCCGCGTCCAGCTCGATGCGCACCGCCGTCGGGATCGCCTCGACGGCGAACGCCCGCCGGGCCCGGGCGAGCACCCGGCCGTCGACCTCGGCCCACACGTCGCGCACGTCGGCGTCCTCGACCAGCCAGAGCGTCATCCGCATCGCGGGCCGCCGCTCGTCGCCGACCAGCCGCACCCGGGCCCGGCTCACGCCGGTGATCGACTCCGCGTCGGCGCGCACGGCCTCGGCGATCGCGGAGTGCTCCACGGACAGGCGCGAGCCCGGGACGTCGGAGAGCAGCACGTCCGGGCGCGGTTCGGGGCGCAGCGAGCGCACGGCCCAGATCAGGCCCACCACCAGCAGCGCCACCCCGACGGCGATCGCGATCCAGCGCGCCGCCGTGGCGTTGTCGCTGATCCAGCTGCTGATCTCGGGGTCGATGAGGGGGCGCTGCGCCCGGTAGGTGCCGAAGACACCCTGGCCGAGGAGCGCGACGAGCACCCCGGCCGCGAGCAGCACGAGGCCGGCGAGCACCACCAGGGTGCGGTCGGAGGCGGTGGAGCGGGCGACGGCGGCGCGGGAGCGGCGGCTCACTTGACCCCCTTCGTGGCGGCGACGGACACCGACACGCGCGGTCGGCGCGCGAGCGGCAGGCGGGTGAACAGCTCGTCGATCCGCTCCCGGACCGCCTGGCGGACGGTGTCGGGCTCGTCGAGGGTGCCGGCCTTGACGACGACCTTCCCGCCCGACGCCACGACGGAGGCGGACACCACGTCGGAGTGGGAACGGACCTCGTGGCCGACGGCCCGGGCGAGGGATCGCGGCGAGGTGGTGACGGTGACCTCGGGGACCGGGTCGGTGAGCCGGACGTCGTGGCGGCGGGCGACGAGCCCGACCAGCAGCACGAGCAGCCCGACGACGGCCACGAGGATCGCCGCGGTCCGCACCACCGACGACGACCAGGTGGTGGTGGTCAGGGCGGCCTGCCAGTCCGACCACGGGACGACGAGCGGCGACGAGCCCGGCGCGACCCACGCGGTGATGACCTCGATCAGCACGAGGACGCCGACCGCGGCCACGGCCAGCCCGAGCAGCGGGGAGAGCAGGCGCAGCAGGAAGCGCACGGGACGATCACTCCGTCCGTCGGGTGGGGGCCGGGGGACCGGCCGGGACGGCGAGCGCGGAGACGGTGACGTCGAGGGCCCGCACCGCGTAGCCGGTGAGCGTCTCCACGCGCTCACGGACGTTGCCGCGGACCGCCTCGACGGTCAGCGCGATCGGCGCCGGGTAGGCGAGCGGGACCTCGAGGCGCAGGTCGACCTGGTCGCCGTAGCCGGAGACCTTCGCGGTCGAGCCGGACTCGCCGAGGCCGAGGCCGACGACGCGCCGCTCGGTGCGCACGGTGCCGTCGGTGGAGTCCGCGGCGTACTCGGCGATGCGGCGCACCACCGCGAACGCGATCTCGAGCCCGCCGCGCTCGGCGGGCTCGTCCTCGGCCGGCGCGGCGTCCGCCGGGCCGGTCGCCGTGGCGACCGGGACCGGCGTCGTGTCGTCGCGGGAGGGCTCGCTCATCGGTCGCGGCCGCGGCCGGTGAACTGGGTCAGGTCGAGCTCGCCGTCGAGCACCCGTCCGACGACGAGACCGAGGATGCCCAGGACGAGGGCGATGAAGAAGCCGACGAGACCGCCCGCCGCGGCGGCGACGCCGAGCAGGAGGCCGACGAACAAGCCGACCGTGGTGGCTTTCATGGGATGGACCTCCGGAGCAGGGAAAGCGGTGAAGGGGACGAGGGGGAGGGTCAGACGACGCGGCGGGTGCGGACGGGGCGCAGCGGCGCCCGGCCGAGCCAGCGCCGCCCGGCGCGCAGCGTGCGGGGCAGGACGCGGCCCGAGACCGCGACCACCGGCGCGTCGAGGCGGGGGTCGTCGTCGGCGAACGTCCAGCGGGGATCGGGGACGTCGGCGGGGCCCGGGTCGGGCTCCCCGACCGCCGCGAAGGGCGAGCGTCCCGCGCGGAAGGCCTCCAGCCCCGCCCGGAAGGCCTCCGGGTCGCCGCCGACGTCCGGGTGGTGACGGCGGGCGAAGGCCCGGAACCGCGCGGCGCCCGTCACCGGACCCGGCTCCCGGGCTCGAGGTCGGCCACGACGACGTCGACCCGCCGCGCGCCGGTCTGCGCCGCGACGAGGACGCGCAGCGCGTCCGCCGTGGCGTGCACCGGCGCGCCGAGGCGCAGGACCACGCCGATCCGGGTCGGCTCCTCGCCCTCGCCGAGCGCGACCCCCAGCAGGCGCCGGCCCGGCAGGTAGGTCGCGATCCCGCCGTAGGGACCGCCGGAGAGCCGCACCACGTCGGGGTGGGCGAGCAGGGCGTCGGCGACCCGTTCGGACACCGGGCCCAGGCCGGGGGCAGTCGGGTCGTGCGGGGCGGTGGCGCGCACGCCTGCGGCCGACGGCGGGATCGCGCCCTGGGTCATGGTCTGGCTCCGCTCCGCCGCGTGTCCGTGCTCACTCGACGCGCGAGGGCTGGGCGGGCGCCGGCTCCGCGGAGTCGTTGTCGTCGCCGGGCAGGTGGATGTCGTTGACGGCGATGTTGACCTCGATGACCTCGAGGCCGGTCATCTGCTCGACGGCGCCGATGACGTTGCGGCGCACGGCGCGGGCCAGCTCGACGATCCCGGCGCCGTACTCGACGATGATGTCGAGGTCGATCGCGGCCTGCTTCTCGCCGACCTCGACCTGCACGCCTGCGGCCTGGGACGTGCCGGTGCCGCCGGGGATGCGCTCCCGGATGGCGCCGAACGCGCGGGAGACCCCACCGCCCATCGAGTACACGCCGGAGACCTCGCGGGCCGCGATGCCGGCGATCTTCTGCACGACCCCGGACGCGATCGTGGTCTTGCCCTGGCCCGAGTCGTCGGCCAGCCGGGACGGGTTGGCACCGCCGGTGCGCGGGGCCGTCGCGGGCGTGCTCGTCACGGGGGAATCCGAAGCGGTCGTCATGGGGCGCTCCTCTGCGCGGTGTGGACGGACATCGTCTCGTGTCCGTCGATGGCTGTCGCCCTCGTGGGCGGCGACTACCCGTAGGACTCCGGCCGCCGCGGGATCGTCACGGCACATCACCCGAACGGGCTAGTCGGCCTCCGGGGGCGGGTCAGCGGCGTCGCCCCGGACCGTCCGGTACCGGAGCAACAGGGCGTCCTCGTGGGCGAGCGCGGCGGCCAGGCGCAGCGGTGTCGGCGGCTCCGTCGCGGCGGGACCGTCGAGGATGCGGCCCGGCCCCCCACCGGCGAGCTGCGGGGCGAGGCTCAGGCACAGCTCGTCGACCAGCCCGGCCGCCGCGAACGAGCCGAAGAGCCCCGGCCCGCCCTCGCAGAGCACCCGGGGCAGGCCCCGCTCCGCGAGCGCGGCCAGCACCGCCTCCGGCGTCACGTCGTGCTCGCCGACGACCACCACCTCCGCGGCGTCGCCCAGCCGGGCGCGGGCCCGCGGGGCGGCGTCCGCCGTGGTGAGCAGGATCGGCGGCACCGCGGTGTCGGTGACCAGGGCGGCGTCGGGCTCCACCGACGCCGTCGTCGTCACCACCGCGACGGGCGGGACCTCCGCCTGCCCCCGCGCGCGGCGGCGGGCGCGGCGCTCGGGCGAGGTGCGCACCCCGCGGTAGCCCTCGGCGCGCACCGTGCCCGCCCCCGCGACGACGACGTCGGCCAGTTCGCGCAGCACGCCGAACAGCGGCCGGTCCCCGGGGGCCGCCAGCCCGCCGGAGCGCCCGCTCGCCGCGTCCGCCACGGCGCCGTCGGCGCTCGAGACGAAGTTGACGCGGACGAACGGCCGTGCCGGGTGGGCCGGGTAGGCGTAGAGCCCGGCGAGCGCCGCGGGGTCGAGCTCGCCCGGTGGGCCGCCCGGGGGCCAGACGTGCCTCATCCCCGCGCGGCCCGCTGCTGCAGCTCGTCGATGGCCCGCGACGCCTGGGACTTGGTGAGGTCCTTCGGCGGCTGTTCCCCCGCCTGCTGGGCCAGGGTCTCCAGGTAGCTCGCCTGCGGCCCGGTCATCGGTTCGTCCCCGGTGACCCACTGCGCCGGGTCCTTCTCGGCCGCGGAGGACCCGTCCTGGGTCTTCACGGCCTGCGGGTCCGGCGCCGTGGACGAGGGTGTGTCGTCCGTGTGTCCAGGAGGGTCTTGGCCCGACGGCGTGTCGGACGGCAGACTGTCCCGCGTGTCGGTCTCGCTCATGATGGCTCCCGAGGTCGTGGCCGTCGTGGGTCGTACTGGTGCTCGCACGGGTGGACGCTCCGCGCCGGGGCGCCCCAGACGTCCCACGCCTCCGCGGCGTGGGGGACGTCCCGTGCGGTCGAACACGCGTTCGACACCATAGGGGCATACCCCGACACCAGGGCCCCGATACCCGACGGTTCCCGCAGATCGGGCTGCGGCGAGGACCGTCGGCGGACGGGGAGCGGCCGCCGGGCGCGGAGAGCGCGCACCCGGCGCCGGCGGCGACGCCCGCGGGCGGACCACCACGGGCGGTGACAACGGTGTCACGCAGCGGTGGCCGGACGAGTCCCCGGAGGCCGGCGGGGTTGCCGTGGCGTGGCGATCAGCACGTTCCTGATCTCGTCGGGGGTCGTGCGCAGGGGCGTCCACACCGTTAACGTCAGGTTGCTTCGGACCACACCACGGAGCCGTCCGCCCTCGGGCCGGCGGACGCCGCTCCGGCCCGACCCGGGACGCCGTCCCCCGACTCCCGCTGTGGCCCACCCCCTTCATCCCCGCCCGCACCGGGCGGCGGCCTCCTGCCGCCACCCGCTGACCCTCCTCGCCCACCAGCACCACTCTGACCCACCGCCTACCGCACCACAGTTCGGCCGCCCGGCCGCACGTCGTCGCGGAACGGCAGACCACCACTTCGTCGACGACGGGAGGGGCACGTGGCCACCACCGCCACCGGCACCAGCACCAGTGGCCCGCGCACGGGCTCTGCAGGGGAGTCCGGCCCGCAGGCCCAGGGGCTCTACGACCCCGCACACGAGCACGACGCGTGCGGTGTCTCCTTCGTCGCCGACATCGCCGGCCGACGCGACCACGACATCGTCACCAAGGGCATCTCCGCGCTGATCAACCTCGAGCACCGCGGTGCCCGCGGCGCGGAGCCTGAGACGGGCGACGGGGCCGGCATCCTCATCCAGCTGCCGGACGGCCTCTTCCGTCCGCTGCTCGTCGAGCAGGGCGTGACGCTGCCCGCGGCGGGTCGCTACGCGGCCGGGGTGGCCTTCCTGCCGACCGGCGACGCCGAGATCGAGGAGGCCCGGGGGATCGTCGAACGCCTCGCCGGCGAGGAGGGCCTCGAGCTCCTGGCCTGGCGCGACCTGCCGACCGACCCCGACGGGGCGGGCATCGGCCCGACGGCGCGCGAGGCCATGCCGCGCTTCTCCCAGCTCTTCGTGGGCCTGCCCGACCACGTCACCTCCGTCGTCGACACCCCCAACGCCGGCGACGACGACGCGGGCGTCGTCCTCACCCTCGAACGGCGGGCCTTCGCGCTGCGCAAGCGCGTGGAGCACGAGACCGTCGCGGCGGGCTGCGCGACGTACTTCCCGAGCCTCTCGGGACGCACCATCGTCTACAAGGGCATGCTCGCCGAGGGGCAGCTCGCGCCCTTCTACGCCGACCTGCGCGACGAGCGCACCACCAGCTCGCTCGCCCTCGTGCACAGCCGGTTCTCGACGAACACCTTCCCGGCCTGGAGTCTGGCCCACCCGTACCGGTACCTCGCCCACAACGGCGAGATCAACACGCTGCGCGGCAACCGCAACTGGATGCGGGCGCGCGAGTCGCTGCTCGACACCGGGGCCTTCTCGGAGCGCGAGATCGACCGGCTCTTCCCGATCGTCACCCCGGACGCCAGCGACTCGGCCAGCTTCGACGAGGTCCTCGAGCTGCTGCACCTCGCGGGGCGCTCGCTGCCGCACGCCGTGCTCATGATGATCCCGGAGGCGTGGGAGAACCACACCGAGATGGACCCGGCGCGGCGCGCCTTCTACCGGTACCACTCGACGATCATGGAGGCCTGGGACGGCCCCGCGCTGGCCGCGTTCACCGACGGCTCGGTGATCGGCGCGGTGCTCGACCGCAACGGCCTGCGCCCGGCGCGCTACTGGGTCACCGAGGACGGCCTGGTCGTGCTCGGCTCCGAGGTCGGCGTGCTCGAGGTCGACCCGTCCGCGATCGTGCGCAAGGGGCGCCTCGAGCCCGGCCGCATGTTCCTCGTCGACACCGTCGGGCGCCGCATCGTCGACGACGACGAGATCAAGGGCGAGCTCGCCGCCGAGCACCCCTACGACGAGTGGCTGCACGCCGGGATGATCGACCTGCCCGACCTCCCGGCACGGGAGCGCGTGCCGTTCGATCGCGAGGTCCTCCTACGCCGCCAGCAGACCTTCGGCTACACCGGCGAGGAGCTGACGCTGCTGCTGCGCCCCATGGCCACCGGGGCGGGCGAGGCCACCGGCTCGATGGGCAACGACGCGCCGCTCGCGGCGTTCTCGGCGCGCAGCCGGTCGCTCTTCGACTACTTCACCCAGCTCTTCGCGCAGGTCACCAACCCGCCGTTGGACGCCTACCGCGAGGAGCTCGTCACCTCGCTGCAGGTCTCGCTCGGCTCGGAGACCAACCTGCTCGAGGTCTCCCCGGCCTCCTGCCGCCGGGTGGTGCTCTCGCTGCCGGTCATCGACGACGACGAGCTCGCCCAGCTCATCGGGATCAACGACGACGGCAACCTGCCCGGATTCGCCCCGCACGTGGTCTCGGGGCTCTACGCCGCCTCGGGTGGTGGCCGGGCCCTCGAGGCCCGGCTGGCCGAGATCCGCGAGGAGGTCTCGGCGGCCGTCGCCGACGGCGCCCGGGTGATCATCCTGTCGGACCGGCACTCCGACGCCGAGCGCGCCCCGATCCCGACGCTGCTGCTCACCGGCGCGGTGCACCAGCACCTGGTGCGGGAGAAGACCCGGACCCAGACCGACATCGTCGTCGAGGCCGGCGACGTCCGCGAGACCCACCACGTCTCGCTGCTGCTGGGCTACGGCGCCTCCGCGGTGAACCCGTACCTGGCGCTGGACAGCGTCGCCGACCTCATCGACCGCGGCGTCATCACCGGGGTCGGTGTGCCCACCGCGACCCGCAACGTCGTCGAGGCGCTGGCCAAGGGCGTGCGCAAGGTGATGAGCAAGATGGGCGTCTCGACGGTGGCGTCCTACATCGGCGCGCAGATCTTCGAGGCGATCGGGCTGGGGGAGCGGGTCATCGCCGACTGCTTCGCCGGCACCACCTCGCGGCTGGGCGGCATCGGCTACGACGTCCTCGCCGAGGAGGTCGCGGTCCGCCACCGGCTGGCCTGGCCCGAGGACGGCGTGCGGGCGTCGCACCGCGAGCTCGCGGTGGGCGGCGAGTACCAGTGGCGCCGCGAGGGCGAGCTGCACGTGTTCAACCCGCACACGGTGTTCAAGCTGCAGCACTCCACGCGCACCCAGAACTACGACACGTTCAAGGAGTACACCCGCGCTGTCGACGAGCAGAGCTCCTCGCTGCTGACGCTGCGCGGGCTGTTCGCCTTCACGCAGGACCGGGCGCCGGTGCCGATCGAGGAGGTCGAGCCGGTCTCCGAGATCGTCAAGCGGTTCAACACCGGCGCCATCTCCTACGGGTCGATCTCCCAGGAGATGCACGAGGTCCTCGCGATCGCGATGAACCGCCTCGGCGGGCGCTCCAACACCGGCGAGGGCGGCGAGGACCCCGACCGCTTCACCCGCGACGCGAACGGCGACTCGCGGCGCTCGGCGGTCAAGCAGGTGGCCTCGGGCCGCTTCGGGGTCACCAGCGAGTACCTCGTCAACGCCGACGACATCCAGATCAAGATCGCGCAGGGCGCGAAGCCCGGCGAGGGCGGGCAGCTGCCCGGCCACAAGGTCTACCCCTGGATCGCGAAGACCCGGTTCTCGACGCCGGGCGTGGGCCTGATCAGCCCGCCGCCACACCACGACATCTACTCGATCGAGGACATCGCCCAGCTCATCCACGACCTCAAGAACGCCAACCCGGCGGCGCGGGTCCACGTCAAGCTGGTCTCCCAGGTCGGGGTGGGCACCGTCGCCGCGGGCGTGTCGAAGGCCAAGGCCGACGTCGTGCTCATCTCGGGCCACGACGGCGGGACCGGCGCCTCGCCGCTGTCGTCGATCAAGCACGCGGGCGGGCCGTGGGAGCTGGGCCTCGCCGAGACCCAGCAGACGCTGCTGGTCAACGGGCTGCGCGACCGCATCGTCGTGCAGACCGACGGGCAGCTCAAGACCGGCCGCGACGTCATGATCGCCGCGCTGCTCGGCGCCGAGGAGTACGGCTTCGCGACGGCGCCGCTGGTCGTCTCCGGCTGCATCATGATGCGGGTCTGCCACCTCGACACCTGTCCCGTCGGTGTCGCGACGCAGAACCCGACGCTGCGCGCGAAGTTCACCGGCAAGGCCGACCACGTCGTCGCGTTCATGGAGTTCATCGCCCAGGAGGTGCGCGAGCACCTCGCGGCGCTGGGCTTCCGCTCGCTCGAGGAGGCGATCGGGCACACCGAGGTCCTCGACACCCGGGCCGCGGAGTCGCACTGGAAGGCCGAGGGCCTCGACCTGGCGCCGATCCTGCACCGCCCCGAGGTCCCGGAGAACTTCGCCGGGCAGGCGCTGCACCGGTCGAAGCCGCAGGACCACGGGCTGGAGAAGGCGCTGGACCACACGCTGATCCAGCTCGCCGAGGGGGCGCTGGCCGACGGCTCGCCGGTGCACCTCGAACTGCCGGTCCGCAACGTCAACCGCACCGTCGGGACGATGCTCGGCTCCGAGGTCACCAAGCGGTGGGGCGGCAAGGGCCTGCCCGACGACACCATCGACGTCACCTTCACCGGGTCCGGCGGGCAGTCGTTCGGCGCGTTCCTGCCCAGGGGCGTCACGCTGCGCCTCGTCGGCGACACCAACGACTACTGCGGCAAGGGCCTGTCCGGGGGCCGCATCACGGTGCGCCCGCACCCGGAGGCGCCGCTCGTCGCCGAGGACAACATCGTCGCGGGCAACGTCATCGCCTACGGCGCCACCGCCGGCGAGCTGTTTTTGCGCGGGAAGGTCGGCGAGCGGTTCTGCGTGCGCAACTCCGGGGCGCACGCGGTGGTCGAGGGCGTCGGCGACCACGGCTGCGAGTACATGACCGGCGGCCGCGCGGTGATCCTCGGCGCGACCGGCCGGAACTTCGCCGCGGGCATGTCCGGCGGCGTGGCCTATGTGCTCGACATGTGCGAGGCCCGCGTGAACCACCAGATGGTCGAGCTCGAGGTGCCCTCGGCGGCCGACCTCGACGAGCTGCGCGCCCTCGTGGAGAAGCACTACGCCGCCACCGACTCGGCCGTGGCCCACCAGCTGCTCACCGACTGGGAGGCCGCCACCGCGCGGTTCACCAAGGTGATGCCGGTGGACTTCAAGCGGGTCCTGGAAGCCACCGCCGACGCCGAGCGCGACGGGCGGGACGTGAACGACGCGATCATGGAGGCCGCTCGTGGCTGACCCCCGCGGATTCCTCACCACCGGCCGCGAGCTGCCGCGTCGCCGGCCCGTCGACCTGCGCCTGCGCGACTGGCACGAGGTCTACGAGGAGTTCAACGAGACCACGCTCAAGAAGCAGGCCGGGCGCTGCATGGACTGCGGCATCCCGTTCTGCCACCAGGGCTGCCCGCTCGGGAACATGATCCCGGAGTGGAACGACCTGGTGTGGCGTGACGACTGGTCCGAGGCCATCGAGCGCCTCCACGCCACCAACAACTTCCCGGAGTTCACCGGGACGCTGTGCCCCGCCCCGTGCGAGTCGGCGTGCGTGCTCGGGATCAACTCCGACCCGGTGACGATCAAGCAGGTCGAGATCGAGATCATCGACCGCGCCTGGGAGGAGGGCTGGGTCCGACCGCAACCGCCCGAGGCCAAGACCGGGTTCGCGGTCGCCGTCATCGGGTCCGGGCCGAGCGGGCTCGCGGCCGCCCAGCAGCTCACCCGCGCGGGCCACGACGTCACCGTCTACGAGCGGGCCGACCGCATCGGCGGGCTGCTGCGCTACGGCATCCCCGAGTTCAAGATGGAGAAGAAGCGCCTCGACCGCCGCCTCGAGCAGATGTCGGCCGAGGGCACCTACTTCGTCGCGGGCCTCGAGGTGGGCGGGACCGGCCCGCACGACCTCTCGGTGGCAGAGCTGCGGGACCGCTTCGACGCGATCGTCCTCGCCGTCGGGGCCACCGCCTGGCGCGACCTGCCCATCCCCGGCCGCGAGCTGGCCGGCATCCACCAGGCGATGGAGTACCTGCCGCCGTCGAACCGGGTGCAGCAGGGCGACTACGCCCGCTCGGACATCGACGCCGAGGGCAAGCACGTCGTGGTCATCGGCGGCGGCGACACCGGGGCGGACTGCGTCGGGACCGCCCACCGCCAGGGCGCGGCCTCGGTCACCCAGCTCGAGATCATGCCGATCCCGCCGGCGGAGCGGCCCGCGTCGAACCCGTGGCCGACCTACCCGGCGGTCTTCCGGGTCTCCTCGGCCCACGAGGAGGGCGGCGAGCGGCTGTTCTCGGTGAACACCGAGGAGTTCCAGGGCGACGGGCACGGCAACCTGCGGGCGCTCAAGCTGGTGGACGTCCAGCGAGTCGGCGGGAAGTTCGAGCCGGTCGAGGGCAGCGCGCGGGAGTTCGAGGCCGACCTGGTCTTCCTCGCGATGGGCTTCCTCGGGCCGCAGAAGGAGGGCCTGCTCGACGCCCTGGGCGTGGACTACGACGAGCGCGGCAACGTGCGGCGCGACGCCTCGTACCAGAGCTCGGTGCCGGGCGTGTTCGTCGCCGGCGACGCGGGCCGGGGCCAGTCCCTCATCGTGTGGGCGATCGCCGAGGGCCGCTCGGCCGCGGCGGGGGTGGACGCGGCCCTGACCGGGCGCGACGTCCTGCCGCGTCCCATCGGGCCGGGGGACCGGGCATTCGCCTGAGCCGGGGCCCTTTCTGAGCGAAGGGCACCTTCGGTCGACTAGATCGACCAGGGGCGCCCTTCGCCGGAACGCCTGCTCGCCGGGTGCTGTGAGCGGTGGGCGCCGTCGTGCGGCTAGATCGACCGACGGTGCCCTTCGGTCGGAACGGGGCCGGCCCACCCGCTCAGGCCGAGCGGCTGACCAGCGGGCCCGTGTTGATGGCGGGCACGGTCACCTGCAGCCGGTGCGAGGTGACCTGCCAGAACCGCCGGGCGGGGTCGACCAGCCGCCACGTCTCCGCCGCCTCGTGCACCTCGTCCTGGGTGAGCCCTTCCCGCGGCACGACGGTGACGGGCCGGCCGGGACGGGAACCGGGCAGCCAGCGACGGCGCGGCACGGCGGAGGTCCCGGCGTGCGCGGCCCGGCCCGGCGGCGGCTGGGTGCCCAACGCCGCCCCGAGCGCGGCCCAGGCGTCCACGGCGCTGCCGTGCACGCTGACCGTCGTCGGGCCGACACCGTCACCGAGCAGCACGGTGTAGGCGCTGACCGCGTCGTACGTCACGGACCCTCCTCACGCCCCGACCACCGGGGCTCGACTGCGTCCTGACCCAGACAACGGTGCCCGGTCCGACGCAGCCAGCGGACACGCGGGATGTCGCGCCGAACTGAACCGATTCCGCGCCGGGTGGTGCCGCCCATCGAGGCCTCACTCGACAGGACGTACCGCCGGGCGCCCGGTGCCCGAGACGCCGGTCACGGCGCCGACCCTCGCGCCCGCGGCAGGTCCGACTCCCGGCCCTCACCAGGACCCGACGCTCGTCCCGCCCCACTCCTCCGGTGCGACGTCCCGCACCGTCCGGGTCAGCTCCCAGCGATGCCCACCCACGTCCTCGACGACGCCCGCCCGCTCGCCGTACGGATGGGTCACGGGCTCCTGGCGCACGACGGCGCCGGCCTGCCGCGCCCGGGCCATCGCCGCGTCGACGTCGTCGACCCGGAGCTTGATCTCGTGGGTGACCACGGTCGGCGCCACCGGGCTCCGGTCGCCGCCGTCGTCGGCGACGACCACCGCGGCGTCGGTGCCGACCCGCATCTGGGACCGGTGGTCGTCGCCGATCCGCACGATCTCGGAGAACCCGAACGCCGCCTCCAGGAACGCCACGGCGGCGCGCACGTCGCGATAGACGAGCACGGGGGTGACCGTCGGCGGCGGCGCGGAACGGTTCGTGGCCACGGCCGGACGCTACCCGGGCCGCCCCCCGGGGCGCCGCCGCCGGGGGAGAACCCCACCTCGGCCGGAGGGTCGTCCCCGCGCGTCCGGGGGTCCGCTCCATCGTGCGCACGAGCCCCTGACCAGCAGTCTTCCCGGTGTCAACGACGAGCACGACGCACCGGGGAGGACCGACGACCATGCTCACCGCCACTGCCGCCGCGGCACCGACGGCCGCCCCGACGGCGTCCGTCGTCATCCCGACCTACAACGAGGCGGGCAACGTCGGTGAGCTGCTCCGCCGGCTCGCGCAGGCCCTGCCGGCCGGTGCGGAGGTCCTCGTCGTCGACGACTCGACCGACGACACCGCCGCCCTCGCCCGCGCCGCCGCCCCCTTCCTCCCGTTCGCGCTCACGGTGATCCACCGCGACGAGCCCGCGGGCGGGCTGGGCGGGGCGGTCGTCACCGGGCTGCGCGCCGCGCGGGCCGAGTGGGCGGTCGTCATGGACGGCGACCTGCAGCACCCGCCGGCCGTCATCGGCGACCTGCTCGCCGCGGCACCCGGCCACGACGTCGTCGTCGCCACCCGCTACGCCGCGGGCGGGGACGGCTCGGGCCTCGGCTCGCCGTACCGCCACGCGGTCTCGCGCGGCTCCAAGGTGCTCGCGGCGCGGCTGCTGGGCGGGGCGGTGGCGCGGATGAGCGACCCGCTCTCCGGCTTCTTCGCGGTGCGCCGCGCCGCGCTCGACCTCGACGCCGTCGACCCGATCGGCTACAAGATCCTCCTCGAGCTCGTCGTGCGCTCGGGCCTCGAGCGCATCGCCGAGGTCGGATTCACCTTCGCCGCGCGGCACGCCGAGGAGTCGAAGTCGACCGCCCGCGAGGGGCTGCGCTTCCTACGCCACCTGCGGGTCCTGCGGGCCGCACAGCGGGTCGTCACCCCGGCCGCCGCGCCGATCCGCCTGGACGACCACCGTCGCGACCGGTCCGCCGGCCCCCGCCTGGACGTCCTCGTCGTCACCAGCGAGGCGCCGCCGATCGTCTCGGGCATCTCCCGCTGCGTGCACCGCCTCACCGTCGGGCTGCGCGAGCGCGGGCACCGCGTCGACGTCCTCTCCTCGGTCCAGATGCCTCGCCTGATGCTCGGCGAGTACCGCTTCTCGCCCCTCGTCGCCTACTGGCGCCGGGTCGGGGAGCTGCTCGAGCAGTACGACGTCGTCAACCTCCACGGCCCGGTGCCGACGATGAGCGATGTCGTGCTCCTGCTCGCCGGCGCGCGGCGCGGCACCCCGATCCTCTACACCCACCACAGCGCACTCGCGGTGCGCGGCGCGGAAACGGCGTCGCGGCTCTACAACCGCCTCCACCGGGTGCTCTCCGGCCGCGCCGACCGCATCCTCACCACCTCGGAGCACTACGCCGCTCTGGAGCGTCGCGCCGACGGGCCGCCGGTCGAGGTCGTGCCGTGGGGCGTCGACGTCCGGCCGCGCCCGCTGCGCCCGCACCGGGACGAGGCCCCGCTGAAGGTCCTCTTCGTCGGGCAGATGCGCCCGTACAAGGGCCTGGAGTGGCTGATCCCGGCCGTGGCCGGCCGCCCCGGGCTGGAGCTGACCCTGGTCGGTGACGGAGCGCATCGTCACGAGTACGAGACCCTTGCCGGTTCGGCCCGGAACGTCCTGTTCACGGGCCGCATCTCCGACGACGATCTGCACCGTGCGTACGACACGCACGACGTCGTCGTCCTCCCCTCGGTCACCCAGGCGGAGGCGTTCGGGCTCGTCGTGCTCGAGGGGATGGCGGCCGGGTGCGTCCCGGTGGTCTCCGACCTGCCCGGGGTGCGCGACCTCGTGTCCGACACCGGGCCCGTCGTCCCGACCCGCGACGCAGCCGCCCTCGCCGCCGCGCTCGACGGCCTCGCCGCCGACCGCCCCCGCCTCGCCGCGCTGGGCCACCGCGCCCGCCGCCGCGCCGAGGGGCTGGGCTGGGACACCTGCGTCGAGCGCTACGAGGCCGCCATGATCGCGACGGTCGCCTCCCGCGGCCGGGTTCTGCGCAGCGTCCCGACGACGGCGCCCGTGGCCGCCGTCCCGGCCGACGTCACCCGGGCGGGCTGAGGCATGGTCCCGACGACGACGGACGCCCCCCGGCCCGCGCTCGGCCGGCCCCTGCTCGATCGACTCCGCGCCGCGCGCGGCGCGGGCGGCGGGAGCCTCGTCCTGCTCGCCGCGCTCGCCGGCACCGCCGCGCTGAACTACGGGCTCGGTCTCGCGCTGGCCTGGCTGCTCCCCACCGAGCAGTTCGGCGCCGTCGGAATCCTGCTCAACCTGCTGCTGCTGGCGACGTCGGTGCTCGCCGCCGGCTTCCCGTGGGCCCTCGCCCGCGAGGTCGCCCGCGCCGACGACGCCGCCGCGACCGCCCCGGTGCTGCGGGTGGCGCTGATCGGGAACGTCGCACTGGGCCTGGTGCTCGGCGCCGGCTTCGCCGGGGTGCAGCTCACGACCGGGGCCATCCTGCCGGGCGTCGGGCCGGTCCCGACGCTGCTGGCGGCGGCCACGATCGTCGTGCTCGCCCTGGTCGCGGTGCTCGTCGGGGCGCTGCAGGGGGCCCGCCGCTTCGACGGGGTCGGCGCCGCGCGGGTCGCCGAGATCGTCGTCAAGGTGGTGCTCGCCCTCGTCGTCGTCGGGCTGCTGGGGTCGGTGGTCGACGGGGTCGTGGGGGTCGCCGCCGCGTTGCTCGTCGCCGCGTGCGTGTCGGCCGTGGTCGCGTTCCTCGCGCTGGCCGACCGCCTGCCGCGCGGCGCCCGACGGACCGGGCGCCCGACGAGTGGGATGGGCGCCTTCGCCGCCGCCGTCCCGATGGCGGTCAGCACGACCGCGTTCGGCCTCATGGGCACCCTCGACGTGCTCGCCCTCGGCGCCCTGGGCCGCGGGGCCGGCGTGACGCTCGCCGTCGTCGGCGTCTACCAGGCGGGTGCCGTGCTCGCCCGCGCCCCGTTCTTCGTCGGCTCGGCACTCTCCGACGCGGTGTTCCCCTTCATCGCCGGCGCCCCCACCCTCGCCGCGGCGCACGCCCGCCTGGTGAGCGCGCTGCGCTGGGTGCCGCTGGTGCTGGTGCCCTGCCAGCTCGTGCTGCTCGTCACGCCCGGCCCGGTGCTCGACGTCGTCCTGCCCGGCGCCTACACCGACGCCGCGGGCGTCGTCCGCGTCCTGACCCTCGGCACCACCGGCCTGCTGCTCGCGGACATGCTGCTCAAGGCCCTGTTCGCCCGCGGGATGGCGACGGCGGTGGCGGCGCGGGTCCCGGTCGCGGTGGCGCTCCAGGTCGCGGCGCTCGTCGTGCTCGTCCCGCGGGTGGGGGCGCTCGGCGCGGCCTGGTCCTTCGCGGTCGGCACCTGGTCGACGGTGGCCCTGCTCGGGGCGCTCTACCTGGCGCGCTTCCGGCCCCCGGCACCTGCCCGCGGACCCGTCGTGCGCTGGACCGGGGCCGTCGCGGTCCTCGCCGGCGCGCTCGCGGTGGCCGGGACCCTCCCGACGCCGGCTGCCCTCGCCGTCGTCGTCGGCGCCCTGGGCGCCTACGTCGTGCTCGCCCTCTCCCTCGGCCTCGTCCCGGCCGAGGTCACCGCCCTCCTGCGTCGCATCCCCACCGAGGTGACCCGATGACCCCGCCGACCCGCGAGCGCACTCGCGCCGTCGTGACCCCCGTGCCCCGTGACGTGTGGCGGGAGGTCCACGCGGCCGACCCGGATGCCGTCGTGACCCAGTCCCCGGAGTGGCTCGACGGCCTCACCACCCGCGGCTACACCGACGCGAGCCGGCTCTACGAGCTCGCCGACGGCCGCCGCCTGGTGCTGCCGCTGGTCGCGCGGCGGCGGGCGGGGGTGACGGTCAGCGAGGAGTCGTGGCCCTACGGCTGGGGCTACGGGGGCGCGCTCGTCGAGGGCGGCGACCTCACCGTCGAGCACGCCCGGCTCGTCCTCGACGACCTGCGTGGCCGCCCCGCCGTGCTGCGCGCCCTCACCCCGATGCCGCTGCGCGGCGCAGTGTGGGACGAGGCGGCCGGTCCGGCCGCGATCCGGGTCGCGTACACCTCGCAGGTCGTCGACCTCGGCGTCGGGTGGGACCAGCTCTGGGAGAAGGGGTTCAAGCGCCAGGCCCGCAACTCGGTGCGCAAGGCCGAGCGGTTCGAGCTCGACGTGCGCCGCGAGGACGGCACCACGGCGACCGGCCCGGACGGGCGCGGCCTCGCGGTGTTCCGCGACCTGTACGCGCAGTCGGTCGACCGGTGGGCCGAGCAGCGCGGCCAGCCCCTCGCGCTGGCACGCCGGCTCGCGGCCCGCCGCGATCGCCCCGGCCAGGTCGCGGCCGCCGCGGCCGCGCTGGGCGAGCGGTGCGCGGTGTGGTCGGTGCTACGCGACGGCGAACCGGTGGCGGTCAACGTCGTCCTGACGAGCGACAACCACACCCTGGGCTGGATGTGCGCCATGGACACCACCGGCATCGCCCGCGAGACCCTCGCGACCTACCTGCTGCACTCGCTGGCCATCCGGGACGCCTGCGAGCACGGGGTGCGCTGGTTCCACATGGGGGAGTCCGACGCCGGGTCGGGGCCGGAGCACTTCAAGCGGTACTTCGGGGCGGTGCCGGTCGACTACGCGTCGCTGCGCTTCGAGCGGCTCCCGCTATCCCGGGCCGAGCAGGCCGCCCGGCGGGCGTACGGCGCGGTGTCAGCGCTGCGGTCGCGAGGGCGGTCGTCGTCGTGAGCCCGGCGCGGCGACGTCGGGTCGTACTGTCGATCTACGACGACCTCGGCAACCCGCACTACGGCGGGGGCGGTGCCGCGGTGGTCGCCCGGGTGGCGGCCCGGCTGGCCGTCGAGCACGACGTCACGGTGTACTGCGGCTCGTACCGCGGCGCGGTGTCGGGGTGGCGCGACGGCGTCCGGTACGTCCACCTGCCCGTCGGGTGGGCCGGGCCGCGCGGCGGGCAGATCCTGTTCACGCTGCTCGTGCCGCTGATGGCGCTCGTCGTGCGGCCCGACGTGTGGATCGAGAGCCTCACGCCGCCGGTGTCGGCGAGCCTGCTGCCGCTGGTGGCGCGCTGCCCCGTCGTCGGGCTGGTCCAGATGCTCTGCGGGGCCGACATGGCGCGCCGGTACGGGCTGCCCTTCGAGGCCGTCGAGCGGCGCGGGCTCGCCCTCTACCGGCACTTCGTGGTGCTCAACGATGTCGACGCGCGCCTGGTCGGCGCCGCCAGCCCGCGGGCCCGGGTCACGGTGATCCCGAACGGCCTCGACCTGCCCGCCGAGGTCACCGACGCCGCCGACGGGCCCGTGCTCTTCCTCGGGCGCGTCGACGTGCGGCAGAAGGGGCTCGACCTGCTCCTCGCCGCGGTCCGGGAGGACCCGACGCTGCGCCTCGACGTCGCGGGGTCCGGCACCCCCGCCGAGGAGGCCCGCCTGGCTGAGCTCGCCGCCGGGCTCGGGGACCGGGTGCGGCTGCTCGGCCGGGTGGACGGCGAGGCTAAGGAGGAGCTGCTGCACGGCTGCTCGCTGATGGTGGTGCCCTCGCGCTACGAGACGTTCTGCCTGACCGCGCTCGAGGCCATGGCGCACGGCCGGCCGGTGGTCACCTTCGACCTCGAGCGGCTCGGCTGGATCGGGCCGGGGGCCGGGCTCACCGTCCCGGCGTTCGACGCCGCCGCCCTCGGGGCCGCGATCCGCCGGCTGTCCGATGACCGCGCGCTGCGCACCGAGCTCGGCCGCGGCGCCCGGGCCCGCAGCCTCGCGTTCGACCGCCGCGACGTCGAGGCCCGTTACGACGCGCTCGTCGCCGACCTGCTCGGGCCCGACCGCGCGTCGTCGCCCGACCGCGCGTCGTCGCCCGACCGCGCGGCGGCGCCGGACCGCGCGGCGGCGCCGGACCGCGCGGCGCCGCCCGGGCGCCAGCGGTTGCGCAGCGCGGAGAGCCGCGCGCGGGTGTCGTCGGAGAGCCGGCCGACGGCCTCGGCGCGCAGCCGCGCCGCGCTCGCCAGGGCGGCGCGGTGGGCGGGGCCGGTGAGGCGATGACCGAAGACCTGGAGCCGGACCTGCTCCCGGGTGCCGCTGGCGAGGTCGGCCTTGTAGGACTCGGCGTCCCCGAGCAGGTCCAGCCGCGCGATCTGCGGGTCCTCGCAGCACAGGTCGACGAGGTGGTGGGTGAGGACGACGCCGGGCCCCAGCTTCGCGAGCTCGTCGTCCATGCCGAGCTTGAGGAAGTACAGGGTGTCGCCCTGGCGCAGGCAGTAGCCGAAGGCGACCGACCGGCCGTCGACCCGCAGGTGCACCAGCCGCAGCAGCCCCGCCGCGGCGGCCCACCGGGCGCCCTCGGTGTAGAAGCGGACGTTCGCGGGCGCGGAGAGCACCGCGGACCCGGCGGCGAGCTTCCAGGGGCGCGCCTCGAGCCGGAACCCCTCGTCGAGCACCGATCCCAGGTCCTCGCCGTCCTCCCGGACGTCGAGCACCACCTCGCCGGCGTCGGCCATTCGGTGGCGCAGCCGGCGCAGCCCGTGGCGGCGGTTCTTCGACAGGCGGCGCAGGAACGACGCCGGGTCGCCGGTGGTGTCGATCCAGGGCGAGGCGCAGACGGGGCGCTCCAGCGACGGTGCCCCGGCCCGGCGGGCGGCGTCGCGTAGCGCCGTGGTCGCGGGGGCGTCGGCGGGCATCGCCGACAGGTCCACGGTGGTGCCGGCGTGCAGGAGGCGGTCGGCGAGCTCGACGGCGGCGTCGGCGTCGGCGAGGACGGGGGCGAAGAGCGCCGTCTCGTGGTTGGTGGGGGAGCGCAGCCCGAGCGGGCCGGGCAGGACCGGGAGGACCCCGACGAGCTCGCCGCCGCGCTCGAGGGTGAGCAGGCGCAGGTCGTCGGCCCTGCCGAACGCGTCCGCCCAGGCGCCGAGCCAGCCGGGGCGGACGAACGGGGAGGCCCCCGACGCGACGGCGAGCGCGTCCCAGCGCGCGCGGAGGTCGGGGTCGGGAGCGCGCAGGTCGCGGCGCACGGCCGCGGACGCTAGTGCCCCGGCGGGGCCCTGACCAGCGACCTCGCGCTGCGTCGCCACGCGGTCGCGGGGGGTGGCACGACCCGGAACCCGGGGGAGAACCCCACCGGGCCGGAGGGTCGACACCATCGGCCCGCAGGCCCCGTGTTGCGACGCTCGACGGGTCGGTCCACCCGGGACCGCGCCGAGGTCGAGGAGACTCCCATGGCCGCCATCGCCGACCGCTTCCCGGTCGAGCCGACCGTGAAGCTCCGGAGGCGTCCGGCTGCTCGGCCGACCGCGTCGCCGGAGCGCCCGTCGGAGCGCCCTCCGGAGCACACGAACGGCCGGTCGGTGACCTTCGAAGGTGCCGAACCGGCCGTTCGTACGACCCCGCCGCGACCTGTCTCCGCGCCGGTGCACCCGGCCACTCCGGCCCGGCACCGGGCCGACACCGGGTGGGGCTACCCGTCGCCCTCGGCGTACCCGCGGACGCCCGTCCCGCCGTGGGCCGCGCAGGCCCCCGCCGGGCTCGCGACGCCGTCCGGCCCGCTCGCCGGCCCCATCTACACCACCGGCCCGACCGCCCTCGACGCCCTGCTGCGGCGGTGGTTGCCGTGAACGCCGGCGAGTATCCCCGGCTGAGCCGCGAGTTCGGGTGGCCGGCCGACGACGTGACCCGGCGTCACCGCATCCCGGGCCGCCCCGCCGGACCGGCCGCCCGGCCGGTGGGCCCCCCGCCGGGTCCGCGCCCCGGCGGACCGGCGCTGCGGCCGCCGCCGGCTTCGACCGTCTGCCACGCCCCCGCGGCGCCGGCGATGACCTCGATCATCCGGCCCTCCCAGAGGGGCTGGACGGGCCGGCTCACGATCGGGCGGACGTGGCCCCTGACCGTGCTGATCGGACTGATCGCCCTCGCGGTCCGCGCGATCGGGCTGGGCCGGGCGAACGACCTGTTCGTCGACGAGCTGATCTACGCGCAGATCGGGGACTCGGTCGCCCACGGTCGGATCCCGACCTTCCAGGGGACCCACTTCTACCTGCACCCCATCGGCTCGTTCCTCCTCGACGCCGTGTTCCTCAAGCTCTTCGGCCTCGGGTCGCTGCCGCCGATGGACCTCGTCTACGCCTTGCGCTGGCTGACCGCGCTCCTGGGTGCGGTCACCGTCGTGCTCGGCTTCCGGCTGCTGCGCAAGGTCGTCCCGCTCCCGATCGCCCTCGGGGGTGCCGCGGTCCTGGCGTTCGACCCGTTCATCCTGCGCAACGACAGCCGCGTCATGCTCGAGACCCCGGCGACGATGTGGACCCTCGGCGCGTGGCTGCTGCTCCTCGGCGTCCTCACCAACCCCGCCACCCCGCGGGTGCGGCGCTGGCGCGAGGTCGGGGTGGGGGTCATCTTCGGGCTGGCGCTCACCACGAAGGACATGACGGCGATCCAGATCCTGGTCCCGCTGGCCGCCGCGGTGATCTGGCGCCGCACCCTGGCGCCGGCCCAGGCGGGCCGGATCGTGCTCGGATCGCTGCTGCCCTACACGGTGCTGATCGCGGTCGTGGCCGCCACGGGCGACCTCGGCGAGTGGGGTTCGCAGAAGCTCGGCGGGCTCCGCCGCCTCATCGGCCTGGACCAGATGACCGGGTTCCACGCGAGCAACGTGAGCCTCGTCGGCCGGCTCGTCGCCGAGCTCTCCCGCTTCGGCACCAGCTACGTCCTGCTGGGCCTGTGCCTGTTCGCCGGGCTCGGGACGGTGTTCGCGAAGTCGACGGCCCGGCGGTTGATGGGCCTGATCGGCGTGGCCACCGGCCTGTTCGGGGTGTACTCAGTCGTCGCCGGGGCGCTGGAGGAGCAGTTCGGCTACTACACCGTGGTGGTCGCCGTCGTCGTGTCGGCCACCTCGATCGCCGAGCTGCGCGACCGGCGACGGACCCTGCGTCGACCCCTCGCGATCGCCGCCTCGGTGTTCGTCGCGGCGACGCTCTGCCTCGGGGTCTCGGCACGCCTCACCGTCGACGACACCTTTCCGCAGGCCCGGGCGTGGATGGCGACGAACCTGCCGGCCGACGCCCGGGTCGGGCTGACCGGCCCGGTCGCGCAGCTGGCGTTCCCGCCCCGCGACGGGTGGGGGGACTGGCCGAGCCTGACCCAGCTGCGCGACAACAACGCGCAGTACGTCCTGACGTCCTCGCAGCCCCTGGCGCAGGGGTACGGCGACGCCGCCCCGCAGATGCTGACGTGGATGACCCAGCACGCCCGGCCGCTGTACACCGCGCACGGCCCCAGCAACGGCGACACCACGGTCTGGCAGGTCGACCGGCCCGCGCTCGACGCGGCCGTCGCGGCCGGCCAGGACGTCCCGCCGGTCTCCGAGAGCGGGTGAGTCGTGCGCACGCGATGGTGGCCGACCGGGATCGGCGTGGTGGTGGCGCTCGTCGTGGCCCTGCTGACGGGCTGCGGGTCGGTCGGCGCCTCGGCGGCCGACCGCCCGGCCTTCGGGGTCCTCGGGTCGTCCTGCCGGCCGGACCGCGTGGCGGCCCTCCACGAGGCCGGCGCCCGGACGGCCATGACCGAGCTGCAGTGGGCGCGGGCCGAGCCCGCACCCGGCGTCGTCGACGAGGCGTACCTGGCGTCGGTGCGGACCCGGGTCGAGACCTGCGCCGCGGGCGGACTGTGGGTGGTCCTCGGCCTGGGCCTGCACAACCCGCCGTCGTGGGTGCTCGGACTGCCGTCGGCGAGCTACCGCGACCAGGACGGCCGCGGCTCCTCCTCCGGCGAGGCCGACCTCGTGTTCTCCGCGGCGGCCCGGGAGGCGGCCAGTGGCTACCTGCGCGCCGTCGCCGGGGCGGGCGTGCTCACCCGTGTCAGCGCCGTGCGGCTCGCCGGGGAGCTGGGCTACCCCGCCGCCGAGCCGGACGCGACGCGGACGGCGTTCTGGGCCTTCGACGACGCCGCCCAGGGCGGCCCCGGCCGGGCGGACGGGGTCGAGCCCTCGCCGATGCCGGGCTGGCGCCCCGGATCCCCGACGTGGCAGGGCGAGCCGGTGAGCGCGGACGCCGTCGACGGTTGGTACGACTGGTACACGGGTTCGCTGGTGGACTCGGTCGTGTGGGTCGCCGACGCGGTGCGCGAGCTCGGCTTCACCGGCGACCTCCAGGTCCCGCTGGCCGGCCGCGGGGTGCTGCCCGAGGACCGCCGGGCGGCGACGGACGGCCTGCTCGACGGCCGCGCGGACCCGGACGGTTCGCTCGGCAAGGGGCTCGACTACCCGGCGCAGTTCCGGGTCCTCGCCGACCTCGACGCCCGGCTGCGGGCCCAGCGGACGCCCGCCCGGGCGCTCGTCGACTTCACCAGCCTCGACGACGACAGCGCCGTCCGGGCCCGGGCCACCCACCAGGACAGCTGCCGCCCCGACGACACCCCCGCCTCGCTCACCGCGGCCGGGCTGGACCGGGGCGCGACCCAGCGCTGGACGATCGCCCTCGCCCGGGCCGCGGGCCTCGGGGTCGTCGCCGAGAACCCGGGGCCGCCGGATCTGCCGAACACCGGCGGCACGGCCCGGTCGGACAGCGAGGCGGCGCAGATGGTGCAGGCGGGGCGCTACGCCCGCGAGTGCGGCCTGGACGCCTGGTACCTGGCGTTCGAGGACCAGCTCTTCGAGCCCGGCTCGGGGATCGACGTGGCGTCCTACGGGCGGGTGGTGCGCGGGAATTCGGTGGAGGGCCCGACGCCGGGCGGCTAGCGTCCTGCCCCGACCGCGGCACGGCAGGAGGAGGTGAGCCCCATGGACGGATCGACGTGGGTGCTCCCCGCGGTGGTCGCGGTCGGGTGACGGGTGTCGCCGGGAGCGCCGATCAGGCACTCCCGGAGGGCGACAGCCATGTCCACACTGCGTTTCACCACCGACACCACCGTCGACGGCGTCCGCGAGCGCGAGTTCGCGCTCGACGACGTCCCCGGTCTCCTCTTCTCGCCCGCCTCCGGCGCGGGCGGCCCGCTCGTGCTGCTGGGGCACGGCGGCGGCACCCACAAGCGCTGGCCCCGCTTCGTCGGGCGGGCCCACCGACTCGTCCTCGACGGCGGGTTCACCGTCGCCGCCCTCGACGCGCCGGGCCATGGCGACCGTCCCCGCACCCCCACCGACGAGCGGGAGGTCGCGGCGCTGCGGCGGGTGCAGGCGGCCGGCGAACCGATCGGGCCCGTCGTCGAGCGGTACAACCTCGACATCGCGCGGCGGTCCGTGCCGGAGTGGCGGGCGGCCCTGGACGCGCTCGCGGCGCTGCCGGAGATCGGCCCGGACGGTCCGGTCGGCTGGTTCGGCACCAACATGGCCACCGCGATCGGGATCCCGCTGCTCGCGGCCGAGCCGAGGATCACCGCGGCGGTCCTCGGCCAGTTCTGGCCCGGTCCGCTCGAAGAGACCGCCCGGCGCGTGACCGTGCCCGTCGAGTTCGTGCTCCAGTGGGACGACGAGTTCATCTCCCGCGAGTCCGGTCTCGCCCTGTTCGACGCCCTGGGCTCGACGGAGAAGTCGCTGCACGCCAACGCCGGGCGGCACATGGAGCTGCCCCGGTTCGAGGCCGACAGCGCGGTGCGGTTCTTCGTCCGGCACCTCAGCGCCAGATCGACAGGGTGATGCCGCGGAGTCGCTCGCTGAAGACGCCGTCGGGGAGGGCCTCGGCGACGAGGGCCCGCAGTGCGACGCCGAAACGGTCGAGGTCCGCGCCGAAGACGCACGGCGCGGGGCTCGAGAGCGAGTAGATCGAGGCGCGGACCGCGCGGGCGAGCTCGGGAACGCCGTCCGGCGCCGTCTGGCGTCCGGCCGAGTGGGTAGAACGGCGCGCTGCCGATGGAGAGGCCCAGGACCAGCCTGAGGTGGGCACGGCTCCCATCCTCGCGGTCCCGCGTTCGCCGAGGGGACGCTCGTGCACGCCGGACCGGGCCCCGCGGGTGCATGAGCGTCTCCTCGGCGAACGCCGCCCTCGGACGGGGCGGGACCTCCGCTTCTGCTGTCCGGCCGTCCCCGGCCAAGACCGTTCTCCTGGAGCGGATCCGAGGCCTGGGCGTCCGGGTCCGCTACGCCCGGTGAAGGTGTCGACGTAGGCCCGGACCACCGCGCGGAGCCGCTCCTGGGGGTCGTCGTGACCGGCGGCGACGGCGCGGAGGGCGCACCCCGAGCGGCCGGCCGAGTTCTGGGACCCGGCGACGCTGGCCGAGGCGCAGGACGTCCACACGATGCTGACCACGGGGTTCCCCGACCTGCAGATCGCGGTCGAGGACCTGGTGGCCGAGGGCGACCGGGTGGTGGTGCGGCCGATGTTCCGCGGGACCCACCGTCGAGTTCGGCGCGATCCGGATCTACCAGGTCGTCGACGGCGTGGTCGTCGACACCTGGGCCCACCAGGACTCGATCGGGCTCGCCCGCCGGCTGCGGGAGTGAGCTCAGCGCGTCCAGTAGGTCTCGGGCCGACGGGGGACGACCCCGGAGGGGAACAGCGCGTCGACCTGGGTGGCGTAGCCGCGGACGAGCGCGTCCTTCGCGTCGAGGCCCTCGTCGAACGACCACGGCCGCAGGCCCTCGCGGCGCAGGAACGCCGCGTCGGGGTCGTGGTCGAGCGCGTAGGGGAAGTCGGAGAACCACACGACGGGGCCGGGCCAGGCGAGGCCGAGGTCGCGGGTGAGGAGGTGGTCGACGTGGCGCCCGACGCCGAGCGGGCACAGCAGCAGGTCCGCCTCCCCGGCGCGGGCGGCGATCCGGGCGGCGAGCTCGGCGCGCAGCGCCCGGTCGCCGCGGGAGACCCGGCCGCGGGCGATGTCGAAGCGGAACGTCGGGTAGCGGTGGAGGAGCTCGGGCACGAGCCGCCCGACCCCGGCGAGCGCCGTGGGGACGTCGCGGCGGCGGAACAGCGCGTCGGTCAGCCCGAGGTGCTCGGGTCGCGCCCCGAGGCTCCCGACGACGGCGCGGTCCTCGGCCCGGCGGGCCCGGAAGAGCGTCGCGGCGTCGGGGTGCGCGCACTGGCGCAGGAAGGAGCGGGCGGCGCGGCCGTGCGGGCCGTCGGTGGCCTCGGTGAAGAGCGTGAGGACGGTGATCTCGCTGCGGGGCGCGAGCTCACCGAGCAGGGCGCCGCAGGACAGGACGGCGTCGTCGAGGTGGGGGGACAGGACGAGGCAGCGGGCTCCGGTGTCGAGCGCGGCGCGCACCGGCGCGGGCGCGCGGGCGGAGGTCGGGGCGGACACGGCGGGCTCCTCGTCGCGCGGGTCGGGGTGCTCAGGCGGCCAGGGCCTCGGCGCCCGTGCCGGTGAGCAGCGCGGGGCCGGCGGTCTGGGTCGCGAGCAGCCCGGCGGCGCGCAGACGGGCGGCGACGAACTGGTCGGCGCAGGGCAGGCCGTCGATGAGCAGGCGGCCGGCGACGACGGTGCCGCGTCCGGCGGCGACGGCGGCGAGGACGGCGCGGTCGCGACGGCTGAGCTGATCGAGAGTGGTGGTCATCGTGGGCTCCGGGAGGGCGGTGGGGGTCGTCTCGGTGACGGCTCCCAGCGTGTCCGCCGCACCCGGTCGGGCGCGGTGGAGCGGGCCCCACGACGGCGGGTGCGGTCCCTGCGGTCGCGGTGGGGTCAGCCCCACCCCGGCCCGGGGACGCTCAGAGGATCCCGGTGATCAGCAGCACGGCGGCGACGAGGACGAGCAGCACGACGACGCCCGCGCCGACGAGCAGCCCGGTGCGGCTCCGCCCCGTCCGGGAGGGGGCCTCGGGCGGGGCTGGCGGGACCGGGCCCGTGCCCGGGGGCGGCCCGGGGTAGGGGCCGGGACGGCCCGGCGGGGGGCCACCGGGCTGCCCCGGGGGACCCGCGGGCGGCAAGGGCCGGCCCGGGCGCGGGCCGGGAGGACCCTGGCGGCCCTGCGCGGGGAAGCTCCCGCTCGGGATCCCGGGGCGGGCCGGTGGCCGGCGCGGGGGCGGGGCCTGGGCCGGTGGCCCGCCGGGGCGGGGCGGGGGAGCCCCCGCCGGCTGCGCCCGGGTACTGCCGGGCGAGGACCGGACGACGGTGGTGTTTGCCTCGTCGGATGAGGGGCGGGTGGCCTCGGTGGGTTGCTCGGTGGCGGGCGAGGTGCGCGTGACGGTGGTCTTCGCCTCCTCGCCGGGGTCGAAGCGGGTGACGGTGGTGGCCGACTCGTCGCCGCCGGCTCCGGTCTCGGCCCCGGCCGTGGGCTCGTCGGCCCGCGGCGCCACGCGGCCGTCGACCAGCGGGGGCCGCACGACGGCGGTGGGTTCCTGGTCCCGCGCGTCGGGGGGTGCGGCCGGTTTCTCCGGCGGCTCCGGTGGGGCCTCCGGGGGCGGCGTCGGCCCGGCGGGGGCCTTCGCCGCGGCCGCCTCCCGGGCGCCGGCCTCCTGCGCGCCGGCCCCTCCGGCGCCCGCCCGGGACGAGCGGTCCTTCCCCGACAGCGCCAGTCCGAGCCCTCGGGTCACCCGCGTGACCGACGGCGCCGCGGCCTGCGCGGCCCGCGCCGCGCCCATCGCCACCACGTGCTCCGGACGGCGCTCGGCGATCACCCGGAGCCCGAGCTGCTCGGCGACGGTCCGCGCGACCAGGGGCACCCGCGACGAGCCCCCGATCAGCAGCACCGCGGTGGGGCGCACCGGTGAGGTCTCGACCGCCCGGCCCAGAGCCTCCACGCTGCGGGCCACCGCCGGCCGGATCCGTTCCTCGAACGCGCCGCGCGACACCGTGACGTCGGTG
This sequence comes from Actinomycetospora sp., assembly GCF_036497585.1. Classification (GTDB taxonomy): domain Bacteria; phylum Actinomycetota; class Actinomycetes; order Mycobacteriales; family Pseudonocardiaceae; genus Actinomycetospora. The sequence continues at coordinate 523 of NZ_DASXJD010000139.1, read as the reverse complement.
TGGCGACCCGGGAGCAGGACCGACACCTCGGCCTCGTCGTCGGCCGACAGCGCCTCCTTGGCCGCGACGGCGTCCTGACGCAGCCGGGTCAGGGCGGTCGCGCTGGACTCGTCGTCGGGGTCCAGATCGGCGAGCAGCCCGCCGGTGGCCTCGTCGACCAGCGCGATCACGGCCTCGTCGAGATCCACCCCGCCGAGTCGCTCGATCGCCACCGGCGCCCCGAGCAGCTCGACGTCCTCGCCGCGCCGCGTGAGCACGGCCGCCTCGAACGAGCTGCCGCCGAGGTCGTAGACGGCGAGCGCGGCGCCCTCGTCGAGCCCGTGGACGGCGCGGTGGTGGTGGCCCGCGGCCTCGGGGTCGGACATCGTCACGGCGTCCTCGAGGCCGGCGGCGACGGCGACGTCCTCGAACAGCCCGCGGCGGTAGGGCCCCCAGCTCGCCGGGTGGGTGAGCACGACCCGGCGGGGGGCCTCGCCGCGGACCGCCGCGCCGCGGGCGAGGACGTCGCGCAGGATCGCGGCGA
>NZ_DASXJD010000138.1:0-1635 GCF_036497585.1 Actinomycetospora sp. | reverse complement strand
GTTCAGCGCGGCCGACCGTGCCGCGGTGGACGCCGTGCACGCGGCGGCCGTCGAGGCCGGGGTCGAGGTGCTGCACGCGCCGCGCGAGTGGCCGGAGTACCACCCGGGCTACTACGGGGTGTTCCTGCGCGATCCCGACGGTCACAACGTCGAGGCCGTGACCCACGGGTTCTGATCAGGCGGGTTCTGCTCCCGCGGTCAGCCCTCGCCGTCGACGGTGTCGGGCTCGACGCCGAGGTACTCGGCGATCTGCTCGACGAGCACGTCGTGCAGCAGGTCCGCGAGGTCCTCGCCGTCGAGCGCGCGCGCCTCGATGGGGCGGCGGTAGAGCACGATGCGGGCGCGGGTCGCGGCGCCGCGGCGGTCGACGCCCGCGGGGACGAGCCGGGCGAGCGGGATCTCCCCGTCGCCGACCACGCCGTCCTCGTCCGGGGCGGCGTCGCCGATGTCGGGCACGTCGTCGACCGCGACGTCGAGCTCCTCGAGCTCCGAGCCCCAGCGGTCCTCGATGGGCTCGAGGGCCTCGAGGACGACGGCGTCGAAGCGCTCCGCCCGGGTCCGCGCCGCGGGCGAGCCCGCCGGGTACAGCGGCGCGCGCATCCCGCGGCCGCGCCGGTCACGGCGTCGTCGCGGGCGGATCGGCAGCGGGGGCCGCGCCGAGCCGCGATCCGACCGGTCGCCGGTGCGCGTGCCACCTCTCGCCACGACGCGCGAGCCTACGCCGCCGGGGGCGTGGTGGACGTCCGGCCGGGAGAGTGGCGCGGCGGGGCGCTGGCTGCTGACTCCGCTTTTCTTGATCACCACCACGTGAGGCAGGGCGCGGGGCGGTCGGGGCTGCGCGGCGTGCCCCTCGTGGGCCGGGCCGCCCCCACTCCGTTGATCAGGAGCACAGCAGACAGGAGGCGGACCGGCCCGGCCTGCGTGGTGTGCTCCTCGCTGACGCGCCGCGCCCGACCTGGACCGGTGGGATCGTCCGGACACGACCGGGACGTGACCGGACGGTGACGTCCGAGCCCCGACGCGCCGAGCGCGCCTGTGCGGCGCCGGGGCGCGAGGCGACTATGGTTCCGGCTCGTGCGAGGAGTGCGGAAGTGCTCACGGACCGGGTGCGGCCGGGCGGCCGTCGCCACGCTGACGTACGTCTACTCCGATTCGACGGCCGTCGTGGGTCCGTTGGCCACCAGTGCGGAGCCGCATTCGTACGACCTCTGTGAGCACCACGCCCTGCGCCTCACCGCCCCCCGGGGCTGGGAGGTCGTGCGCTACGAGGGCGAGTTCCCGTCCGAGCCCTCCGCCGACGACCTCACCGCGCTCGCCGAGGCGGTGCGGGAGGCCGGGCGGGCGGAGCCACCGAGCGAGGCCGTGGGGCAGGTCGGGGCGGTCGCCGGCACCGGACGGCGCGGGCACCTGCGGGTGCTGCCGGACCCCTCCGGTTCCTGACGGATTCCCGCCCGGCGACCGGCACACCATCGGGTGGCCGCCATGCCGCACGGTGTCGGGCACGGCCGATACGCTGGCCGACGTGAGCAGTTCAGCGCCAGCTCAGCACGCCAGTACCGAGACCGCGGACGCCGCGCGCGCCCGGGTGGTCAGCCAGGTGATCAAGGCCTATGACGTCCGGGGCCTCGTCGGGGA
>NZ_DASXJD010000137.1:0-15379 GCF_036497585.1 Actinomycetospora sp. | reverse complement strand
AGCTGCTCGACGGTGAAGGTCTTCCGGGCCTTCGACCGCGAGTAGGCCCGGCCGGCGCCGTGGGGCGAGCTGTTGAGGCTGGGCGCGAACCCCTTGCCGGTCACCACGTACGAGGCCGTGCCCATCGAGCCGGGGACCAGTCCGGGCCGGCCCTGCTCGGCGTTGATGGCGCCCTTGCGCGACACCCACACCTCGCGACCCCAGTGGGTCTCCTGCTCGGTGTAGTTGTGGTGGCAGTTGACCCGCTCCTGCTCGTCGACCTCCTCGCCCAGGAACTCGCCGAGCTGTCGCGCGACCCGGTCCATCATCTCCTCGCGGTTGAGCAGCGCGAAGTGCTGGGCCCACCGCAGCTCGCGGATGTAGGCCCAGAACTCGTCGGTGCCCTCGACGAGGTAGGCGAGGTCGGGGTCGGGGAGGTTGATCCACCAGCGGGCCATGGCGTCGTGCGCGACCTTGATGTGCCGCTGCGCGATCTTGTTGCCCACCCCGCGCGAGCCCGAGTGCAGAAACAGCCACACCCGGTCCAGCTCGTCGACCGTCACCTCGATGAAGTGGTTGCCGCTCCCGAGGCTGCCGAGCTGGACGGCCCAGTTCTGCGCGTAGGAGGCCGGGTCGAACCGGGCCTCCTCGGCGAGCTTGCCGAGCTCCTCGACCCGCGGCTCCGCGGTGGCCACGATGGTGCGGTTGTACCGGCCGGCCGAGAGTGGGACGGCGCGCTCGATCGACTCCCGCAGCGGGGCGAGCGGGCCGCGGTCGGTGAGCTGCTCACGCGTGAACTGCGTCCGCACGGCGGCCATGCCGCAGCCGATGTCCACGCCCACCGCGGCCGGGATGATCGCCCGCTGGGTGGGGATCACCGAGCCGACGGTCGCGCCCTTGCCGAGGTGCGCGTCGGGCATGAGTGCGATGTGGGGGAAGACGAACGGCATCGTCGAAGCCCGTTCGGCCTGCTCGCGGGTGGCCGCGTCGAGGATGGAGGCCCAGTTGACGAGCCGCGTGCCGATCTGCTCCATGGGTGGTCCACTCCCTCCGCGGGTCCCGCTGGTCGGTCGGGAGGGACGCTAGTCAGAGGCGCTGGCCATCACAGCCGATTTCCGCTGCCGTCCGTGGAGACCGCGGCCCTGTTCGGGCGGTCACCACCCTCCCGACGACCAGCGCCGCGTTCGGGCGACCTTCACCGTGCCGGTCAGCGTGAGCCTCGCGAGCACGCCGTGAGACGACTCCCGGTGCTCGCCCTGGTCGCCGTCGTCGGCTCACGCGCGTCGACCCTGAGCTGGACCGCCGTCGCGGGCCCGACGTGCTACCAGTTTTGGGCGGCGACGACGACGGACTTCGCCTCGCCGGTGACGTTCGGGACGACGTCGGCGACCTCGAACCCATACTTGGACGGTGGAGAACCCCGATGCTCCGGAGCTCGTGGTGCTCCTCGACCCCGACGGCACCGCGATCGGCACCGCCTCGAAGGCCGAGGTCCACCACGCCGACACCCCGCTGCACCTGGCGTTCTCGTGCTACCTCGTCGACGACGCCGACCGGCTCCTGATGACCCGCCGCGCGACGACGAAGCGGACGTTCCCCGGCGTGTGGACCAACAGCTTCTGCGGCCACCCCGCGCCCGGCGAGGCGCTCGACGACGCGGTCCGGCGCCGCGGGCGCCAGGAGCTCGGGATCGACGTCGGGCCGCCGCGGCTCGTGCTCCCGCGGTTCTCCTACCGGGCCGAGCAGGACGGCATCATCGAGCGGGAGATGTGCCCGGTGTTCACGGCCCGCGTCTCCGGCGAGCCCGCGCCCGACCCGGCCGAGGTGGAGGACGTGCGGCCGGTGGCGTGGTCGGAGCTCGTCACCGCGGTGCGCGCGGCGTCGTGGCCCGGGCTCTCACCGTGGTGCGTGGAGCAGGTCGCCGAGCTCGCCGCGCTCGGCGCGTCCCCGGGCGACTGGCCCGCCGGCGACCCGGCCGCGCTCCCGCCCGCCGCGCACCTCGCGGCGTGAGCCGTCAGCCCGCCGCGACCGGATGGCGTGGCTCGTAGAGCCCGAGCGCGCCGCCCCCGGGCAGCCGGATCGTGGTGAGCAGGCCCCAGCCGTGGTCGGCGATCCCGCCCTCGAGGACCACCCCGCGGGCGCCGAGGTCGGCGACGGTGGCCTCGATGTCGTCGCACATGAGGTACAGCTCGTGCAGCGGCGCACCCTCGGTCGGGTGCACGGCCACCTCGGCCGGCGGCAGCCCGAGGATCGTCCAGCCGCCGCCCGCGTCGACCGCCGGGTGACCGCTGAGCAGCTCCCGCAGCAGCGCCCGGTCGGCGTCGGCGTCGGTGCTGTAGATGATCGTGTGTGCGCCGGTGATCATCGGTCCTCCCGATCGGGGTGACGCTCCGCGAGGTGCGGTCGCGGATCCTGTCAGAGAACCGGGTCCGGCGGGCCCGGCTCTCCGGCACCTCCGCCTCAGAGGTCCACGAGCACGATCCCGACCGTGACGACGACGGCGGCGATCACCCGTCCCCGCCCGAACCGCTCGCCCAGGAACACCGCCCCGATGACGGCGCCGATGACGATGCTGGTCTCCCGCAGCGCGGCCACGGCCGCCGTCGCGCCGCTGGTCTGGGCGACCAGCACCAGCCCGTACGCCGCGAGCGACACCACCCCGCCGCCGAGCCCGGCCAGCAGGACCGACCACGAGGGCGTCCCCAGCCGCCGTCCCCGTCGGGCGAACGCCACCACCGGCATCACCGGGCCCTGCAGCAGGAACATCCAGGTCGCGTAGACGAGCACCGGGGTGGTCGCGACCGCGGACGCGTCGATCACGGTGTAGGTCGCGATGAAGATCCCGGTCGCCACCGCGGCCCCCAGCGCCGGCGGCGTCGTCTGCGAGGGACGCCCGCCGTCGAGGGCGAGGGTGAGCAGCCCCAGCGAGATCACGAGGATCCCGACGAGCTGGAGCACCGGCAGGTGGTGGCCCAGCAGCACCTCGACGACCGCCACCACCCACGGCGCCGTGCCCCGGGCGACCGGGTAGACCTGGCTGAAGTCCCCGAGCTGGTAGCTCGCCCAGAGCAGCAGCGCGTAGAAGACGTGGGCGACGGCCGAGGCCAGGACGAACGGCCAGGCCGGGGCCGGGGGCAGGCCCACGACGAGCGCGGTGACGCCCCCGATCACGGTGTAGGCGACCCCGATCAGCGCGAAGCCGACGAGGCGGTCGGGGACGGCGTGTGCGACGGCGTTCCACACCGCGTGCAGCACTGCCGCGGCGAGCGTGATCGCGACGACACCCGCGGACAGGCCGGAGGGGACGACGGCGGAGAGAGCGGTGGCCACGAGAGGCTCCTCGGCGTCGGGCCCGCTCGGACGCGGGCACGTCCAACTGGAGCCCTCGGGGTTTCTCTCCCGTCAGGTGTCGACCGGCGGCCGGACGAGCCGTGACCGCGGTCGTGGCGCCGCTCGGTCCAGACCCCGGCCGCCCTGGTTGTGGGCTGGTGATCGGGCGGCGGACGGAACCCTAGGCGCAGACAACGCCGACCCTACGTCCGTCAGCCGACCGCCGCGCGCGGGTGGCCCGGGTAGGTGCCGAACTGCCAGTGGTTGCCCTCCGGGTCGAGCAGCGTGCAGTCGTGCGAGCCGTAGTCGGTGTCGTAGGGCTCGGCGACCACGGTCGCCCCGGCAGCGACAGCCCGGGCGAAGACCTCGTCGGTGTGCGCGGCGTCCCGGGTGACGACGTAGCCGCCGAACGACCCGACCCGCAGGGCCCACCGCCCGTCGGCGGTCTCGCGCTCCTGGCCCATCATCAGCCCGCCGCCGTGCGGCCAGGCCAGCTCGGCATGCACCACCGTCCCCGCGTCGTCGGTGTACACGACCGTCTCGGTGAAGCCGAAGGCCGACACGTAGAAGTCGATGAGCGCCCGGGCGTCGCGCGCCCGCAGCGTCGGCCACACCTGGGCCGGGGGAGTGGTCGTGGACTCGGTCATCGTCGTCTCGCCCATGCGGTCGAGGATCGGGCCCGGTCGCCCCCGCGGTCTTGAACGGATCCGACCCGGCCCGGATCGTCCGCCCCGCCCGACAGGCGGGCCCGGACCTCCTCGTCCACCCACCGGGTCGGCGTGCAGTCGGCGAGCGCGCGGAACTCGCGGGTGAGGTGGGCCTGGTCGGCGTAGCCGTGGTCCGCGGCGACGTCGGCGAGGGCGAGCGGTCCGGCACCGGCGCGGCGGGCGACGTCACGACGGGCGCGGTCGAAGCGCGCCATCCGGGCGGCCACCTTCGGGCCCACCCCGAACTCGGCGCGGAACCGGCGGCCCAGGTGGTCGCCGCTCCAGCCGACCTCGCGGGCGAGTTCCCCGACCCCGCCCGGCCCGGGCGCCGTCAGGACCCGCCAGGCGTGCCGGACCTCGTCGGTCGCCTCGCCGGCCGCGTCGTGGCGGCGCAGCTGGCGACCCAGCACCTCGTCGAGCGCGGCGAAGCGCGCCTCCCACTCGGCGTCCTCGGTCTCGGCGACCCGGGCGGTGAGCTCCCGGCCGGCGGCGCCGAGGACGTCGTCGGCGGCCACGGTCACCGAGGCCAGGGCCGCGGCGGGCACGCCGAACAACGCCCGGGCCGCGAGGGGGTGCACGGTGAGGTGCACCCCGGACTGGCGGCCGTCGTGGACGATCCGTTCCGGGGTGTCGTGCAGGCCGCCGACGCACGCCGCGAAGCGGTCGCGCCCGCCGTCAGGACGCTCCAGCTCCAGCCCCGGGCCGAAGGTGACGACGAAGGTCAGGTACGGCGACGGCAGGCCGCGGTGGCGGCCCGGGAGGTGCCCGCGCAGGTCGTAGCCGTGGTACGAAACCAGGCCCCGCAGTGCCGGGGCGGGCGCGCGGTGGCCCGACTCGGCGAGGACGACCGGCGGGCCCATGGTGCCAGTGTCGGTGATGTCCGGTCCGTGCCGCCAGCACCACGACCGGTCCTCCGCCTGGACGGTGTGCGGCCCGCCACTCCCGTGCCAGGATTCGGGCCATGATCTTCATCGCGGTCAAGTGGACCGTCAAGCCGGAGTACGCCGACCGCTTCCCCGAGCTCACGAAGGAGTTCACGGCGGGCACCCGGTCGGAGCCGGGCAACATCTTCTTCGAGTGGAACAAGTCGCTGGACGAGGAGAACACCTACACCCTCGTCGAGGCGTTCCAGGACGGCGCGGCCGAGGCGCACGTGACCTCGGACCACTTCAAGAAGTTCGTCCAGGAGGCCCCGGACTACGTGGACACCACGCCGCGCATCATCAGCATCCAGGGCGTCGACGGCGAGGGCTGGGGCGAGATGGGCGAGGTGAAGCCCCGCTGACCGGAGTCGCGCCCGTCGTCGTGCCGCCACTCTGCGAGCTCGGCCTCGTCGACCTCGCGGCGGCGATCGCGGCGCGGGAGGTGTCCTGTGTCGAGGTGGCACACGCCCACCTGGAGCACGCGGACGCGGTGAACCCGGCGGTGAACGCCCTGATCGCCCGCCGCGACCCCGACGACGTCCTCGACGAGGCCGGCGAGCGGGACGCCGAGCTGGGGCGCGGCGGGCGCCGCGGGGTGCTGCACGGCGTGCCCCAGGCGGTCAAGGACGTGACCGAGGCCGCCGGGCAGCCGTTCACGGCGGGCTCGCCGATCTTCGCCGAGCGGGTCGGCGTCACCGACGCGCCGCACGTGGCGCGGATGCGGGCCGCCGGCGCGCTCTTCGTCGGGCGGACCAACACCCCGGAGCTCGGGTTCGGGTCCCAGACCTTCAACCCGGTCTGGGGCACGACGCGCAACCCCTACGACCTTTCGCGCGCCGTCGGCGGGTCGTCCGGCGGGGCGGCGGCCGGGCTCGCCACCCGCATGCTCCCGGCCGCGGACGGCAGCGACACGATGGGCTCGCTGCGCAACCCCGCTGCCTGGGCGAACGTGTACGGGCTGCGGCCCTCGCGCGGGCGGCTGCCTGGGTCACCCGGCTTCGTCGCACAGCTCAACGAACCGGGGCCGATGGCGCGCACCGTCCTCGACCTGGCGGCGCTGCTCGGGGTGATGACGGCGGGTGGGCCGGTCGGGCCGCTCGACCGCGCGGACCCGCTGGACCTCACCGACCTGCACCCCGCCGAGCCGGAGGGCCTGCGGGTCGGCTGGCTCGGGGATCTCGGAGGCCGGCTCGCGACCGAGCCCGGTCTGCTCGACCTCGCCCGGGCACCCGTCGACGTCCTCGCCAGGCTCGGGGCGGTGGTCGAGGACGTGGTGCCCGCGTTCGACCTGGACCGGCTCTGGGACGCCTTCCTGGTCTGGCGGTGGTGGAACTCGGTCGAGATGGCGCCGTTGGTCGAGGACCCAGCACTGCGCGAGCAGCTCAAGCCGGAGCTGGTGTGGGAGATCGAGCACGGGCTGGGGCTCACGGCGCGGGAGGTGGCGCGGGCGGCGATCGTGCGCGCGGAGTGGTACGCGGCGGTCGTCGCGCTGTTCGACCGGTTCGACGTGCTCCTCGCGCCGGCCACCCAGGTGCACCCGTTCGCCGCCGACGTGCCCTGGCCGGCGGAGATCGCGGGCCGGCCGATGGACACCTACCACCGGTGGATGGAGACCGTCATGCCGTGGTCGATGGCGGGCGTCCCGGTGCTGGGGATGCCCGCTGGGTTCACCCCCGGTGGCCTCCCGGTCGGGGTGCAGCTCATCGGGCCGCCCGGTGGGGACCGCCGCGTGCTCGAGGTGGGGCTCACGCACGAGGCGGCGACGGACTGGTCGGCCCGCCGCCCGCCGTTGCTGATGTGATCGCGGGGCGGGGCGGGCCGAGCGAGTGAGCGGCGCCGTTCTGACGTCGGACGCCAGGAACGTGCCGTTGCTGGCTCCGTGCCGAGCCGGGCGGGGCCGGGCCAACTCGAGTGAGCGGCGCCGCCCTGGCGTCAGACGTCAGGATCGTGCCGTTGCTGGCACGGGCTCGTGGGGCTCGCGGGGCGCCGACTCCGACGCCGACCCCGCCGGCAGCAGTCGCGACTGCGCCGCCGCCACGAGCAGGACCAGCGCCGCCACGGCGCCGACGACCGCCAGCGCCGTCGAGAACGACGCCGACGCGGCCGCGATCGACGCCGGGTCGGCGGTCGCGGCGAACGTGCCGCCGAGGGTGTCCCCGGGGACGCCGGCGGGCAGGCCCGCCCGGTAGGCCGCGGCCGCGACGCTGCCCAGCACGGCCACCCCGAGTGCCCCGCCGAGCTCGAACCCGGTCTCCGAGATCGCGGATGCCGCCGCGGCCCGCTCGGCCGGCGCCGACGCGAGCACGAGGTCGGTCGTCAGCGGCTCGACGAGCGCGATCGCCATCCCCGCCAGCGCCATCCCGAGGACGACGGCGACCGGTCCGGCGCCGACGGCCAGCGAGAGCGCCCCGAACCCGACCGCCGCCACGACGAGCGCCGTCCCCACCAGCCGCCGCACCGCGAACCGCCGGGCCAGCCGGCCGGCCACCAGCGCGCCGGCCATCCCGGCCAGGGTGCCCGGGACCAGCCACAGGGCTGCCGTCAGCGGCGACATCCCGACCACGAGCTGCAGGTACTGCGGCACGAGCACCAGCAGCCCGACCAGCGCGAACACGCTGAGCAGGTTCGTCACCACCGGCACCGAGAACGCCCGCCGGGAGAAGAGCGCCAGGTCCAGCAGCGGATCGGCGACGCGACGCTGCCGGCGCACGAACCACACCCCCGCCGCGAGCCCGACGAGGCCGGCAACCACCCCCGCCGTCGTGACCCCCTCGGTCGCGGCCGACTTCACCGCGTACACGACGGGGAACATCGTCGCCAGCGCCAGGCCGGCCGAGGGCAGGTCGAAGCGTCCGGGGCGCGGGTCGCGGCTCTCGGGCAGCAGGAACGGGCCGACGACGAGCAGCGCGAGGCAGATCGGGACGTTCACCAGGAACACCGAGCCCCACCAGAAGCGCTCGACCAGCCAGCCGCCGATCACCGGCCCCGCCGCCGCGCCCGCGGAGAAGGTCGCCGCCCAGACCCCGATAGCCCGACGACGGGCCCCGGGCTCCGGGAAGATCGTCCGGATCAGTGAGAGGGTCGAGGGCATCAGGGTCGCCCCGCCGAGGCCGAGGAGCGCGCGGGCGGCGACGAGGGCGCCGGCGCTCGGTGCGAACGCCGCCGCGAGCGAGGCGAGGCCGAACGCCGCCGAGCCGGCGAGCAGCAGACGGCGCCGACCCAGCCGGTCGCCGAGGCCGCCGGCCACCACGAGCAGCCCGGCGAGCACGAACGAGTAGACGTCGACGATCCAGAGCTGCTCCGCCGCGCCCGGGCGGAGGTCCTCCGAGATGGCGGGCAGGGCCGCCCCGAGGACGGTCATGTCGATGGTGAGCAGCAGGACGGGTGCGGTGAGGGTCGCGAGCGCGAGGGTGCGCCGGTCCGGGGCGAGCACAGCGGCCTCCGTTTATTGACAGTCCGGACGGTATAGTTACGACCCGAAACTGTACCAGCCGGACGGTGCACCAACCGAACGATAGGGTTCGCGCATGCCCCGGCCCTCCCAGCGGGACGCCATCGTCCGGGCCTATGTCGACCACGTCGTGGCGCACGGACCGGACGCGGTGACCCTCGAGGCCGTCGCGACGCGGGCCGGCGTCTCGAAGGGCGGCCTGCTCTACCACTTCGGCTCGAAGGACGCCCTGCTCACGGGCTTCCTGGACTGGGTCCGGGAGCTGACCCGGGCCGACATCACCGCGGCCCGCGAGGTCGCCGCGGCCGGCGAGGAGTCGGTCGCGCGGTACTACCTGCGCACCTCCGCCGACGACCCGCACCGCGACAGCGCCATGTTCCGGAGCACGGTGGCGCTGCTGAGCCTCGCCGGCTCCGAGGAGGCCGCTGCCGTGACGGCGCGCGAGCTCATGGCGGCGTGGCGCGACGTGCTCGCGGCGGAGGCGGGCGACGAGTTCACGGGCGACCTCATCGCAGCGCTCGGCGACGGCATCTACCTACGCGCGATCGCGGGCGAGCCCTCCACGGCGCTCGCCCGCGACTGGGACGCGGTGCTGGCGCGGCTCAGTCCGCCCGCATGGTGACGGCCAGGACGCGTTCCTCGGCGGCCGCGAGCACCTCGGGATCGTCCAGGAACCGCTCGTGAGCAGCGGCGCGAGGTCCATGTCCCCATGGTGGCGGTACCGTTCGGCCCTGGTGCTCACGCCGGGTGTCCTACCCCACGGTGTGGTCTCCGGCGCCGTCGGTCACCCTATGGGGGTGCAGCAGGGTGACCAGACCGGCGATGACCCGACGTCGGAGAACCCCACTCGTCCCGGGCGCTCACCCGTCGACCGCCGGTTCGCCGCGATCGTCGGTGCCCTGCGAGTGGCCGACCCGCGCTTCGCGCGCCGGGTCTCCGAGCCCCACCGGCTGCGCAGCGGCCACATCATGATGCTCGTCGGCCTCGTGGCCACCGTGCTCGTCGGCATCCTGCCGCTGGCGGTGGGCATCCAGACCCAGCTCGCGGCGCTGCTGACGGTCGGCGCCGTCGGGATCGCGTTCGCCCCGGTGGCCACGCCGCCGCTGGTCGGCGTGCTCCTGCAGCGCCTGCGCCCCGCCTGGTAGTCACGCCTTCAGGGCGCCCTCGACCCAGTCGAGCAGCTCGCCCTCGACCTCGTCCCGGTTGGTCTCGTTGAGGATCTCGTGGCGCCCGCCGGGCCACACCCGGAACGTCACGTCCGTCAGCCCCGCGCCCCGGTAGCGGTCCGCGAGCGCCTGGGCGAGGACGACCGGCCCGCCGACCGGGTCGTGCTCGCCGACCGCGATGTAGACCGGGAGGTCCTGGCGCATCGCGGCGAGCCGCTGCGGATCTGCCACCGCGCGGCCACCCGCGAACATCTCCGAGCCGCCGACCGGGTCGAGGCCGAAGCCGCACCACGGGTCCGCGACGTAGGCGTCGACCTGCGCCTCGTCGCGCGAGAGCCAGTCGTAGTCGGTGCGCGCGGGCGCGAACGGCGCGTTGAACGCGGAGAGGTCGATCTCCTGCGAGGTGTCGATGGCGGCCTCGAGCTGGTCCAGCAGCGTCGTGCCGGTGAGCACCACCGCGTCCACGTCCTCGGAGTGGTCGAGCAGGTACTGCTGCGCGGCGAAGGAGCCCATGCTGTGCCCGAGCAGGACCAGCGGCACGCCCGGCACGTCCTGGCGGCCCAGCTCCATCAGCCGGTCGATGTCCGCGACGAGCTCGCCCCAGCCACCGGGCCCGAGGACGCCGGGGTCGGTGCCGTTGGTCTGTGCGGTGGCGCCGTGGCCGCGGTGGTCCTGGCCCTGCACGACGAAGCCCGCGTCGGTGAGGCGCTCCGCGAGGTGGCCGTAGCGCCGCACGTGCTCGCCCATCCCGTGGGTGAGCTGCACGACGCCGCGGGGGGCGCCGGCGGGGAGCCAGCGGAACACCGCGACGGTGTGGCCGCCCGCGGAGGGCAGGTCGATGCGGGTGGGCTCCGTCGCCATCGGCGGTTCCTCCGTTCGGCCCCGGGACGGTCGTGCACGGGGCGAGCGGGAGGAGTCTGGCCCGCCCGCCCCGCCCTTGAGAAGACCCCGGAGTGGATCAGGTGCCGGTGGTCGAGGACGAGGTCCCTGAGGGGCCGCCCGGTCCGCCCGGTCGTGTCCGTCAGCGTCGTGGTCCGGGCTGGTCGTCCGGTGTGAGCGACCTGTGCTCTCTGTGTGGTGCGCGTCCCGGGGACGGCTCTGCTCCCGGGTCGAGGGAGGGCCGACCTCGATCCGTGTGCGCGACCCGCACGGTCGGCGGAGGCGGCGTACGCGCCCCGAGCGCCGGTGCGCAGCACACACGGGCCCCGACGACGTCGTCGACCCCGCTGTGTTCGCCATGCACGTCGGGCACGGTGCGGTGCGCCGACCTCCCCGACCGTGCGCGCCACGCACACGGTGGGAAGACTCAGCCGAGGTGACCGCGCGGCGTTCCGCCGGCGACGGTCGGGGATCAGCCGCGGGGCAGACGCCGCCACCAGCGACGACGGTCCGCGGGACGCGGTGCGGACGACGGTGCCGGTGCCGGCCGGGCGGCGGCGCGCGCCTCCCGCCAGCGGGTGACGACGGCGTCGGCCGACGGACGCCGGATCGGCACGCGCGGCCCCGACGGGGCGCGGAGGAAGTCCACGACGCGGCGGTCGAGCTCGGCCACCACCGCCCGGCCGTCCGCCTCATCGCGCAGGTCGCGCACGGCCTCGTCGAGGTCCTCGATCTCCTTGCGCAGCCGCAGCGACCGCGGGAGCAGCGCGTGGGTGGGCACGCCCTCGGAGCGCAGCTTCGACCGGAGCCACCAGTTCTCGTCGCCCGGCGCGGGCAGTTTCAGGGGCTTCCCGGCGCCGGGCAGGTCGTCGAACTGGCCGGACTCGATCGCCTTGCGGATCTGCTCGTCGACGACCGACTCGTACCGGCCCCGGAAGGCCTCGGCGTCCCCACGCACGCCTCCACGGTGCCACCGGCGTCCGGCTCCCGCCTCCGGTGAGGTCACTCCGCCTGCAGCACCACCGTCTGCACCGCCCACGGCGCCAAGGGCGCGCTCGGGGTGAGGCTGACCGGCGCCGCCGGGTCGTCGGAGAGCGCGGGCCGCGTCACGAGCGACGTGGTGGCCTTGACGACGTTGTCGACCTTGACCACCCAGGCGTCGGAGAGCGGCTCGGGCGGGCTGATGTCGGCGACCCCGGTGCCCGCGACGAAGTACAGGACCTGCGTCGCGTGGTCGTCCGGCGCCGGCACGGCCGTGACCGCGCCGCCGCTGCCGGTGGCGTCGCCGGGCGCGGTGACCGCCGCGACGTGCGACCAGGCGCCGACCCCGCCGAGCAGCGTCGCCGGGGTGGTGACGGTGAACGTGGCCGGGCCGGTGGTGTCGGCCGCCGTCGTCGTGAACAGCGAGACCGAGCCGGTGCCGCCGGGCAGCGCCGTCGTCCGCAGCTTCGTCCAGCCCTGTGGTCCCGTGACGTCCCCGGCGCCGGAGCGGAACACCTGCGCGACGAGGACGTCGCCCGTCTGCGCACCGCCGGGGACGTCGAGCCGCAGCGTGGTGGCGTTGTCGGCGCTGGTGTAGGAGATGGCCCGCGAGAGCGGCAGGTAGGGCACGGTCGTGCCGACGATGACGCCGAGGACGAGCGCGACCGCCGTGACGACGGCCGCGACGACCCACAGCGCGGCCGGGGTGGGCGCGGACCGGGCGGCGGCCACGCCGACGACCACGAGCAGCCCACCGACGCCCACCAGCAGGCCCAGCAGCGGCGCGCTCGAGGCGGTCCGGTAGCCCCGGACCCCGAGCTCGACGATCGCGAGGGCGATCCCGGCGAGGGCGATCAGGGCCCCGAGGGCGACCACCACCCGCTGCACCGCGGGCGTCAGGCTCAGCGTGGCGACGGCGGCTGCGGTCGCGACCACGAGCACGGCGGCCGCCGCCCACGCGATCGGGCTGGCCAGGGCCCTCGCGGACACCACGGCCAGCACCGCGACCACCACGGCCGCGATCATGGCGACGGTCTTGCGCACGTCGACCTCTCCTCTCTCCGGGCCTGGTGGCCCTGCTCCGTCCGGCCGAGTCCTCGCCGGTGTGCAGCGTGCACCCCGTGCGCGCTCCGAGGAGTGTCGTCGCTGGACGCTCCACCGTTTCGGACGTCCGTGTCACCCGGGCGGACGTGTCCGCGGGTCACGGTCGCATCACGATGTGTCCGACCGCCCGAGGGACGCGCGGCCGGCTCGGGCGACGGGGCCCGGTCGCCTCCCGACGGTGGAACCGGGGCGCCACCTGCACCGATCCCGCTGGGCGGCTGCCCGCAGAGATCACCGGGCCACCGCCGGTACACGTTTCCGGGCGCCCGGAGGTGACAGTCGGCACCCGGTTAGCCGGTTACGCGAGCCCGACCCGCCCCGATGCCCCCCGTGAGATGGACGAGAAGGGGCACGTGCGGTCACGGGGGGTAGTGAAGGTGCTGCGGGGCTACGCGAGGATCGCGCTCCACGGCGAGGACGCGGCGGACCAGATCGAGCGGCTGCGCACGGCGGGGGTGGGGGACGACCACGTGCGGGTGGAGCGGTCGAGCGGGACGCGGGGTGCTCGTCCGGAGCTCGAGGCGGTACTGGCCGACCTCACCGTCGGGGACGTCCTCGTCGTCACCACGCTGGAGCGCCTCGCGTCCTCGGTGCTGCACCTCGTCACGGTCGGGCAGCGGCTGCACGCCGCCGGGGCCGACCTATGGTCGCTCGACGGGGCCGTCGACACCCGGACGCCGGCGGGAGGCGGGCTCCTTCCCACGCTGGTCGTGCTCGCCGGGCTGCAGCGCACCCTCACCTCGAGCAGCACCCGCGCGGGGCTGGACGCCGCGCGCTCCCGGGGTCGGCGTGGGGGCCGCCCCCCGCGTCTCGGACCGGAGGACTCCGCGGAGGCCCGCCGGCTCTACGACGAGGGCCGGTCGGTGACCGAGATCGCCGAACGCCTCGGGGTGCCGCGCACCACGCTCTACGGGCACCTGCACCGGCCGTCCTGACGCCGCCGTCCCGGGCCGTATCCCGGCTTCACGGGCCGGGGTCTGGGGTGGCGCGGTGCCGGCCCTCCACGTGCTCGCCCTCGGGGTCCCGGGGGCCGGCCTCCCGCGGCTGACCCCCGGCCGCGTCCTCACCTCCTGGACCGCCCGCCCCGCGGTGCTGGCCGGCGTCGTGGTGCTCGGGGGCGGCTACCTGACCGGCGTCCGCCGGTCGCGGACCGCCGGGACACCCTGGTCGGCGCGCCGCACCGCCGCGTTCCTCGCCGGCACCGTGCTGCTGCTGCTCATCGGGTCGTCGGTCGTCGCGGTCTACGACGACACCCTCTTCTGGGCGCGCGCCGTGCAGGGGGTGGTGCTGCTGGTGGTCGCGCCGATGCTGCTCGCCGCCGGAGCCCCGTTGACGCTCGCGCGGGACACCCTGCCCCGGGCGGCCGTGGGTCGGCTCGGACGGATCCGCCGCTCCCGCGCCGCGCGGGCGATCGCCTCGCCCGGCATCGCGACGATCGCGCTGATCGCCCCGCCGTTCCTGCTCTACCTCACCGGGCTCTACCCGCTGGAACTGCGCTCCGGCACGGTGAGCGGCCTGGTGTCGCTGGGGCTGCTGGCCGCCGGCCTGCTCTACGTGGTGAGCCGGCTGCAGATCGACCCGGTGCCCCGCGAGACCCACCACGGCCTGACGCTGGGGATCGCGATCGCCGAGGTCGTGGCCGACGGCGTCCTCGGGCTCGTGCTCTGGATGGGCCCGCTGCTCGCGCTCGGCCACTACGCCGCGCTGGACCGGACGTGGGGCCCGAGCCCCCGCGACGACCAGGCGATCGGCGCGGGGGTCTGGTGGATCGGCGGGGACCTCGCCGGGCTGCCGTTCCTCGGGGCGATCGCGCTGCGCTTCGCCGCCGCCGACGCCCGCGAGGCCCGCCGGGTCGACGCCGAGCTCGACGCGGCCGAGCAGGACGACGGGAACGACGACGGCGGGCCCCCGCGGCTCTGGTGGGAGGACGACCCGCGCTTCGCCGACCGCTTCCGCCGCCACTAGGCCGACCGCCCCTTCGTCCGGTTGTGGCGTGCTCGTGCCGGGGCACGCAGGTCCGCGGGTGCGCGGCCGTGCCGTCGGCCGGTGCCAGGCTCGCGGGCGTGGTGACGGCCCCGACGACGAGCCCGGTCGCCCGGCACGTGATCGCGGCGCGCCGGGCCGTGGCCGCGACGCTGCGCCGCCCGCTCGCGTCGTACTACCTCGTCGTCGGGCTCACCGTCGTCCTCGCGGGCCTCGGGCTGGTCATGGTGCTCTCGGCGTCCTCGATCGACTCCCTCACCCGCACCGGCAGCCCCTACGGCGTCTTCGGACACCAGCTCGCCTACTGCGCCGTGGGCGGGGTGGCGTTCGTCCTGGTCGGGCGGGTGCCGGTGCGCCGCTTCCGGACCGCGAGCCCCTGGCTGCACGGCCTGTCGCTGGTCGGGCTCGTCGCCGTCCTCGTCCCCGGCCTGGGGTCGGCGGTGGCCGGTGCGCAGAAGTGGTTCGTCGTCGCCGGCCTGTCCCTGCAGCCGAGCGAACCGGCCAAGCTGACCCTCGTCCTCTGGGGCGCGCACGTGCTCCTCACCCGCCGCTGCCCCGGACCGCGACCACGGCCGCACGGCTGGCAGACGCTGCTGCCGGTGGTGCCGGTCGCGCTGCTCACCGCGGGCCTCGTCGTCGTCGAGCCGGACCTGGGATCCGCGCTCGGCATCGTCGTCGTGCTGTTCGCGCTGCTGTGGTTCGCCGGGACGCCCGGGCGGCCGCTGGGGCTGCTCGGGGCGGGGGCGCTCGGGGCGGTCGGGGTGCTGGCGGTGACCGCGAGCTACCGGCTCGCGCGCCTGACGTCGTTCCTCGGCGGGAGTGGGGACGACTCGCTCGGCGCCGGCTACCAGTCGCAGCAGGCGCTGTACTCGCTCG
>NZ_DASXJD010000136.1:0-6834 GCF_036497585.1 Actinomycetospora sp. | reverse complement strand
CTGGCTGGCAGGCCGGATGAGCTGTCGCACGCCGTCGCAGAGCCGTTGAACGTCGGTGACCGGCGCCCGGGTCAGCATGATCATGAATTGGCCCCAGTGGGCACCTTCGATACGAACCTCGGCTTGCTCGGGTCCACCCTCCGCGGTGCCGGACGACTCCGAAAGACTCGCGTGGCATATGGCGCTGCGGTCCCGTGGTTGCCGCGCGGGATCGTAGGCGGCCACTCGCTCTGGGCTTCCAGGCGTTGGGCGAGGTTCCTGGAGTGAAGGTCACGGAGTGGGTGTGGGTGCCGGTGTAACTGCTGTCGGTGGGAGTGGGTGCGGGTGGTCGTTGGCAGTCGAGGTCGCGATGGTCCTGTTCTGGCACGGGGCGGACCGCGAGTGATCCACCCCGGGGGCGCGGGGCCCGTAGACCCCCGGCTGCTATCTACGGATCAGAAGGTTAGGGGTTCGAATCCCTTCGGGCGCGCACACATCACCGCAGGTCACAGGGGTCGTCCCGTCAGGGGCGGCCCCTTCGTCGTGTCCCGTGCAGCAAGGTCGTGCACGCCCGAGCCCGGTGCTCGTCGAGGAGAAGGTCGGTGCGTTCCGGGGCCCCTGTGTGCCAGAGTGGTCGCCGCGGTCAACTCGGCGGCCCGTCCCGGACCCTGGCGCTTCGCGGTATCGAGACTGCGCGACGTGAGGAGACGCCGGTGTCCGTTGTGCCCGACCCCGTCCACCTGGCCACCGGTGTGCTCATGGAGCGCTACCGGCAGGACCTCCAGGCAGCGTCAGCGACGCTGCGTGAGCTCGCCGAGGGCTCCGGTCAACAGGTCCATCGCTACGCCGCCGTGCTGGTCACGACGCCGCCGGACCCCGCCGGCGACACCACGGCGGCCCGTGAGCCGGCCGTCATCCGGCGAGCCGTCGAGTTCATCGACAGCAACGCCCACCGGTCGATCGACCTGGCCGAGATCGCCGAGGCCTCCCTCATCGGGGCTCGGGGACTCCAGGCCTCGTTCCGCAAGCACCGCGATCAGACGCCATTGGGCTACCTGCGCGAGGTGCGGATGCAGCGCGCCCACCGCGACCTGCTCGCTGCCGACCCGGCCGCGGGGGACACGGTGGCCGAGATCGCCGCGCGGTGGGGCTTCGCCCACCCCGGACGGTTCTCCGTGAGCTACCGGGAGGCTTTCGGCGTCAGTCCGGGTGTCACGCTGCGCCACTGAACCGGCAAGGAGCGCCGGCCCGCTCACCCTCCGCGAGCGATCACTCACGGACTGGACGGGACGCAGCGGATACGACAGGGTGGACGACGTCGACCCGGCCCCCGTCGGCTCCGGCTCTCGTGATCGACGAGAGCCGCCCGCACGCCGAGGTGGACATGCCCAAGAGCCCGCACGAGCTGCAGCCGAGCCGCGACGTCCGACGGGCCCAGAGGCTGGTCTCCCGGGTCCACGGCCTGACCACCGACGAGAGCGCCGAGGCGCTGCGCGGCCGGGCCGGGGACTGCGGCATCTCCGTCCACGCCGCCGCGCTGGCCGTCCTCTCGGCCTCGCCGACCGATGAGCTGCTCCTCGAGCCCTCGCGCGCCCGACCGTCGCATCCATCGGCGGCCGACGCCCACCACCCTGACGAGGACGACCGATGACGACGACGAACCGTCCCTCCCGGACCGGCCCGGCCGCGCAGCGGGCGATCGACCTCGCCCGCGTGTGCGTGGCGGCCCGATCCGTCCTCGACGAGATGCCCGCGCTGGTCGCCGAGGGCCTCGCGGGGCAGGCCGCCGCCTCGCTGACCAGCCATGCGCGTGCCCTGGTCGACCTGCCGATCCTGCGCGGGCTCCCGCTCGCCACCACGCGTACCCACGCCCTGGCGGTGCACGACGGTCTCACCCGTCTCGCCGGGGACCGTTCCCTCACACTGGCCGCGTGGATCGACGACGGGCTCGGCAGCGCCTGAGGATCCGTCCGAGCGGACGCAGCTCAGCCGGCCGTCACCGAGGGAGTGGAACCGTCGTCGCGCTCCGTCCTGTCGACGCCGATGCGCCGCACGCGCCGGGCGCTCCACACGAGCTGGCGGACCTGGTGGCACACGCCGCCGAGGTCTTCCAGCGGCGTCTGACGGAGCACGTCGAAGAACTGGCTCCACCGGGCTCCGCGGATGACGAGATCCGCACCCCCGTCGCCGGCGTGCAGCGCGATCAGGACCTCGAGCCCGGCGGCGTCGCACGCGTGGACCCCGCCCATGTCCAGGACGATCTGCGCGTGCGGCTCCTGCCGCAGCACCGCGCAGTGCTCGGCGAGGTCGGCCACGGCCCAGCCCCGGAGCTCACCGGCGAGCACGACGGTCGTCATCGGACGTGGACGAGCCCGTGCGCCACTGCCACCCCTCCCGTCGCACCGCGGGGTCTTCCGCGGGCGCACCAGGGTCCGGGGCGCGCCAGTAGATGAAGTGGTCATCGTATGCGACGCGGGGGAGGCGCGACCAGCGCCGCGACGAGTCGGGTCCCCCGGGTGGCCGCTCGCGGGGCCCAGGAGGGATGGACGTGCGGTGTAGCGTCCGCGCCATCCTCGTGGCCCGACACGGCCCGGAGGAGGCGGACATCCGAACCGGACCCTGTCGGGTGGGGCGCGTGGTTCGTTGTGGACCACCGGGCACGACACCTGCGACGGGAAGGTCAGGTCGATGCGCGCCGATATCGGCCGCGACGCCGGAGTGCACGTCCGCTCGCCGTGCCGGCCACGATGGGGTCCGGGTGAGCCCCGTGGTTGACCGGGTGGGCCTCGGCCGCGCCCTGACGGCCGCCCTGTCGGACGACGGCCCGGAGGCGGCGCTCGCGGTCTGCCGCGCCTGCGTGACCTGGCTACCGATGACCGGGGCCTCGATCACCGTGATGGACGGCGCCCAGGGCCAGGAGCCGGTGTGCGCCACCGACCCGGGCGCCGCGCGAATCGACGAACTGCAGTTCAGCCTCGGTGAGGGTCCGTGTGTGGAGGCGTTCAGCTCGGGGCGGGCGGTGCTCGTGCCGGACATCGCCGAACCGGGGGAAGGACGGTGGCCGATGTTCACCGCGGCCGCGGTCGAGACCGGCGCCCGGGGCATGTTCGTGTTCCCGTTGCGGGCGGGCGCGAGCCGGCTCGGCGTCCTCGACTGCTACCGGGACACCCCGGGCCATCTGGACGACACGGAGTTGGCGGGCGCCCTGCTGGCGGCCGACGCGGCGATGTGGGCCCTGCTGGACCGCCTCGACCATCGGGCCGGCGAGGCCGGACGGAGCCCGTCGCCCTGGTACGACGGGTCGGCGCTGGCACGTGCCGAGGTGCACCAGGCGACCGGCATGCTCATGGCGCAGGCCGGGACGGCGGCGCCGACGGCTCTCGCGGCGCTGCGGGCCGCGGCGTTCCTCGGCGACCGCGGCATCACCGAGATCGCGGCCGACGTCGTCGCCCGTCGACTGCGTCTCGATCCCGACGGCTCGTGGCACGTCAGCAGCAACGGGGCGGCCGCGAGCGCCGAGCCGCCCCACCAACGAGGAGACGACGAGCGCGAGGGCCGGGAGGACCCATGAACACACCGATGGCTCGGGAACAGTCCCTGGTCGAGGCCTTCGTCCGCCTCGCGGACACCCTGGTGGACGACTACGACGTGATCGAGCTCTTCCACGGGCTCTGTGCCGACTGCGTCGCGCTGCTCGGCGCCGACGCCGCCGGCCTGCTGCTCACCGACCAGCGCGATTCCCTGCAGGTCGTCTCCGCGTCGAATGAGCAGGCCCACCTCATCGAGCTCTTCCAGCTCCAGTCCGAGCAGGGCCCCTGCCTGGACTGCTTCCGCACCAGCGAGGTCGTCATGGCGGACGACCTGGCGCGCGAGACCCGGTGGCCGGCGTTCAGCGCGCGGGCCCACGACTACGGTTTCGCGGCGGTGCACGCCCTGCCCATGCGCCTGCGGGGGCAGACCATCGGGGCCCTGAACCTGTTCCACCGCGAGCCACTCACCCTGAGCGGCGGCGACCTGGGGGTCGGTCAGGCGCTGGCGGACGTGGCGACGATCGCGATCCTCTCGGATCGCAACGCCCGGCAGCGGGAGCTCCTCACCGAGCAGCTGCAGGCCGCCCTCACGAGCCGGGTGGTCATCGAACAGGCCAAGGGGGTCCTCGCCGAACGCGGCGCCCTCGACCTCGACCAGGCCTTCCTGCGGTTGCGCGAGCACGCCCGCGCGACGAACCAGCGGATCTCCGAGCTGGCCCAGGGCATCGTGGTCGGCACGTACGACACCACGATGCTGCTCCGTCGACCGCGCTGACCGCGGGCGCCTGCCCGTCAGCGCCTCACCGCGGCCGGGGTGGTGGGCGACCCGTCCTCGCGTCGTTCCCCGGGGTCACCGCCCGACGACCACACCCGGTCCTCGGTGACGACCGCGGTCAGCAGGTCGAACGGCGTCACGTCGAAGGCGGGGTTGAAGACCGGCGTCCCCGGCAGCGTCGTCGCCACCCCGCCGAACCCGAGCACCTCGTCGGCACCCCGCTCCTCCACCACGATCCCGGCGCCCGTGGCGGTCCCCGGGTCGATCGTCTCCTCGGGGGCGACCACCACGAAGGGCACGCCGGCGTGGGCGGCGGCACAGGCCAGCATGTAGGTGCCGATCTTGTTGGCGACGTCGCCGTTCGCGGCGATCCGGTCCGCGCCGACGACGACGGCGTCCACGCGCCCCGTGGCGAGCGCGGCGGGTCCGGCCGAGTCGACGCAGAGCCGGTGCGGGACCCCGGCCCGCGCCAGCTCCCAGATGGTGAGCCGCGCGCCCTGCAGCAGGGGCCGGGTCTCACAGGCGAGGACCTCGCCCAGGGCACCGCGCTCGTGCAGCCGCAACGCCGCGCCGAGCGCGCTGCCGCCCTCGCCGCACGCCAGTTCCCCGGTGTTGCAGACCGTCAGCAGCCGGATCGGCCGCGCGGGACACCGCGCCTCGAGCAGGTCGGCGGCGCGGGTGGTGGCGGCGGCGTTGACCCGGACGCCCTCGACGGCGACGGCGCGGGCCTCGGCGAGGACCGCGGCCGGGCCGTCGGCGAGCCGGGCGAGGGCACGCCGGACCCCGAGCGCGAGCGGCACCGCCGTCGGGCGCGCGCGGGCCACCCGCTCGGCCTCGGCGCGCGCCGTCGCCGGGTCCCCGGGGTGGCGGTGGGCGGCCAGCGCGGCCCCGAACGCGCCGGTGACGCCGAGGTTGGGCGCGCCGCGGACGGCGAGGGTGCGGACGGCGTCGACGACCCCGTCCACCGTCGTGAGCTGCAGGTACTCGGTGCGCGACGGCAGCGCGCGCTGGTCGAGCAGCACGACCGCCGCCTCCGGGCCGTCCGACCAGTCCACGATGCGCACGGCACCGATCCTGCCCCGCGAGGGGCCTCGGTTCACCCCAGCGCGGCGTAGGCGGCGTCGATGGTGGCGGCGTGCACGGCGAAGTCGTCGGGTCCGGCGAACAGCCGCTGGGTCAGCGTGACCACCACGAGGTCGCGCCCGGGGTCGACGTGCCAGGTGGTCCCGAGCCCGCCGGCCCAGCCGAACGACCCGGTCCGCGGCCCGGAGATCGTCACCGACACCCCGAAGCCCCAGCTCGTCTCGTCATCCAGGAAGCCCGACCCGGCCCGCTGCGCGGGCGTGAGCTGGTCAGAGGTCATCGCGGCGGCGAACGCAGGGTCGAGGACGTCCGCGCCGTCCGCGAGGAGCATCCGGGCGAACGCGAGGAGGTCGTCGGCGCCCGAGACGAGCCCGGCGGCCCCGTCCGGGAATCGCGGCGGGGTGCTCCAGAGGCCGTCCGGCGGGTCCCACACCGCGCCGGCCCGATAGGCGGTCACGAGACGGACGGGGTCGCCGGTGAAGGCGGTGTCGGTCATGCCCAGCGGCGTGAGCACCCGGGAGCGCAGCAGATCGGGCAGCGGCTCGCCGGCAGCGCGGGCGGCCAGGACCCCGAGCAGCTGGCCGGAGGTGTTGTAGAGCCAGCGCTCCCCCGGCTGCGCCAGCAGCGGCAGCTCCGCGAGCTCGGCCAGCCAGGCGTCGGGCTCCGGGGGCACGTCCATCCGCGGCGGGCCCATGGTGTTCAGCCGCCCGGCGCCCATTGCGGTGGCGATCGGCCACGGCGGGTCGGCGGCGAACATCGCCATGGACTGGCCCCAGCCGCACGTGTAGGTCAGCACGTCACGGACGCTGATGGGGCGCTCGGCCGGCACGGTGTCGTCGAGGGCCGCGTCGGGCCGGCGCAGGACCCGCGGGTCGGCCAGCTCGGGGAGCAGCCGGTCGACCGGCTCGTCGAGGTGCAGCGCGCCGTCCGCGAGGAGGGTCCCGACGGCGGCGGCGACCACCGGTTTGGTGAGCGACGCGATGCGGAAGAGCGAGTCCCGCGCGATCGGTGCACCGCCGGCCGCGACCGTCCCCCGGGTCTCGCCGTGGACCTCGTCGCCGTGCGCCACGAGCACCACGAGGCCGGGGAGGTCGTCGGCGAGCGCTCCCGCCGCCACCCGGCCGAGCCGCTGCAGTCCGGGCTCGGCGAGGGCCCGCCGCGTCGTCGTCATGCGGCGAAGCTACGGAGTGCGCTTCGCGCCTGTGAGCACTTTCCGTTGTCATAGCGACGGAAAGTGCTCACGAGGGCTTCGCCCACCTAGATGAATGAGTCCGATTAGATCTTGGGGTGTGTCGTTCACCTGAACGTGGGCGGAGGGCGCCAAACGTCATTGTGTGACGAACGACCGTGACGCCCTCCTGACCGCACTCTATGTCCACCTCGAGGATCGTGTCCTGCCCGCCTTGGGCTGGTCGCGGGCCCACCGACCGGGCCGTAAGCCGGTGCTCAGCGACGCGGAGCTGCTGT
>NZ_DASXJD010000135.1:0-3283 GCF_036497585.1 Actinomycetospora sp. | reverse complement strand
CTGCTGGGTCCGGGCCCCGACGACCCGACGCAGCTCGCCGGCGCCGTCGACCGGCCGCGGCGCAAGCGCTCCTGGAAGACCTGGGTCACGCTCGGCGGCGTCGCGGCCAGCATCTTCGCGATCGGCCTGTTGGCGAGCTTCGCCGTGGAGTCGGCGGCCGGGCACCCGCTCTCGGGCGGCAGCTCGGGGACCTCGGTCGGCTCGATCTTCGGGCAGACGACCGGGCCGGCCACGTCGACGAGCGAGGCCCCGACGACGGACAGCTCCGACAGCTCCGACCAGAGCAGCACCGAGTCGACCCGGAGCTCCGGCGCCCAGGAGACGCGGCAGTCCGGCTCGAACTCGTCGCGGACGACGACGCCGAGCACCAGCCGCCAGCCGGCCGGCAACGGCGGCGGGGTGCTGTCCTCGCTGGTCCCGCAGTTCCAGCAGCAGCAGGGCTCCGGCGGGTAGGTGCGCTGCGCGCAGGTGAGCAGTAGTCCGCCCTATGACACGGATTACTGCTTTGCGCGGAGCGCACCGGCGGCCGCCGCCGGGTCCTCGGCGTCGGTGATCGCGCGGACGACGACCACCCGCGTCGCCCCGGCCGCCAGTACCTCGGGCAGGCGCGCGTGGTCGATCCCGCCGATCGCGAACCACGGCCGCGACGGCGCGTCGGCCGCGGTGGCCCGCACGAGGTCGAGGCCCGGCGCGGGGCGTCCCGGCTTGGTCGGGGTCGGCCAGCACGGTCCGGTGCAGAAGTAGTCGACGCCGGGTTCGACGGCGGCCGCGCGGGCCTGGTCGAGGTCGTGGGTCGAGCGGCCGATCAGCACGTCGTCGCCGAGGATCGCCCGGGCGGTGGCCACGGGGAGGTCGTCCTGGCCGAGGTGGAGCACGTCGGCGCCGGCGGCGAGGGCCACGTCGGCGCGGTCGTTGACGGCCAGCAGCGCGCCGTGGCGGCGGCAGGCGTCGGCCAGCACGGCCAGCGCCGCCAGCTCGTCGCGCGCCTCCAAGCCCTTCTCCCGCAGCTGCAGCACGTCCACCCCGCCGCGCAGCGCCGCGTCGGCGAACCCGGCGAGGTCCCCGCTCTCGCGGCGGGCGTCGGTGCACAGGTAGAGCCGGGCGCGGGCGAGCCGGTCCCGGCGGCGGGCACCGACGTCCTCGGGGGCGTGCGTCGAGCTGGTCATCGCGGGCGACGTTAACGCGTAGGGTTGCGGGCGAGCAGTACCACGGGAGCCCGGATCGGCCGGGCTGAGAGGGGACGGCGCGCGAGCGCCAGGGTCCCGACCGTCGAACCTGATCCGGGTCATGCCGGCGCAGGGAGGGATCGATCATGGATGACCGCACCGTGGTGGTCGGTGCCGGCGTCGTCGGTACGACGGCGGCGTGGGTCGCCGCGCGGGACCACGTCGCGGACGAGGTCGTCCTCGTGGATCCCGACCCGGGCTCCGGCGCGTCCTGGGTGGCCGGCGGGATGCTGGCCCCGATCACCGAGGCCTGGCCCGGCGAGCGTCCCCTCCTCGAGCTCGGCGCGGCGTCGCTACGGCGCTGGCCCGCGTTCGCGGACGCCGTCGAGCAGGCCTCCGGACGGCCGGTGGGGCTGCGCCGGGAGGGGACCCTCGCCGTCGTCGTCGACTCCGCCGATCGGGAGGACCTCGACCGCATCGTCGGGCACCTACAGGCCTGGGGACGCGACGCCGAGCGCCTGACCGGCCGCGAGACCCGTCGTCGGGAACCCGCCCTGGGGCCCGCGGTGCGCGCCGGACTCGCGGTGCCCGACGACCTCGCCGTCGACAACCGCCTCCTGCTCGCCGCGCTGCGGGCGGCGGCGGAGCGGGCCGGCGTCGTCGTGCGCCGTGAGTCGGTGGTGGGCGTGACGGAGTCCCGTGGGGCGGTCTCCGGGGTGGAGCTGAGGTCGGGGGAGCGGCTCGGGGCGGAGCGGGTGGTCGTCGCGGCCGGGGCGTGGTCGGCGTCGCTGCACCCGGCGCTGGCGGGCCTGGTGCGCCCGGTGAAGGGGGAGATCCTGCGGGTGCGGGCCCGGGCCGGGTCGTTGCCGCCGCCGACGCGGACCGTACGGGCCTCGGTGGCCGGTCGCGCCGTGTACGCCGTGCCGCGCGACGGCGGCCGGCTCGTCCTCGGCGCCACCCAGTACGAGGCGGGCTTCAACGCCGACGTGACCGTGGGCGGCGTGCGGGACCTCCTCGCCGACGCCGAGCGGGTGCTGCCGGGGATCGCGGACTACGCGCTCGAGGAGACCGCCGCCTCGTTCCGGCCCGGCACCGCCGACAACCTGCCCGTGCTCGGCGCGCTCCCCGGCGCCCCCGGGGGGCTGCTCGCCTGCTTCGGCCACGGCCGCGGCGGGATCCTGCTCACCGCGCTGACGGCCGACGTCGTCGCGGACCTGCTCGCCGGCCGTCCCGTGCCCGCGGAGTCCGCCGCGGCCTCGGCGTCGCGGGTCGCCACGCTGGAGGTGTCGTCGTGACCGTGCTCCTCAACGGCGCCGTCATCGAGGTCGCCCCCGACGCGACCGTCGCCGACGTCCTCG
Source organism: Actinomycetospora sp. (assembly GCF_036497585.1). Lineage (GTDB taxonomy): Bacteria > Actinomycetota > Actinomycetes > Mycobacteriales > Pseudonocardiaceae > Actinomycetospora. The sequence goes on along the minus strand of NZ_DASXJD010000135.1, from coordinate 759 downwards.
CCGCCCACGGTGTCCCCGACCGCGGGGTGGCGGTGGCGCTGTCCGGGGAGGTCGTGCCGCGCGCCGCCTGGGCGTCGACCCGGCTGCGCGAGGGCGCGGTGCTCGAGGTGCTCACCGCGGTGCAGGGAGGCTGATCATGGGTGACCCGTTGGTGGTCGGTGGCCGGGAGATCGGTTCCCGGCTGATCATGGGGACCGGGGGCGCGGCCAACCTGGCGGTGCTCGAGCGGGCACTGGTGGCGTCCGGGACGGCGCTGACGACGGTGGCCATGCGCCGCCTCGACGCCGGCGGTGGCCCGGGGGTGCTGGCCCTGCTGGAGCGGCTGGGGATCGAGGCGCTGCCGAACACCGCGGGCTGCCGGACCGCGGCCGAGGCGGTGCTCACCGCGCGGCTGGCCCGCGAGGCGCTGGGCACCGACCTGGTCAAGCTCGAGGTGGTCGCCGACGACCGCACCCTGCTGCCCGACCCGATCGAGCTCCTCGACGCCGCCGAGCAGCTCGTCGACGACGGCTTCACCGTGCTGCCCTACACCAACGACGACCCGGTGCTCGCGTCCAAGCTCGCCGACGCCGGGTGTGCCGCGGTCATGCCGCTGGGCTCGCCGATCGGGACGGGGCTGGGCATCCGGAACCCGCACAACATCGAGATGATCGTGGGCTCGGTGAGCGTGCCGGTGGTGCTCGACGCGGGGATCGGGACGGCGTCCGAGGCGGCGCAGGCGATGGAGCTGGGCTGCGACGCCGTGCTGCTGGCGACCGC
>NZ_DASXJD010000134.1:0-69491 GCF_036497585.1 Actinomycetospora sp. | reverse complement strand
AACCGGTTGGTCAGTCCTCCACGCGAGTCCGCCGGCGGTGCCCGCCACGGCGTCGCCGGGCCAGCATGTGGCCGGCGACGAGGCGGGCGGGGCTCTCGCGCAGGCAGATCGAGACGCCCGCGTCGAGCATCGCGACGAGCTGCCCGGTCGGGGCGTTGCGGGGGAGGAGCACGACGATCTCCGCGCCGGGCTGGCGCTCGACGATGTCGGCCACGGACGCCGGGTCGGGGGCGAGGAGCACGACGAAGTCGACGCACGGGTGGTACGAGGGCCGGTCGGTGCCGACGATCCGCCAGGTCCGGGGCGCCACGGCGCCCAGGAGCCGGGCCGTGGAGCGGGACGCGACCACCTCCACCGTCGCGGGGGCGTCGTCGTCGAGACGCTCGTCCTCGGGACGATCGGTCCCCGGGTCGCCGACCGGCGGCGTCGGCCACGGGCCGCTCGGGTGGTCGACCGGCGCGTGCCGGGCGGGCACGGGGGTGCTCGGCTGCTCCCGGCTCCCGGGACGGGGCGTGCCCGGACGGGAGACCGGCGGGACGGCGTGCCGCCCCGAGTGCAACGAGAACCTCATGTCCTCGATGGTGCCGCGGGAGCCTGGACGCTCCCTGAGCGCCGTCTGTGCATCCCGGCTGGACGCACGATCGCCGACGCGGCGGTGTCCGGGGAAGGACACCGCCGCGTCGGCGGGCACCGCGCTCAGGACAGCGGCCGGCTCAGGTCGTAGACGGTGCGCCCACCGACCTCGATCTTCGTGAAGTGGCCGCTCACCCAGGACATGATCTCGCCCGACCTGCCGCGGCTCATCGGCCCGCCCGCGCCGCCGCCCGGGGCGCCGGCACCCTCGCCGCCCGGAGCGGCACCGCCCGGGCCCCCCATCCCGCCGCCGGGCCCGCCGCCCTCGATGAAGTAGTGGATCTGGCCGGTGGCGACGTCGGCCTGGAACTGCGCCGGCGTCGGCGCCGGGTCGCCGCCCATGAAGCCGCCGATCGGCATCACCGGGGCGCCCGAGGCGAGCTGGAGACCGGCCTGGTTCATGGCGCCCGTCGTCGCGGCGGCCCACCGGGTGCCCGCGCCCTGCAGGAGCGCGACCAGCTGCGGCGAGGCCTGCTCCTCGCCGGGACCGCCCATCCCCCGCGCACGGTCGGCCCGGCCGTCGCGGGCGCCGGCACCCTGCGCGCGCTGACCGCCGCCCATGCCCGGCCCACCCGTACCGGTGTCCGGGCCGGCGGAGACGATCGACCCGGAGTGCGGGGTCGCGGCGGTCACCGCCGCGTAGGCCGTGGACGCGCCGACGGTGCCGACCAGCGCGAGGACGGCGACGACGACGGTGAGGGCGCGCCGGGCGAGCAGCCGCGGCACGAGGAGTCCGGCGGCGCCGAGCGCACCGGCCACGAGGACGACCCAGCGCAGCCACAGCCCCCAGTCGGCCTGGGTCAGCACGACGGCGCTCCAGGCGGCCGTGCCGACGACGGCCACCGCGAGCACGACCCGCGCCGCGAGCCGGGCGCGCTCGCGCCAGAGGATCGAGGCGCCTGCCGCGGCGGTGATCGCGACCCCGGGGACCATCGCGACGGTGTAGTACGGGTGGATCGTGCCGCTCATCGCGGAGAAGACGATCGCGTGGACGAGCATCCACGCGCCGCCGAGCAGGAGCAGCGCCCGCGGCCGGTCGGTGCGGGGCGCCTTCCGCGCGAACCACAGCCCGGCGATCAGCACGAGGACCCCGGCGGGCAGCAGCCACGACGCGTTGCCCGCGAACTCCGAGGTGAGCATGCGCCAGGGGCTGGGCGTACCCCCGAAACCGCCCCCGCCGGGCCCACCCGGTCCACCGGGTCCACCCGGCCCGCCCGGTCCACCGGCCCCGCCCGGCATCCCGCCGCCCGGCATCGCGCCGGCGGGCGCATCGCCCGTGACCCCGCGGGGCCGGCCACCACCGCCGCCGTTGCCCCCTCCGCCGAGGATGCGGCCCAGGCCGTTGTAGCCCAGGGCGAGCTCGAGCAGGGAGTTGTCGGTCGACCCGCCGATGTAGGGCCGCGACGACGCGGGCCAGAGCTGGACCAGGAGCACGTACCAGCCGGCCGAGACGACGATCGCGACCCCGGCCGCCACGAGGTCGGCGATCCGGCGCCGCAGCGCCGTCGGCGCCACCACCAGGTACACGAGCGCGAGGCCCGGGACGACGAGCGCGACCTGCAGCTGCTTGGTGAGGAACCCGAGCCCGACGAACGCGCCCGCGGCCACCAGCCACCACGTGCCGGCCTTCGTCCCGGCGGCGTCGACGGCCCGCACGGTGGTCCACGCGGCGAGCACCATGCAGAGCACGAGCATCGCGTCGGGGTTGTTGAACTTGAACATCAGCGCGGCCGCGGGCATGAACGCCGTGAGGGAGGCGGCCGCGAGCGCGGTCCGCGGACCGGACCAGCGCCGGCAGAGCGCGTAGACCAGGGCGACGCTCGCGACGCCCATCAGCGCCTCGGGGACGAGCATCGACCACGGCGAGAACCCGAAGATCCGCCCGGACAGCGCCATGACCCACAGCGAGGCCGGCGGCTTGTCGACGGTGATCGAGCCGGGCGCGTCGAGGGCCCCGAAGAGCCACGCCTTCCACGACTGCGTCCCGGCCTGCACCGCGGCCGCGTAGAAGGAGTTGGACCAGCCCGCGGCGCCCAGGTCCCACAGGTAGGTGACCGCGGAGGCGACGAGGAGCAGCCAGAAGGTGGGACGCACCCAGGCCGGGTCCTCGGGGCGGCCGCGCACCAGGCGGCGACCCCGGGACGGGCGGCTCGCGCTCGCGGGGACGGCGAACCGCTCGATGGCGGGGTCGGACGCCGAGGCGTGGGCGGGCGTGGTCGTGCTCATGGCGGCGGGGCTCCTGGAGAGCTCAGTGCGGACGGGTTTCTACGGCCGGAGGCGGGCGACGACGCATCCGGGAGGGTCTCAGGCCGACTGCCGGCGGGGGTGGAACACCCACGAGCGGTAGGCGACGAAGCGCAGCAGGGTGGCGACGGCGTTGGCGATGACCAGGACGACCAGTTCGGTGACGTGGCTCGCGCCGGGTGACAGGACGTCGAGCAGGGCGAGCGATCCCGACGTCAGCACCAGCCCGAGCCCGAAGACGACGAGGCCCTCGACCTGGCTGCGGCCGGCGTGACGGCGGCCGCGGATGCCGAAGGTGAGCCGGCGGTTGGCGGCGGTGTTCGCGACGGCGGTGATGACCAGCGCGAGCAGGTTGGAGACCTGGGCGGGCATCGCGGAGCGGAACAGCGAGTAGAGCAGCAGGAACGCGACGGTGGAGATCACGCCGATGACCGCGAACCGCAGGATCTGCGCGGTCATGCCCGGCGCGACGCCCGCGGTCTCGTCCGCGCCCGTCGCCCCGACGATGTCCTCGCGGCCGAGCTCGCGGCGCAGCTGGGCCACCGGCAACGCGCCCGTCGCGAGCGCCTTGCCGACCCGGGCGACGCCCCGGAGGTCGGCCACCGCCGTGGCGACGACGTCGACGCGCGAGTCCGGGTCGTCCACCCAGTCGACCGGCACCTCGTGGATCCGCAGCCCGGAGCGCTCCGCGAGCACGAGCAGCTCGGTGTCGAAGAACCAGGCGGTGTCCTCGACCAGCGGCAGCAGGCGCTCCGCGACGTCGGCGCGGATCGCCTTGAAGCCGCACTGCGCGTCGGAGAAGCGGGCGCGCAGCGTGCCGCGCAGGATGACGTTGTAGCAGCGGGAGATGATCTCCCGCTTGGCGCCGCGCACGACCCGGGAGGTCCGCGAGAGCCGGGACCCGATCGCGAGGTCGGAGTGCCCCGAGATCAGCGGCGCGACCAGCGGCAGCAGCGCGTTGAGGTCGGTCGAGAGGTCGACGTCCATGTAGGCCAGCACCGGCGCGTCCGACGCCGTCCACACCGTGCGCAGCGCACGCCCGCGACCCTTCTCGTCGAGGTGGACCACCGCGACCTCGTCGTACTGCGACTCGAGGGCCTTCGCGACCGCGAGGGTGCGGTCGGTCGAGGCGTTGTCGGCGACGGTGATGCGGAAGCGGTAGGGGAACGCCTCGGTCAGGTAGATGTGCAGCCGCTGGACGCAGGGGCCGAGGTCGCGCTCCTCGTTGTAGACGGGGACGACGACGTCGAGCACCGGGGTGGCGTCGTCGGGCTCGACGGCGGCGCGGGGGGAGGGTCGGCCGCCGGGGAGCGGAGCACCGCCGGCCGGGCCCGGGGTGTGGGGAGCGATCGCTGCGGTCATGGTTCCACCGTCGGAGTCGGACGTGGACGGACGGTGGGATGCACCTGTGATCGTCCTGTGGGTGGTCGGGCGTCGGTCGGCGCCGACCGGCTCGTCGGGGGAACGGGCGGGGGACGCCATGCCATCAGGCTCGGCAGGCACGATGTCCGCGGGCTGGAGACGAGCTGTGGGTCGCCTGTGTCCGACGTCGTCACGGTCGTCCCCGGACGTCCACTTTGCCGGAGGTGTGAGCACCCCCGATCTCAGGAACTTTGCAGACAAGCCGCAGGGCCCCCACAGCAGACAGGAGCACGCTGGCCGTCATGACCGACCAGGACCCGTTCGCCAGGGAAGCACCGCCCGGCGAACCCACCCACTCCGCCGGCCCCGCTCCGCGCGACGGGTCCACGGGTGTGCGCTACGAGAACCCGCAGCATGACGCGCCCGGCCACACCACACCGACCCCCGCCGATCCGTGGCGTGCCCCGTCGGGGGCCGACACCCCCGGCGGCACCGCCACGATGCCGCGGACCGAACAGCCGACCGGCCAGACCGGCTCGCCCTGGGTGAGCGGCCCGCAGCACGGCTGGGCCCACCAGGGGCAGCCGTCCTCCGGCCCGCCGTCGGGACCTCCTCCCACCTCGCAGTGGCCGACCGGCGGCTCGGGCGGTGGCGGCGGACGCCGTCGTCGCAGCCCCGTCGTGCTCGTCTCGGCGGCGCTCGCCGCGCTGTTGGTCGCCGGCGGCGTCGGGGGCGTCGTCGGGTACGAGGCCGCCAGCTCCGGTGCCTCGGGCGGCGGCAGCTCCGTGCTCGCCGGCACCTCGGACTCGTCGTCCTCGTCGAGCCCGACGGCGCCTGCCGGCTCGGTCGAGTCGGTGGCGCAGAAGGTGCTGCCGAGCGTGGTGCAGCTGCGCGGCGCGTCCGGCGAGGGCTCCGGCATCGTCATCTCCGCCGACGGGCTGATCCTCACCAACGCCCACGTCCTCGAGGCCGGCCAGGCGCAGCAGCAGCAGCAGTCCCAGGGCGGGCTCGGCGGCCTGCTCGGCGGCGAGCAGCAGGCGCCGCAGCAGCAGGGCGCCCCGCAGCTCCAGGCGGTGTTCCAGAACGGCCAGGTGGCCCCGGTGCAGGTCGTGGGCACCGACGCGACGGCCGACCTCGCCGTCGTCCGCGCGAGCGGCGTCTCCAACCTGACCCCGGTGACCCTCGGCGACTCCGGTGCGCTGCAGGTCGGCCAGGGCGTCGTCGCCGTCGGGTCCCCGCTGGGCCTGTCCGGCACGGTGACCTCGGGCATCGTCTCCGCGCTGCAGCGCCCGGTCGCGACCGGCGGCGCCCAGAGCGGTCAGGCCACGGTGATCGACGCCGTCCAGACCGACGCCGCGATCAACCCCGGCAACTCCGGAGGTGCCCTGGCCGACATGAACGGCCGCGTCGTCGGGATCACCTCGGCGATCGCCTCGCTCGGCTCGTCGTCGGGCGGCGGGGGCGGCGGCCAGCAGTCCGGCTCGATCGGCCTCGGATTCGCGATCCCGATCAACCAGGCCAAGCGGATCGGCGACCAGCTCGCGACGCAGGGGTTCGCCAACCAGGCGGTCCTCGGCGTCGGCGTGGCCCAGGACCAGACCGGTGGGGCGCCGACAGAGACCGGTGCCACGCTCGGTTCGATCACCCCGGGCGGTCCGGCGGCGAGCGCGGGACTCAAGCCCGGCGACGTCGTCACCAAGATCGACGACCGGCTCATCGACGACGGCGACTCGCTCGTCGCCGCGGTCCGCGCCGAGAACCCCGGCGCGCAAGTGACCCTGACGGTGCAGTCGGCGGGCGGGCAGCCGCGGCAGGTCCCGGTGACGCTCGGGACGGAGCGGGCGCCCTCCAGCTGACGCCCCGTGAACGGGTGTGGTCGCCAGGGCGACCACACCCGTTCGCGTGTCTACGGCACGAACGGGACGTCGTCGGGCGCGGCGTGCCGGGCGGCGAGCAGCGCCTTCGCGGGCGCGCCGACCGGGATGCGCAGCGGCAGGTGGTCCGCCTCGACGGCGTCGACCGTCGCGGCCGCCACCTCCTCCGGCGTGATGAGCGTCCGGCGCTCGGTCGGGGCCGTTCCGAGGTGGCCGTACGGGTCGCCCGGGAGCCGGAACCAGTCGACGTCGTCCAGCGCACCCGAGCTCACCGCGCCCGGCTCGAGCAGCGCGACGTCCAGGCCCAGCGGCGCGGTCTCGATCGCGAGCGCCTCGACGAGGCCCTCGAGGGCCCACTTGGTGGCCGCGTAGGCGGCGTTGGGCGGCAGCACGACCCGCCCCACGACGCTCGACACGAACAGCAACCGGCCCCGCCCGCGCGCCCGCATCTGCGGCAGCACGGCCTGCGCGACGCGCAGCGCGCCGAGGGTGTTGCGGTCGAAGAGAGTGGCCAGCTCCTCCGGCGGTGTCGCCTCGACGGCGGCGTAGAAGATGACGCCCGCGTTCGAGACCAGGGTGTCGACCTCGCCGGCCGCGTCCACCGCCGCGTCGATACTCGCCGGGTCGGTGACGTCGAGGGCGAGCCGGGCGGCCACGTCGAGGTCGGCGAGCGTGCGCGGGTCGCGTGCGGTGGCGACCACGCGGTGGCCGCGCGTCGCCGCCTCGAGCGCGATCGCCCGTCCGATCCCCTTCGACGCGCCCGTGATGAGCACCGCTGCCATGACGACCTCCGGTAGTCAGTTCAGTTCTTGAACTTGCCTGTGGGGCTAGGCTAGCACCGTGAGTTCAGAAGCTGTACCCACCGGACCGCGCGTCTGCGGCATCGCCGACGCCCTGGTGCTCGTCGGGGACCGTTGGTCACTGCTCGCCCTGCGCGAGCTCGGGTTCGGCGTGGGCCGCTTCAACGAAATCCAGGTCAACACCGGGGCGCCACGGGCGAGCCTGTCCGCCCGGCTGCGCTCCCTCGAGGAGGGCGGTCTGGTGCAGCGGCAGCGCTACTCCGAGCACCCGCCGCGCGACGAGTACCTGCTCACCGAGGCCGGCCGCGAGCTCCTGCCGGTGCTCGGCGAGCTGCGGGCCTGGGGGGAGAGGCACGCGTCCCCACGCGTGCGGGGGACGTCGTCGTGAGCCAGGAGCTCGACGCCCACCTGCGCGAGGTCCTCGTCCACGGGCCCCGGCCGGTGACGCCGGTGGTCGTCGCGTACGACGACGGGTGGCCGGCACGGTTCGCGACCTACCGCGAGCGCATCGTGGCGGCGCTCGGCGACCGCGCGCGGATCGTCGAGCACATCGGGTCGACCGCGGTGCCGGGGCTGGCCGCGAAGGACGTCGTCGACGTCCTCGTGGGCATCGACGATCCTGACGACGAGCCCGCCTACCTCCCCGACCTGCTGGCCGCCGGGTACGAGCTGCGCGTCCGCGAACCCGGCCACCGCGCCCTGCGCGAGACGACCGGCCACCGCGTCAACGTGCACTGCTACGCCCCCGACGACGACGAGGTGCCGAAGTACAGGCTGCTGCGCGACCACCTGCGCACCCACCCCGAGGCGCGACGCGACTACGAGGCGGCGAAGCGTGCGCTCGCCGGGCGGGAGTGGCCGGACGTGAACCACTACGCCGAGGCGAAGGGGCCGACGATCCGGCGGCTGCTCCGGGACGCGGGGTGGGCTCCGCCCTCGTGAGTACTTGTGGTGGCTATGGCCACCACAAGTACTCACATGCCTTCGGCACCTAGTTGACGCACCCCGGGGCCGCGGCCGTGATCGGCGGGGTGACCGGGGCGGGCGGGGCGGGCGGGCTCGTCTCGTCCGAGCCCGAAGCCGAGTCCGAGGACGCCGAGGACGCCGACGAGTCGCCCTGCGTGCCGACCGGCGTCACCGCCGCGGGCGCCGGCGGCGGCACCACGCCGGCGTCGAGGTCGATGGCGTCGGTGACGAACGTGCGGACCTGCGCCGGGTCGACCTGCACCGCCTGACCGTCCTCGGGGGTCGCGAGCTCGTCGGTGCCGGTCGGGATCGTGCGGAACGTGACCGCGCCCGCCGAGAGTCCCTGCATCTGCGTCGCGAACGACAGGACGTCCCACCCCGAGTCGAGGGTCACCGACCGGCCGACGACCCCGGTGAGCCGGTCGAGGGTGAACGGGTTGGCGAGGATGCCCGCCGAGAGCAGCCGGCTCGTGGCCCCGGCGAGGAACACCTGCTGGCGGGCGATGCGGTCGAGGTCCCCACCGGGCAGCCCGTGGCGCTGGCGCACGAAGGCGAGGGCCTGGGTCCCGCTGACCGTCTGCGGGCCGGCCGGGAGCTGCAGGCCGGAGAACGGGTCGTCCACCGGGGCACGCAGGCAGACGGGCACGCCGCCGATGGCCTGGCTGACGTCGGCGAACCCGGCGAGGTTCACCGACGCGAAGTGGGTGATCTGCAGGCCGGTCAGCGACTGGACGGTGTCGATCGTCTCGCGGGCGCCCGCGGCGACGGCGGCGCGGCGCACCGCCGGGTCGTCCGCGGACACCGACGGGGCCGCCTGGGGCGCGAAGGGCGACGTGGCCGCACCCGACGCCCCGCCGTCGCCGGTCAGCGAGTCGGTGGTGAACGCGACCGCCCGGGAGTACGCCGAGTTGATCTTGTGCTCGCCGTAGCCGTCGGCGAGCTGCACGAAGGAGTCCCGCGGGACGGAGATCGCCGTCGCCCGTCCCCCGCCGGCCGGCACGTGGACCACGATGATCGAGTCGGCGGTGTCGCCGCCGTCGGACGTGCCACCGGCGTGCAGCGCGTCGAGCACGGCGGGCGGCAACGGGTTGCCCTGCGGGTCGGTCCGGCTGTCGACGCCCAGCAGCAGGATGTTCTGCTCGGCGGTCGGGCCGGGAGCCGCGGCCCCGATCACCGACGCCGAGGCGGTGGATCGATCCAGAACGCGCACTTGCACCCACGTGAACGCCGAGACCGCGAGGACCGCTGCAGAGACCACGACCAGCAGGCTGCGAGCGAGTGCGCGCACACGCCGGCGCGCCGTCGTGGTTCCGCTCACCTCATCATGGTTCCCGTTCACCGACCGATCGTCACCGTGACCTGTACCGGCTTCGGGTGTCGATCGGTGCGGGCGCCCCACAGCCACCTCACACCGCGCCCCAGCGCGGGCCCACGGTGGTCACATCGCCCTCCCATGCGGGCGCCCGGCCTCGGCGCCGACGCGCGGCACGGCGCCGCGCGGACGAGGAGGAACGAGATGACCACGGACGCGCCCGCCACGACCGCGCCTGCGACCCCGACGGCGAGGATGGCCCCTGCGCGTCGCGACGGCGGTCCTCGCGCTGGCGGGGCTGACCCTGCAGGGCGCCTGCGGGACCAGGACGACCACCGGCACGGGCACGACGTCCTCGACGACGGCGAGCGCGAGCGCCACCGGCACGACGGCGTTCGACGAGTGCATGTCGCGCAACGGGGTCCAGAAGCCGTCCGGGGGTCCCACTGGCGCGGCGGGCGGCGCCGGCACCACCCCGCCGAGCGGCGGCACCCCGCCGTCGGGGGCCCCGCAGCCCGGACAGGCTCCGCCCGGGGTCGATTCCGCCGCCTGGCAGAAGGCGCTCGCCGCCTGCAAGAGCGAGGCCGGCGCCCCGGCGTCGGGCACGACCGGCAGCTGACCCACCGGCGCGAGGGGAGCCCTCGGTCGACCCCCGCGACCGAGGGCTCCCCTCGTGCCGTTCCCGGGGTGCCGCTCGGAGGTCGGGCCTCACAGCAGGCCCACAACGACGGCCCAGGAACCGGACAGAGCGGGACAGCAGAGTCGTCACCATGACGACCTCGACCGACCTCCGCACCGTGCCCCGACCCGGTCCGCGCCCCGGTCCGCGCCCCGGTCCGCGTCCGGGGGCGGCGCACGGTCGGACGGGAGCCCGCCACGCGCGGCCGTCGCGACCCCTCGCCCGGCTCTGGCGCGGTTCGCCGCAGGCCCCGTGGTGGGAACGCCCGGCCCTGCTCGCCCTGCTCGTGGGCGCCGCCCTGCTCTTCCTGGTCGACCTCGGCGCGACCGGGACGGGCAACACCTTCTACGCCGCGGCGGTCCAGGCCGGCACGCAGTCCTGGGAGGCGATGCTCTTCGGCTCGCTGGACTCCTCGAACTTCATCACCGTCGACAAGCCGCCCGCCTCGCTCTGGGTCATGGCGCTGTCCGGGCGGATCTTCGGCTTCAACGCCTGGTCGATGCTGGTGCCCGAGGCGCTCATGGGTCTCGCCTCCGTCGCGCTGCTCCGCGGGGCCGTCCGGCGCTGGGCCGGGCCCGGGGCGGGCCTGATCGCCGGGGCCGCGCTGGCGCTCACCCCGGTCGCGGTCCTGATGTTCCGCTTCAACAACCCCGACGCGATGCTCGTGCTGTGCATGACGGCGGCCGCGTACGCCGCCGTCCGGGCCGTCGACGCGGCCCGGGAGCGGGCCGGCGTCCGGTGGAGCGTGGTCACCGGCGCGCTGCTCGGCCTCGGGTTCCTGACGAAGATGCTGCAGGCCTGGCTGGTGCTTCCCGCGTTCGTGCTGGTGATCGTGCTCGCGGCGGCGGTGACCTGGCGCCGGCGCCTGCTGCTCCTGGCCGCGGGCCTCGTCGCGATGCTCGTCCCGGTCGGCTGGTACGTGCTGCTCGTCGACCTGTGGCCCGCGAGCTCCCGGCCCTATATCGGCGGCTCGACCGACAACTCGTTCCTCGACCTCGTGCTCGGCTACAACGGCCTCGGGCGCATCCTCGGCGGCGAGGGCAACGCCGGCGGTGGTGGCGGCCCCGGCGGAAGCGGCAACACCGGCTTCGGCGGCTCCACCGGCATCACCCGCATGTTCAACGACTCCTTCGGCGGCCAGGTCTCGTGGCTGCTGCCCGCGGCGCTGGTCGTGCTGGTGGCCGGGCTGTGGCTCACGCGGTGGGCACCCCGCACCGACCGCGCCCGCGCGGCGCTGCTGCTCTGGGGCGGCTGGCTCGTCGTCCACGCGCTGGTGTTCAGCTTCATGAGCGGGACCGTGCACGCCTACTACGCGGTGGCCATGGCCCCGGGGCTGGCCGGGACGCTGGCGGTGGGTGGCGCCCTGCTCTGGCGGCGCCGCGAGGAGCCCGGCCCGCGCCTGACCCTCGCCGTCGCACTCGCCACGACCACCGGGTGGAGCGTCGTGCTGCTGCGTCGGACCCCGGGCTTCGACCCCTGGCTGCGCTGGGTGGTGGCGATCGCCGGGGCGATCGTGGTGGTGCTGGTCCTCGCCGGCCTCGTCTCCCGCCGGGTGTGGAGCCGCCGGGCCCTGCCCGTGGTCCTGCTCGCCGCCCTGCTCGCCGGGGCGGGCGGCACGGTGGCTTACGCCGCGGACACCGCGGCCACGCCGCACTCCGGCTCGATCGTCTCGGCCGGCCCCTCGACCGGGGACGGCATGGGGGGACCCGGCGGCGGACCGGGCGGCGGTACCCCGCCGTCGGGACAGCGTCCGGACGGGGGCCACGGCGCGCCCCAGGGCGGGCAGGGCGGCGGACAGGGCGGCAGCCCCGGCGGGGCGACCACGACGTCGGCCGCGCTCACCTCGCTGATGCGGGACGCGGGCACCCGGTGGGCCGCGGCGGCGGTCGGCTCCCAGACCGCGGCGTCGCTCGAGCTCTCCTCCGGCGCGGCGGTCATGGCGGTCGGCGGGTTCAGCGGGACCGACGCCGCCCCGACCCTCGCCGGGTTCCAGGCGCTCGTCGCGGCCGGGGAGGTCCACTACCTCGTCGGCTCCGGCGACGGCGGGGGCATGGGCGGGCCGGGCGGCCAGGGCGGCCAGGGCGGCCAGGGCGGCCAGGGCGGCTCGGACTCGGTCGCCTCCCAGATCACCACCTGGGTGAAGGCGCACTACACGGCCACGACGGTGGGCGGCACGACGGTCTACGACCTCACGCGGCCCACGAGCTGATGGATACGGTCGCGGTCATGTCGCGCGCGACCACCTTCGGCACCCGCGCCGACGCCTACGACCGGCTGCGGCCGGGCCCGGCGCCGGAGGCCCTCGACCACGTGGTCCCACCCGGCTCCCGGCGCGTGGCCGACCTCGCCGCCGGGACCGGGCTGGTCACCCGCGCCGTGCTCGGCCGGGCGGACGCGCCCGTCGTCGTCGCCGTGGAGCCCGACCCCCGGATGCTCGCCCGGCTCGCGGTCACCACGCCGGGCGCGCTGCCCGTCCGCGGGCTGGCCGAGGCCATCCCGCTCGCGTCCGGGGCGCTCGACGCCGTGCTCGCCTCGTCGGCCTGGCACTGGTTCGATCCGCCGACCGCGACCGCCGAGATCGCGCGGGTGCTCCGCCCCGGCGGCGCGCTCGGGCTGCTGTGGAGCCGCGCCGACCCGACGGTGGACTGGGTCGCCGAGGTCCGCGGGATCGGCCGGGCGGCGGCCGACGGGTCGGCCCGGCTCTCCCGGCGCGGGTTCGACGTCGAACTGCCGCCCGGCCACGGCTTCGTCGACGAGCTGCCGCAGGCGGTGACCGTCCGCTGGGCACGAATCATGACCCGCGACGACGTCGCCGGGATGGTCTGCACCTACAGCGGCGTCCTCGAGCTACCGGCTGCCGACCAGGAGGCGGTGCACCGGGCCGCCCGCAAGTACCTGGACCGGACCTTTCCCGGCGACGAGGCCCTGGAGGTGCCGTTCGAGACCGTGGTGCGGCGCTGGACGCGGTCCTGACCCACGCGCCGCACCACCCGGCTCAGGCGGGACGCGGCATGCCGGGACGCCGGGCCGCGAGCGCGCGGTGCGGCACGCGCACGGGAGCACCGGGCCGCGCGGCACGCGCGGCCGGAGCACCGCCGCGGATCGCCGGGGTGACCGGCAGCGGCCGCCCGGTGAGGACGGCGGAGAGGATGCCGAGCAGGTCCTGCGGGGTGGCGAACTCGGCCTCGGGCAGGCGGGCGAGCAGCTCGCGCGTCACGCTGTCGCACCCGTAGATGTCGCCGGCGGTGATGACCTGCCAGCGCCGGGCCGGGAACGGCACGTCGCGCAGGATGGGCACCAGGCGCTCGGCGAGTGCGGCCGGACTGGTGTCACGCAGGGTCAGGCCGGGGACGACGGGGGCACCGGGGCGGGGTGGCGTGGTCATCGGGAGCTCCTCAGGGTCCGCGGCTCACGCCGCATCCACTGGTTAATCCCCCATCTGGATGTTCCATATGCCTCGCGTGCCGTCATAGGCCTGTGGAATGTTCCGATCAGCGGAATCCGTGCTGGCCCGGACGGTCCTCACCGCTGCCGGATCAAGACGGTCGCGTGCGCGGCCACGACCCCTCCCGGCACGACCGTTCCGCCGCCGACGAGGTCCCGCCCGGCCACGCCGGCAGGCACCGCGACCGGGCCGTCGCCGAGGGCCGTCACCGACACCGCGGTCGAGCCGTCGGTCAGCGAACGGCGCAGCACCAGCCGGCCGGAGGCGTCGTCGAGGTCGTCCTCGGGCGCCCGGGCCGCCGGGTCCTGGTCGATCGCGACCAGCCCCCGGTTGCCGAGCAGGGCGATCGTCGCCGGCGACGCGTGCGTCAGGTCCGTCCCGGTCAGCAGCGGGGCGGCGAGCATCGACCAGACCGCCAGCTGCGTGGCCTGCTCCGTCGGTGTCAGCCCGACGTCGGCCGTGCCGTCCCCCGTGACCGCGCCGTATCCACCGTCCTGGCTCGGTCCGTTCCCGACCTCCAGCATGTCCGGGTCGTTCCAGCCCCGTGCCGGCGGCGGCCCGGAGCGCGCGGCCACGCGCACGTCGCGCCGGACGATGTCGGCGACCGAGGGCCAGTCGTCGGCGACGTCGTGGGTGGTCCGCCAGAGCTGGGCGACGCCGGGCGCCCAGAGCCAGGGCGCGGAGTCGCCCTTGTCGCACACCGCGAACACCATCGGGCGCCCGGTGGCGCGGAGCGCGCGGGCCATCGTCGTGTAGCGGGCGACGGCGTCCGTGCCGGCGGTGTAGCAGTCGTCCTCCTTGACGTAGTCGACGCCCCACGCGGCGAACGACGCGGCATCGGCGGTCTCGTGGCCCAGCGAGGCCGGGAAGCCGCGCGCATCGCAGGTCCGGGTCCCCGCGCTGGTGTAGACGCCCAGGCGCAGGCCGCGGGCGTGCACGTAGTCCGCGAGCGCGGCGATCCCGTGCGGGAAGCGGACCGGGTCGGGGACGAGCCGGCCGGCCGTGTCGCGCTGCGGGGCCGCCCAGCAGTCGTCGAGGTTGACGAACCGGTAGCCGACGTCGCGCAGCCCGGTGCGCACCAGGGCGTCCGCCTGGGCCCGCACCCAGGCCTCCTCGAAGGCGTCGGTGCAGCCCACGGCGTTCCAGTCGTTGACGCCCATCGGCGGTGTCGCGGCCAGTACCGAGGGGTCGCCCAGCGCACCGGGGACCAGGGACGCGGCGGCGGCGTCGGCCGCGGCGCCCGCCAGGAGGACGGCGAGCACGACGACGGCGGCCGCGGCCCGGCGGGGCAGGGCGCGGGCACGACGGACCCGGCGGGCCCGCAGACGGGCGGAGAGGACCGACATCGCGCGGCAGCCTGCCGGACCGACCTGTGTACACACTTGGTTACCCGTGAGTAGGTTGGACCCATGAACGCCGTGCTGTCCTCCTGGAACCGCTTCTCCGGCTCGCTGCCGGGCCGCCTGCTCGTCAGCGGCGCGGTGTGGCTGCGGGCCCCGTACTTCCTCACCGCGGCCCCCGTGATCCTCGAGCTCGACGAGAAGCACAGCCGGGTCCGTATGCAGAAGTGGTGGCTCACGCACAACCACCTCGGCACCGTGCACGCCATCGCCTCGTGCAACCTGGCCGAGTATGCGATGGGGGTGCTCGCCGAGGCCGCGGTCCCGGCGTCGCACCGCTGGATCCCGATCGGGATGGACGTCCGCTACCTCGCGACGGCGAAGACCTCGGTGACCGCCGACGCCGCGTTCGCCACCCCGCCCGCCTTCGGCCCCGACAAGGAGGACGTCACGGTGGAGGTGGCGATCCGCGACGACGCCGGCCAGGAGGCCGTGCACGCCTTGATCCACCTGCGCATCTCGCAGCGCCCGCAGCGCTGGTGACATCCCCCTGCGCCCGGAACGGGGGCCGCCGGGCGCGCCGCTGTGCCACGATCGTCGGACCATGAGCGCCCCGCCCCGACCCGGCCCGACCCCTCCGGGGCCGGCCGAGGGCCCGGAGAACGGGGGGCGGCGGGCGGCCACGGCGGGACAGGTCGTCGCCGCGCGGTTCACCGCCCGGCGGGCGGCGTCGGCGCTGGTGCGCCGGGACCCGGCCCCCCGGGTCGATCCGCTGCGCGACCACACCCGGGCCACCGTCGCGGGCGGGTTCCTCGCCGTCCTCGCGCTCGGGGCGGCGGCCGTCATCGGAGTCGTCGACCGCTCCACCGACTGGCGCTCGGCCTCGGTCGTCGTGGCGGAACGCTCGGGCGCCCTCGCCGTCGTCGCGCACGACCCGGACCGCCTGATCGGCGTCCCGAACCTGGCCTCCGCGCGCCTCGTGGCCGCCGCGCTCGCCGGCGCCCCCGCTCCGGCCGACCCGGTCGAGGTCGCCGACGCCACCCTCGACGACGCCCCCCGCGCACGGCCGGTCGGCATCGTCGACGCCCCCACGCTCCCGCCGCCCGACCAGCCCGGGCCGGCGGTGTGGTCGGTGTGCGACACCACCGCCCCCGACCCCGCGCCCGGCGTCGCGTGGACCCGGCCCCGCACGACGACGACCGTGGCGGGCGCGCCGGCCACCCCGGGCCGCCCGCTGGTGCCCGGGGAGGGCCTCGTCGTCGTCGACCGGGCGGGCCGGACGTGGCTGGTCCACGACGGCGTCCGCGCGCGGCTGGACGTGTCCCGGCCGGCCGTCGTCGAGGCGCTCGGCCTGGGCGGGCTGCTGCCGCGGCCGGCGAGCAGCGGGTTCCTCGCGGCCCTGCCCG
Organism: Actinomycetospora sp.; assembly: GCF_036497585.1. Classification (GTDB taxonomy): domain Bacteria; phylum Actinomycetota; class Actinomycetes; order Mycobacteriales; family Pseudonocardiaceae; genus Actinomycetospora. The sequence goes on along the minus strand of NZ_DASXJD010000134.1, from coordinate 53,430 downwards.
AGGCGGCGCCGATCACGCCGCCGGCCGTGCCCGGCCTCGGCGTCCCCGTGCCGGTCGACCTCGCCGGGGAGCGCGCCGGCGGCGTCGTGCGCGTGGTCGGCCCGGGCCGTCCCGACACCTACCTGCTGGTGCTGCCCGACGGCGTCGAGGTGGTGCCCGAGCTGCTCGCCCGCCTGATCCGCCTCGACGACCCGGCCCGGGCCGGCGTGGCGATCCCGACCGTCTCCCCCGCCCAGGTCGCCTTGCCCCCGCTGTCGCGCGCGATCGACGCGAGCGCCTTCCCCGACCCGGCGCCGGTCCCGCTGCCGCCCGACCGCGCCCCGACGGCCTGCGCGGACCTGGCCGGCCCCGGCGTCGTCGTCACCGTGTCGGCGCAGCCCCCGACCCCGAGCACCGCGCTGCGGCAGGCCGACGGGTCCGGCGACCGCGTGGACCGGGTGGCGCTGCCCGGCACCGGGGTCGCCGTGCGCACGACGGGCGCCGGGGCGGGGGGCCTGGTGGTGGTGTCGGCGACGGGATCGGTGTCGGGGGTGCAGGACGCTGCCACTGCCGAGGCGCTCGGGCTGGGGCGGACGTTCTCCACGGTCCCCCAGGCCGTCGTGGGGCTGCTGCCGAGCGGACCCGCGCTCTCGGTCGAGGCCGCGACCCGCCCGCTGGGCTGAGGTCTCCTCAGGGGGCGGCGACGAGCTGGGGCGCCGACCCGGCCGCGCTGGAGGTGGTCGGGGAGCTCGTCCCGGACCGCTCGGTCGGCGTCGTCGTCACCACCGGCGGCGGCACCTGGACGACCGGCGACTGCGTGGTGGTCACGACCGGCGGCGGCGCCTCGGTGGACGGCGGTGCGGGCGCCTCCGTCGTCGTCAGCCGCGCCCTCGTGCGCACCGGCGCCCGCAGCCGGGTGGAGCGCACCGGCTCCGCCTCCTCGCTGGTGGGCGCGACCGCCGCGGCCGGCGGCGCGGGGATCGCGGGCACCGAGGTGGCGGGCGGCGGGAGCGGCGCGGTCGTCGCGGCGCCCCGCACGAGGGTGTACGCGAGCGCGGAGCCGGCGATGAGCACCGCGGCCAGCGCGACCCCGGCCGCCACAAGCAGACCCCGACGACGCCGCGGGGCGCCCGTGGCCGCCGGGGTCTCGGCGAAGGCGCCGGTGGTCGCGGCGGACCCGGTCTGGACCGCGGGGCCCTGCAGGGGGACGGCGCTCGTCGCGAAGGCCCCCGTGGGCGCGGCCATGAGCGCCGGGGAGAGCACCGTCTCGGAGTCGAGTCCGACCTCGCGGGACACCGCGCGCATCGCGGCGAGCACCTCGTCGGCGTCGGGGCGGGCACCCGGCTCGTCGGCCGTCATGGCGATGAGCAGGGTCCGCAATGACTCCGGGAGCCCGACGGGGACCACAGGGCGCCGGTGCAGCCGCGCGACGGCCGCCTCGAGGGCGTTGCCGGGGTACTCGCGGCGCCCGGTGACGCACTCGATGAGCACCAGGCCGAGCGCGTAGATGTCGACCGCGGGCATCACCGACTCCCCGCGCACTTGCTCGGGGCTCAGGTAGGACGCGGTGCCGATCACCATGCCGGCCGCGGTGACGGGGGCCGCGTCGCGGACCGCGGCGATGCCGAAGTCCGAGAGGTGGGCCCGGCCGTCGGCATCGAGGAGCACGTTGCCCGGCTTGACGTCGCGGTGCACCACCCCGCGGCGGTGCACGTACCCCAGGGCGTCGGCCAGCGCGCCGCCGAGGGCGATCACGTCGCCGAGCGGCAGCGGGCCGCGGCGGATGCGCTGCGCGAGGGTGTCGCCCTCGATGAGCTGCATGACGAAGTAGGCGCGCCCGTGGTCGTCGCCGACGTCGTAGACGGTGACCAGGCCGGGGTGCGAGAGCGCCGCGAGGGTCAGGACCTCCCGGCGGTTGCGTGCGTCGGAGCCCTCCTCGAGGTCCCCGACGAGCTCCGCGGGCGGCGCGGAGGAGCGGGGCGTGCTGCCGGTCCCGCGGCCGTAGCGCCCAGCGGCCTCGGGTGCCTCGGGCGCCTCCGCCCCGGAGCCGTCCTCGTCCTGCGGGGCGACGGCCTCCCCCGAGGCCGGGTCGACCACCTCGGACGCCGGCTGGTCCGGCTCGGCGGCCTCGGCGTTCGCGGCGGCGACCACGTCGCCGCCGGCGCCGAACATCTTGATCGCGACGTCGCGGCCGAGGAGCTCGTCGCGGGCCCGGTAGACGTCCGCGGCGCCACCGCGGCCGATCAGGTCACCGACGGTGTACCGGCCGCCGACGACGGTGGGCGGCCCGGCATCGGTCGTGCTCACCGGCTACCCCCTCGCTCCCGGGCGCCTCCGAGGATCCCGTGTCGTGCCGGGACATCGTCCCGAATCGATTCTCTCCCAGGGACGGGCGCCGTGTCTGCCGATGACGTCACCCGATACCGGGGTTCACCTCCGCTCAACGACGGAGTCGGTCACCGGACGCGCACCGTTACCGAGTCGTGGGTGCGGCCTGCGCGGACGGGGGGTCGGGACCCACCCCGACCTACCCCGCGAGGCGTCCGAGCACGGTCGGCAGCCGGTCGGGGTGGACGACGTCGAGCGACCGGGTGGCGCGGGTCAGCGCGACGTAGAGGTCGTTGAGCCCGCGCGGAGACTCCTCCACGATCCCGCCCGGGTCGACCAGGACGACGGCGTCGAACTCCAGCCCCTTCGCCTCCGCGACGGTCGACACCACCACGGCCACCTCGAGGTCCGCCGCGCCGCGCTCGTCGACGGCGTCCTCGCCGCCGGCCGTGCCGCCGACCGGGAGCGCGTCGGCGGCGAGCCGCTCGCGCAGCGCCTCGACCCGGGTGGCGGGTGCGAGGACCGCGACCCGGCCGTTGCCCTCGGCGTCGACCACGTCGTCGGCCGCCGCACGGGTCGTCGTCGAGACCTGGTGGTCGAGCGCGGACTCCGGGACACCGACCGCGCGGGGCGGAATGCCCGACTCGCGCACCGACTCCGGTGGGGTCTGGGACGGGTCGATGACGGCGAGGACGTCGGCCGCGACCTCGGCGATCTCGGCCGGGGTCCGGTAGTTGACGGTGAGGGCCTCGCGCCGCCAGCGGGCGGCGACGTAGGGCGAGAGCACCTCGTGCCAGGAGCCCGCCCCGTCCCGCGCCCCGGTCTGGGCGACGTCGCCGACCAGGGTCATCGAGCGGCTGGGGCAGCGGCGCATGAGCACCCGCCAGGCCATCGGCGAGAGCTCCTGGGCCTCGTCGACGATGACGTGGCCGAAGGTCCAGGTGCGGTCCTCGGCGGCGCGCTCCGCGGCCGAGGCGTGGTTCGTCTCGCGGCTGCGGTCGGCCAGCACGGAGGCGTCGACGACGTCGGTCGGGCGCAGCAGCTCGGGGTCCCAGTCCTCCTCCATCGCGAGGATCTCGAGGACCCCCGCGGCGTAGGCCTCGTCGGCCTCGCGCTTGCGCTCGGCGCGCTCCCGCTCGGCGGTGTCGTCCTCTCCGAGCAGCTCCGCGGCCTCGTCGAGCAGCACCGCGTCGGCGGAGGTCCACCAGTGCGGGTCGAGCAGGCCCCGGTCGGCGGTCGGGGTGGGCATCGCGTCACGGCGCAGCAGGGCGCGACCGGCCTCGGACCAGCCGCGGGTGGCGGCGGTGATCCGCCTGGGGTCGGTGTAGAGCTCGGCGAGCAGCTGCGGCGGGGTGAGGATCGGCCACAGGGCGTCGAGCGCGGCGAGCAGGTCCTCGTTCTCCCGCATCGAGGCGCGGATGTCGGCGAGGTCGCCGCGGTCGAGCAGCCTCTGGTCGCCCTCCGCGACCTCGGGGTGGCTGCCCTCGCGGGAGACGCGGTCGCGCTCGCGGCGGGCCAGGATGTCGATCGCCTCGCGGACGAAGGTGCGCCGGGCGTCGTTGTGGGGACGGCGGGTGCGCCGCGCGCGGGTCCGGGCCTGCGCGACCAGGTCGCGGTCGATCTCCACCCGCTCGCCGTCGACGACGACGGTGATCGGGTGCCGCGGCAGCTCCTGGCGGTCCCGCACGGCCGCCGAGAGCACCTTGGCCATGTCGAGCGAGCCCTTGCGCGCGGCGGCCTCGGCCGACTCGCCGCGCCGTGCGACGAGCCCCGGGTAGAGCTCGCCGACGGTCGAGAGCAGCACGCTGGTCTCGCCGAGCGAGGGCAGCACCTGCTCGATGTAGCGCAGGAACGTGGGGTTGGGGCCGACGACGAGCACGCCGCGCTTCGCGAGCTGGCGGCGGTGGGTGTAGAGCAGGTAGGCGGCCCGGTGCAGCGCGACCGCGGTCTTGCCGGTGCCGGGGCCGCCCTCGACGACGAGCACGCCGTTCACCCCGGACCGGATGATGCGGTCCTGCTCGGCCTGGATCGTCGCGACGATGTCGCCCATGCGCCCGGTGCGCCCGGAGGACAGGGCCGCCAGCAGCGTGGCCTCACCCGTGAGCCCCTGGCGCTGCGAGCCGTCGCCTTTCGCCGCTGCTGCTGCGGCCTCGGCGAGGTCGAGGATCTCGTCGTCGACCGCGAGGACCCGGCGACTGCGGGTCCGCAGGTGCCGCCGGCGGCGGACGCCGTCCGGGTTGGCCGCCGTCGCCGTGTAGTACGGCCGGGCCACCGGGGCCCGCCAGTCGATGAGCAGCGGCTCGTAGTCGTGGTCCTCGTCGAGCAGGCCGAGCCGGCCGATGTAGGCGACGGGCTGGTCGAAGCCGGGCGTCTCCGGGTCTGCCGCGTCCGCGGATCCCGGGGGGAGCACGGCGCTGCTCTCGATGTCGAGGCGACCGAAGCACAGGCCCTCCTCGACGGCGGAGAGCGTCGCGAGCTGCTCGGAGTACATCGCCGCGGCGGCGTCACGCTCGGACACCGCCTGGGGCGTGCCCGTGGTCTCGTCGCGTAGCACCCGCGCGAGGAGCTCGGCGGTCTCCTTGCGCCGGACGTCGAGCCGCCCGTAGAGCATCGTCACGTACGGCTGCTCCGCGGCGACCGGATCCGAGCCGGGCTCGACGTCGGGCGCTGTCGGGGACGCGGGGTGGGACAAGGACGACCTTCGTTCGCTGTCGTGCGGCGTCGGGAGGGCTCTCCAGGATAGCCCCGCTCGTGGGGCGCTTCCGCCGATGTCCGGGTCAGACCGGACGGTGCCGGTGGACCCCCTCGGCGTCGAGCTCGCGCACCACCCGGCCCTGCGCGGCCAGCACCTCGAGGTGCGCGTCGGTCTCCAGGACCGCGAGCATCCGGTGGAACGGCTCGAGGTCGGCGAGGCCCTTCTCCCGCCGGGTCCAGGTCAACGCGGCCGCGGCCCCGGCCGCCGTCGGCTCCCCCGCCACCGTCACCCGCTCGATCTCGTCGAGCCGGTGGGCGTGGTGCTCGAGCAGCTCGTCGACCCGGGCGTGCACGCTCGGGCGCACCGGCCCGTGCGCGGGCAGCAGCCGCCGGTCGGGCCGCTCGCGCACGCGCGCCAGCGAGCCCAGGAAACGGGTCAGCGCGCCGGCGCGGGCGTCGGGCTCGAAGCCGATCGAGGGCGTGATGTGGGGCAGCACGTGGTCGCCGGCGAAGAGCAGGCCCGGCCCGGCGTCGAGACCGTCGGCGGTGTCGAAGACGAGGTGGCCGCGGGTGTGCCCCGGGGTCTCGACGGCCTCGAGCACCCGGTCCCCGACCGTGACGCGCTCGCCGTCGTCGAGCCACTGGTCGGGCGCGGCGTAGTCGGCGAGCTCGTCGTCGGCGATGTCGGCGGGCAGCAGCGCCGCGAGCTCGTCGGCCAGGGCGCCCGCGCCCGCCGCCCGCAGCGCCCCCTGCTGGGCGACCATCGGCACCGGGCGGCGCGCCATGTGCTCGAGCGACCCGCGCTCACCGGCGCCGAGCGCCACCCGGGCCCCGGTCTCGCGGCGCAGCGCGATCGCCTGGGTGTAGTGGTCGCGGTGCATGTGCGTGACGAGGAACCGGCCGATGTCCCCGGGGACCGCGCCGAGACCGTCGAGCGCCCGGACCAGCACGTCGCGCGCGACGGTGAGGGTCCAGCCGCCGTCGACGAGGGTCAGCCGGTCGCCGTCGCGCAGGACGTAGACGTTCACCGCCCGCAGGGCATCGGAGGGCAGTGGGAGGGGCACGCGGAGCACGTCCGGGGCGACGTCCTCCGGCTCGGGGCGGCTCCAGGCATGGCGGTCGTCGGCGTCGGTCACGCCCTTCAGGATGCCGTCCCCGCGCCGGCGCGCCCGGCGAGCGTGTCGGCCGGCACCGTCTCGGGGCTCGCCGCCGCCGCGCGGCGGGCGGCGGCGCCGAAGTGGTCACCGCCCTTGGCCCTGACCGCGTCGGTGCCCCAGCTGCGGGTGCGGTCGGCCGGGACGAGGCGCGGAATGTGCTTGCGGCAGTGGATGTAGGCCTCCTCGACCTCCACCACCACCCACAGCTGCGCCCGCCGGCCGGGGACCGGGTCGACCGGCAGCTCGGGGTGCTCGGCGCGCAGGTCGGCGTCCTCGGTGACCCGGGCGGAGCCGTTGACGTGCAGGCCGATGAGCTCGTCGACGAAGTCGATCATCAGCAGGCCCACGTGCGGGTTCTCCGCGATGTTGCCGAGGCTCGCCATGACGCCGTTGCCCCGGTACTCGGGGTAGGCCACGTGGCGGTCGTCGAGGACGACCACGAAGCCCTCGGGCCCGGCCCGCAGCGACGAGTCGCACTCCCCGCGGGCGTCGGCGGTGGCGACGAACATCAGGCCCATGCGGCCGATGAACTCGATCATGCGCGGCAGCAGCCGCTCGCACACCTGGTCGTCGTAGAAGCGGTCCGCGCGCTCGGTGGTGCCGAGTCGTTCCTGCAGCGCGTGCTCGCCGTGCGATCCGGGGCGTCGGGGGCGCGCGTGGAACAGCCTGGTGAAACGCATGGTCCTCGTCTCGGTCGTCGGTTCGGGGCACGACGGCCCGTGGGGGAGCGGGGCCCGGCTGTGGGGGTCAACGGGCCCTACGACGAGCTTCGGACGCCGGGTCGTCCACCTCCGGAGCCGTTCGGAGCAACTTGAGAGTGAACTGTGTCACTCACCTTCGGTGTCCGCACGGGCGCGGCGGGTGTCCGGGAGCAGGCCCGCGCCCCTGAGCAGCGAGAACGTGACCAAGTCGTGACCCGGGCCCGATCCTGCGGGATCCCGCCCGCCCGACGCCACCGGAACGGGGCCCCTACGGTGATCCGCGGCGGGGCGTCCAGACGACCCCGACCCCGGATCCGGTGCGCTCCCCCTGTCCCGGCGGATCCGGCCCCCGAACCGCGTGTGCGGGACAGGTGGACACGCCGGGCCCCGCCCGGCACCGGATCGCTCCCCCTCGACCGGGTCCCGGCGCCACCGACAAGGACCGACCATGGCTCGACATCGCTCCGGGTCCTCCCGACCCGGACGGGCCGGCCCCGGCGCGCCCCCGCCGGAGGGCACGCCACGCACGGGCTCCTGGCCCGCCGCCCTCGATGCCCCGGCCACCGGCCCCCGTACCAGCCCCGGGAAGCACCGTCACGACCCCGCGACCACGCCGCTCGACCTCGCCGCGATCGCCCGCGCCGCCGCGGCCGCCCGCGACGACGGGGCGGTGACCGGTGACACCGGTGGACTGCTCGACAACCGCGCGCCGAGCCCTCCCGCGACCGGCGGGGTCCCGGCGAGCGGCCCCCGGCCGCCCGCCACGGGCGTCGTGCCCGCACCGCCCGTGACCGGCGGGCTCCCGCTTCACGCCGCGCCGCCCGTGACCGGTGGGACCCCGCTCCACGCCGCCCCGCCCGCCCGGGCCGTCCCCGCCCCGACCGCGCCCCCGGCGACGGGCGGGTTCCCGACGGAGGGGCCGTGGCGTCAGCGCCGCCCCGACCCGGCCGGCCCGCCGCCCGGGCGACGCGGCTCGCACCGCGCCCCTCGTGACGGCCGGTTCGTGACCCCGACGCGGGCCGCGGGCGCGCTCGCGCTCTTCGGCGCCCTCACCGGGGCGAGCGTGGCCGCGGCGAGCACCGGCCCGTCGTTCCTGGCCGACCCCGCCTCCGACACCGGCGAGCTCGTCCGGCCCGACGTCGCCGTGGCGCCGGCCGGGCTCTCGCAGCCCGCCGCCCATACCGCGACGGCGACACCCCGCACCGCGTCCGCCGCCCCCCACACGGCGAGGTCCGCGCCGCACACGACGCCGGTTCCGCACGACGACGGCGGGAAGACCCTCTGGTCGGCCGACTTCGCCTCGGACGGGTTGTCCAACTTCAAGTCGACGCCCTGGAACGACGTCGGCGCGAAGTCGCCGACGCTCTCCGGTGGGGTGCTCGACGTCGTCATGCCCGGTGGCGGGAAGCGCTCCGAGGTCGAGCCGAAGTTCAAGGCCCTCCAGGAGGGGGACCAGTACTACTTCGGGTTCACGGTGAAGCTCGCCCCGGACTTCCCGGTGAACACCTCCAGCTGGCAGGTGATCACCCAGTTCAAGAACGAGGGTGAGGGCACGCCGCCGCTCGAGCTCAAGGTCCAGAACGGCAAGTTCGTCGTCGACGGCGACGGGGGCGCGTTCTCGAAGGTCGTGGGCGACGCGACGCCGGGACAGTGGACCCACCTGGTGCTCGGGGTGAAGTTCTCGTCCTCGGACGGCACCGTCAGCGCCTGGAAGGACGGCGTGCAGAAGGTCGCCGACTACGCGCCGCCCTCGGGCACGATGTACGCGGGCAAGGACAGCTACGTGAAGACCGGCATCTACCGCGACACCGGGATCGGCCAGGCCGGCAAGCTCTCGTTCGGCAGCTGGGCGATCGGGACGAGCGTCGGGTCGGTCAGCAAGGACCTCCCCGCCGGGCTCGACTGACGCGGACCCGCGTCACCCGCCCGGCCCAGCACGACGGCCCGGTCACCTCACGAGGAGGTGACCGGGCCGTCGTCGTATCGGGCCGTGGGCCTCAGCCGAGGGCGCTGACGAGCGCCTCGCGCTGCCGGGCGCCGAGGCCCGCCACGCGCCGGTCCTCGGGGATGCCGGCCTGCTCGAGGACGGCCGCCGCCTTGGCCGGCCCGTAGCCGGGCAGGGCGCGGACGAGCTGCGAGACCTTGGTCTTGCCCGCGATGGGGTCGCTCTTGCCGCGGTCCAGGACGGCGGGGATCGTCTCGTCTCCGCTCTTGATACCGGCGAGCAGGGCCGAACGGGCCTGGCGCGCCTCACGCGACTTGGCCTGGGCGGCCTCGCGCTGCTCGGGGGTCAACGTCGGGAGTGCCATGACAGTCTCCCTCTCCTCACCTGCACAGGTCGTGGGTCGTCGGTGCCTGCCGGTCCCGGGCTCGGGCCGACGGGGCCATCGTCGCCGGGGACGGGTGTCCGACCGGCTGCGACACACCATGGCGCACCGCTTCTCGGGCTCGTGCGCCGGGGGCAGGTGGTCGACCCCGACGCGCCGATGGTTGCCGGACCGTACACCCCGACCGTGATCCACCACGCGTTGACATGCTGATATCTCGCTCCGTAGTCGTCGCTAGGCCGAACAGGTGGCATTTGTCCAATTGACTTGGCGGACAAGTGCACGAAGCGTGACGGTACGGAGGTTCGGCTGGTCACCGCGGCCACGGCCGCCATGGGCGGCTGACCCTCAGGGGGAAACGGCCCGGTGGCGGGGAGCACGAGCTCCCCGGCACCGGGCCGTTCTGCGTTCTCGGGGCCCGTGCCGTGACAGCAACGGCACGATGCTGGCGTCAGACGCCAGGACGGCGCCGCTCACTCATCCGCGCCCCGCCGCCCCCCGTGACAGCAACGGCACGATGCTGGCGCCTGACGCCAGGACGGCGCCGCTCACCCACCCGCGCCCCACTCTCAGCCGCGGGGCCGCGCGGCGCGGTGGACGAGCGCGGGCGGCAGGTTGCGCCACACCCTGGCCGACGTGGTGACCTCGCCGAACAGCTCGTGGAGCTCCGCCTCGAGCGCGCGCGCCGGTGCGGCCCAGCGGGTGAACGTGTAGCCGAACTGCACGAACACACCGTCGTCGGCGAGCGTCGACGCGACCACCGGGAGCAGCGAGTCGTCCCGTCCGGGGCGCGTCGCCGACCACCCGAGGCCGCTCACCACGACGTCGACCCCGCGCGCGCCGGGCAGCCCGCGCAGCGCGAGCAGCGTCGGGAGCTCCCCGGCGTCGGCAGGGACCACCTCGACGTCGTCGAGCCGCCCGGCCAGCCGATGGGCCAGCGCCGGGTTCAGCTCGACCGCGAGGTGGCGGGCGCGCCGGTCGAGACGGCGGGCCAGCTCGGCGGTGAACGCCCCGGAGCCGGCGCCCAGCTCCACCACGAGCGGGTCCGGGCGGGAAGAGCCCGCCAGCGCGGCGTCGGCGACCGCCCGGGCGAGGGCGGTCGAGCTCGGCCACACCGAGGCGGTGGCCACCGGGTCGCGGACGAACGCCGCGGCGAATCTCGCCGAGTCCGACCAGTCCCGTCGGTCCCGGCCCGGCTCGAGGCGTCCGCTGCGCCCGACCCCGCCGCCGTCAGGCGACACGGTCGACCTCGTCCCCCACCGACGCGGACACGAGCGACACGACGGGGACCGGTCCGACGGGAACCGGGTGCACGGCGGGACGGGGACGACGGTCGTCCGTCGCCGCGGGCAGGCCTGCCGTGATCGCGTCGGCGGCACACCGCGCGGCGTCCCGGCGCGACCGGGCGGGCGGGCCGTCGGAGCGCACCGGCACCTGGACGGGCAGGACCCGCACCGTCAGCACGGTGCGCCGCGCGGCGGCGACGCGCACCAGGGAGGCGACCAGGGTGTCGTCGCCGACGAACGCCGGGGCCGCATCGGGGGCACCGTCGGCGTCGGCGTAGGAGAGCGCCACCGGCACCACCGGCGCCCCGGCGTCGAGGGCGGCCTGGAAGGCGGCGGGGCGGAACCGGGCGAGGTCGCGCCCGCAGCGCGTCGTCCCCTCCGGGAACGCCCCGACGCAGCCGCCGGCGCCCAGCGCACCCGTCACCGCCGCGACGGCGGCGGGCAGGGCACGGAGCCGGTCGCGGTCGAGGAACACGGAGCCGGCCCGGGCGGCCATCGGGCCGATGAGCGGCCAGGTGCGCAGCTCGGCCTTGGCGAGCATGCGCACCGGCACCAGCTGGTTGAGGGCGAGGACGTCGAGCCAGGAGACGTGGTTGGCGACGACGAGCGAGCCCGGCGCCGGCCGCGGACCCGTCACCACCACCCGGACCCCGGCCGCGGCCAGCAGCATCCCGCACCAGAGCGCCTGCGCCCGCTCGAGGCGCCGGAGGCCGAGGACCGGGGCCGCCAGCGCGAGCAGCGCGCCGGCCAGCACCGCGCCGGCGAGCGCCCCGAGCCGGACCGTGGTGCGGACGAGGCGACGGACGCGGACGATCCCCGCGTCCGGCGGGGCGACGGGCAGGCACTCCGTCCCGCACGGAGAGGTGGGGAACCAGATGCTCACCCGTCCTCCCCGAGCAGGTGCCGACGCCAGCGGGGGTCGATGGCGGTGTGGTCGAGCAGCACGAACAGGTCGGCCACCCCGAAGTCGAGGTCGAGCGCCGGCGGGCCCGCGATCTCGGCGCCGAGGCGCAGGTAGCCGCGCAGCAGCGGCGGGGTCTCGTGACGGGCGCGGCGCGGGTCGCCGTCGGTCCCGATCGGCGCGGGGCGGTGCGGCACCACGCGGCGGTCCTCGGGAGCGAGGTGCTTGCGGGTCACGAGGGACCACACCGCCCCGGGCAGCGCGCCCTCGGGGCTCAACGGGACGCTCGCGCAGCCGATGAGCCAGCGGTGGCCGGTGAGGACGAGGTAGCGCCACATGCCGCCCCACACCAGCGAGAGCACCGTGCCCGTTCGGTGGTCCGGGTGCACGCAGGAGCGCCCGACCTCGACCAGCCGGGGCCGCAGGTCGTCGAGGGAGGAGAGGTCGAACTCGGTGTCCGAGTAGAGCCCGCCCGCCGCGGCGGCCCCGTCGGGCGCGAGCATCCGGTAGGTCCCGACGATCGCGCCGTCGCGCTCGTCGCGGACCATGACGTGGTCGCAGAACGCGTCGAAGCCGTCCTCGTCGCGCCCCTCCTCCGCGGCGCGGCCGGGCGCGAGGCGGGCGCCCTGCTCGATCGCGAACACGTCGTGGCGCAGGCGCTGGGCGGCCCGCACGTGCTCGTCCTCGCGGGTGACGAGCAGGCTGTAGCGGCCGGAGTCGCCGGGGCGCGCCGGGCGGTCGTCGGTGGCCCCGGGGGTCGCCGGGGTCGTGAGCAGGACCTCGGTGCTGGTCATGCGGCGGTGTCTACGGGGCCGGGACGCCGCGCGGCCGACCCCCGCGTGACGAGGTGGTGTGCTCCGCGTGAATCGTCGGCGGTCCCGACGAGCGCGTGGTAGTGACCGAGCAGCTCCTCGCAGACGGCGGGCCAGGTGCGCCCGCGCGTGGAGGTCCGGGCGGCGAGCCCCATCCGTCGCCGCAGCGCCGGGGCGTCGCGCCAGAGCCGGACCCGCTCGCGCAGCGCCGCGGCGCCCGCCTCCGGCGAGACGGCGTCGAAGAGCCAGCCGGTCTCCCCGGGCTCGACGAGGTCGGCCACCCCTCCGGCGTCCGGCGCCAGGACCGGCAGCCCGGTGGCCTTGGCCTCCTGTACCGCCTGGCAGAAGGTCTCGTGCGGACCGGTGTGCACGAAGGCGTCGAGCGCGGCGTAGGCGGTGGCGAGGTCGTCGCCGCCGCGGAAGCCGAGGAACGCGGCGTCGGGCAGCAGCTCGGTGAGCCGCTCCCGCGCGGGCCCGTCCCCGACGACGACGACGCGCACGCCCGGCAGGTCCGCGAGTGCCGCGAGCCGCTCCACCTGCTTCTCCGCGGCGAGCCGCCCGACGTAGCCGACGAGCATCTCGCCCCGCGGGGCCAGCTCGCGACGCAGCGCCGCCGCCGCGCGCCCGCCGTCGGCGTGCTCGGCCGGCGGCCGGAAGCGCCCGGTGTCGACCCCGCGGCCCCACCGGTGCACCCGCGGGACCCCGTGGGCCTCCAGCGCCCCGACCGCCCAGGCCGACGGGGCGAGCGTCCGGTCGGCGCGGGCGTGCAGCCGCCGGGTCCAGCGCCAGGCCGCCCGGGCGGTCAGCCCGACGCCGTACGAAGCGGCGAACCCGGCGACGTCGGTCTGGTAGACCGCCACCGTCGGCGCCCCGAGCCGGCGGGCCGCGGTGATCGCCCGGGCGCCGAGGACGAACGGCGAGGCGAGGTGGACGACGTCGGGCCGGTACTCCTCGAGCGTCGCGCGGACGGCCGGCGTCGGGACGCCGACCGGCAGCGAGTCCACGACGGCGAGGTCCAGAGCGGGCACCCGGACGACGGGGACGCCGTCGACCTCCTCGGGTCCCGCGCCGGGCGCGAGGACCAGCGCCTCGTGGCCCTGGCGGCGGAGATGGGCGATGACGTGCAGGACGGAGTTGGTGACCCCGTTCACCTGCGGCAGGAAGGACTCGGTCACGACCGCGACGCGCACGACCTGACGGTTGCCGGTGTGAGGTCCCTGTTGCCGACGACGACGTGACCTCCGGCGGAACCCTCTCCCAACAGCAGGAGAGACGCCGTCGTTACCAAATCGTGATTTACTACCGTCCGTGTTGTGACCTGCGTCGAAGTGGCCTGCACGCCCGACGAGTCGCGGTCCGGGCTCCGATCCGGTTACCGTCTGCACCCGAATCGCCCACAGAACGCTGGTCCATCCGGTTGCGCGTTTGACACGGTGCCGTCTCGGACGCCCTACTGACCGCGGGCGCGCCCCGAACGGGACGGGGCGCGGGTGCTCCGGAGGTGCCGCGCGTGAGCGAGCTGCCGCGGTGGCACCCGTCGGCCGCGCCCGTCGGCACCACGGGCCGCGCGCGGGCCGAGACGGCCGTGTCGCCCGGCCCGCGCCCGTTCGCCGCCGTGCCCACCCAGCCGACGGTGACGCCCGTCCGGGACGCGCCCGCCCGGCCCACCCCGTCGCGGTCGCCGTCGCCGTCGCCGTCGCCGTCCCCCGGGGCCTCGCCGGCCGCGACCCCGGAGGAGTTCGAGCGCCCGAGCTCGGCCCGTGTCTACGACTACCTGCTCGGCGGCGCGGCGCACGGCCTCGTCGACCGCGAGCTCGGCGAGCGGCTCAAGCGCTCCCAGCCCGGCGTCGTCGAGCTGGCCCGGGAGAACCGGGCGTTCCTCCGGCGCGCCGTGCGCTTCCTGCTCGCGGCCGGCTTCGACCAGTTCCTGGACCTCGGCTCGGGCGTGCCCACCATGGGCAACGTCCACGAGGTCGTCGCGCGCAGCCGGTCGGGGGCCCGCGTCGCCTACACCGACGTCGACTCGATCGCCGCGCTGCACGGTCAGCACCTCCTCGCCGCGCTGCCGACCGCCACGTACACCGCGGTGGACGTCTCCGAGGTGGAGACGGTGCTGAGCTCGCCGGGGGTCGCGGGCCTGCTCGACCTGCGCCGTCCCGTGGGGCTGCTCGCGTTCTCGGTGCTCCAGCACGTACGCGAGGACGCCGCGGGGCTCGTCGAGTCCTATCTGCGGCGGCTGGCGCCGGGGAGCGCGCTCGCGCTGTCGCACTTCACCGCCGACGACCCGCGGACCTCGCGCGCCATCGAGACCGAGACCGCCGCCTACCCGCGCTCGCTGCCGCGGCCCCGATCGCGAGCCGAGGTGGCGACCCTGCTCTCCGGGGTCGACCTCGCGGACCCGGGACTGGTGTGGGCCGACGAGTGGCGCCCCGAGCCGGGCCGTCCGGCGGGCGGCGCAGCGGCCCGGGGGCACTGGGCCGCCGTCGGCTTCCGACGCTGACCGCGCTCCCCCGACGGATCCATGCCCCGTTCACCTCGGCTCCCGGCACCGTCGTCGCCCCGTTCGGTCTAGCCGACGAGCGGCGCAGGTTGCTCCAATCGCCGCCCAACGCGGCCGAATGGCCACTCGACGCGACACTCCGCTCGACCGTCGTCACGTGAGGTGACGGAAGGTCTCGGTTCTATTACGGTCCTCCTCGCCGGTCCGCTCCCCACGCTTCCGGCCCGAGTAGCCCCGACTCGACTTGGAGCCGTCCATGCCTGGCCGCCACCGCAAGCCCAGCACCCTGTCCGACACGACGGGCAGCCTCGCGCTCACCGGCCTCAAGGTCGCCGCCGTCGCCGCGACCGTCACCGCCCCGGTCGCCCTCGCCGGCACCGCGATGGCCGCCCCGAGCGTCGGCTCGCCGCACAGCAACGCGACCTGGGACCGCCTCGCCAAGTGCGAGTCGACGAACAACTGGGACGCCGACACCGGCAACGGCTTCAAGGGCGGCCTGCAGTTCACCCAGTCGACCTGGAAGGCCTTCGGCGGCAAGCAGTACGCCTCGAGCCCCGAGGACGCCTCCCGCGAGCAGCAGATCGCGGTCGCCAAGCGCGTGCAGGCCGAGCAGGGCTGGAACGCCTGGCCGACCTGCAGCAAGAAGCTCGGGTACGCCTGATCCCTCTCCCCGGGATGCCGGCAACGGCACGATGCCGGCATCCGACGCCAGGACGGCGCCGTTCACCCACCCGGCGACGCGCGCCAGAATGATCCGGTGACCGCAGACGTCGTCGTCGTGGGGGCCGGGCTCGCCGGGCTCGTCGCCACCGCCGAACTCGCCGACGCGGGCCGCCGCGTGGTCCTGCTCGACCAGGAGCCCGCGGCGTCCTTCGGCGGACAGGCCTGGTGGTCCTTCGGCGGGCTCTTCCTCGTCGACTCCCCCGAGCAGCGCCGGCTGCGCATCCACGACTCGCTCGACCTCGCCTGGTCGGACTGGCAGGGCTCGGCGCAGTTCGACGACACCGGCGACGAATGGGGCCGCCGCTGGTCCCGCGCCTACGTCGAGTGGGCCGCCGGCGAGAAGCGCTCCTGGCTGCGCGAGCAGGGCATCCGGTTCTTCCCGGTGGTCGGCTGGGCCGAGCGGGGCTCGGGCACCGCCACCGGCCACGGCAACTCCGTCCCGCGTTTCCACATCGTCTGGGGCACCGGGCCCGGCATCGTCGAGCCGTTCGCCCGCCGCGTGCGGGAGGCGGTCGCGGCGGGCCGCGTCGAGCTGCGGTTCCGCCACCGCGTGGACCGGGTCACGACGACGGCGGGTGCGGCCACCGGGGTGTCGGGCGCGGTCCTCGAGCCCAGCGACGCCAGCCGCGGCCAGCCGAGCTCGCGGGTCGAGGTGGAGCCGTTCTCGGTGGACGCGGACGCGGTCGTCGTCACCTCCGGCGGGATCGGCGGCGACCACGAGGCGGTGCGGAAGTACTGGCCCGCGCGTCTCGGCACCCCGCCGGAGCACATGATCTGCGGCGTCCCGGCGCACGTGGACGGCCGCATGATCGGGATCGCGGAGGCCGCCGGTGGCGCCGTCGTGCACCGCGACCGCATGTGGCACTACACCGAGGGGATCGTCAACCATTCCCCGGCCTGGCCGAGCCACGGCATCCGGATCCTGCCCGGGCCGTCGTCGCTGTGGTTCGACGCCGTGGGCCGCCGCCTGCCCGCGCCGCTCTACCCCGGGTTCGACACCCTCGGCACGCTGGCCCACATCCGGACCACCGGCCACGACCACACCTGGTTCGTCACCACCCAGCGCATCCTCGAGAAGGAGTTCGCGCTTTCCGGCTCCGAGCAGAACCCCGACCTGACCGGCCGCGACCTGCGGCTCACCCTGCAGCGCGGCCGGCCCGGGCCGACGGGCCCGGTCGGCGAGTTCCAGCGCCGCGGCGAGGACTTCGTGGCGGCGTCGACGCTGCGCGAGCTGGTGGACCGGATGAACGCCCTGACCCCGGAGCCGTTGCTGGCGTTCGAGGACGTGGAGCGCGAAGTGCTGGCTCGCGACCGCGAGCTCGCCAACCCCTACGGCAAGGACCTCCAGCTCGCCGCGATCCGCTCCACGCGGCACTACCTCGGCGACAGGCTCACCCGGGTCGCGGCGCCGCACCGGCTGCTCGACTCGGCGGCCGGCCCGCTGGTCGGGGTGAAGCTGCACGTGCTCACTCGCAAGACGCTGGGCGGGCTGCACACCGACCTGTCCGGGCGGGTGCTCGGCGTCGACGGGGAGCCGGTTGCGGGGCTGTACGCCGCGGGCGAAGCCGCCGGGTTCGGGGGCGGCGGGGTGCACGGCTACCGCTCGCTCGAGGGGACCTTCCTCGGCGGCTGCCTGTTCAGCGGACGGCAGGTGGCTGCCGCCCTGTGAGCACTTTCCGGGGCTATAGCCCCGGAAAGTGCTCACGTGCGCGAAGCGCACCTACTTCTCGGCGTCCTTCTTCACCGACGCCAGGTTCTTGCGGGCCGAGCGCGTCATCGCCCGCTCCAGGCCCCACTCCGGCACGGGCACGGTGACCTCCATCGTCGAGGTCATCGTCAGCTCGGTGCCCTGCCCGGACTCGGCCGCCTCGTAGGCGATGACGCTCGTGGAGATCAGCCGTCCGCCGTCGCCGGAGCACGTGAGGGTCACCGACGAGTCGGTGTAGGCGACGTCGTACGTCGCCGCGGTCCGGAACCCGACGGCGCCGAGGGTGACCTTGATGCTCGACGGCCGGTTCTCCGCGTCGCGGGACTGCACCTCCGCGGACTTGGCCTCGTTCGCCCACCGGTCGGTGTTCTCCAGGTCCGCCACGACACCGATCACGGTCGGCACCGACGCGGCGATGGAGATCGATTCCTTCACGGGACCCGCCATGCTGCCCAAGTACCCACCTCGGCGGTGGTCACCCCGACGAACCGGTCACGCCCGGTCCGCCGCGACCCCCTCGTGCGCCATCTGCCCGTGGTGGTCCTGCTGCGGTGGCGTCCCGGTGAGCGCGATGCCGGCCCGCAGCGCCGACGCCGCGTCGAGCACCGCGTCCCGCGCGGCGGGCACGAGACCGGCGAAGCCCGCATAGCCGTGGACGAGGCCGGGGAAGCGCCGCGCCACCGTCGGGACCCCGGCCGCGCGCAACGCCGCGACCAGCTCCTCGCCCTCGTCGCGCAGCGGGTCGAACCCGGCCGTGGCGACGTAGGCCGGCGGCATGACGCCGAGGTCGGCGGCGTCGAGCAGCGCCGTCGGGCGGATCGGGTCGAGCCCCTCGGGGAGGTAGAGCCCCTCGAACCACTCGACGTCGACGGTGCGCAGCCCGAACCCGTCGGCGAAGAGCTCGCGGGAGCCCCCGGAGCGACCGGCGTCGGTCACCGGGTAGAGGGCCAGCACGAACTCCGCCGTCGGCTCCCCGCGCCGGGCCAGCTGGTGGGCGGAGGTGAGCGCGAGGTTCGCCCCTGCCGAGTCGCCGCCGACGGCGACGGCGCCCGCGCGGAAGTCCTCGCGGTGGGTGAGGACGTGGCGCAGGGCGACGACGGCGTCGGCGAGCCCGGCCGGGAACGGGTGCTCCGGCGCCAACCGGTACTCCACCGACAGCACCCGGACACCGGCCTGCTGCGCCAGCGCCCGGCACAGCGGGTCCCCCGACACGACGCTGCCGAGGGCGAAGCCGCCACCGTGGAAGAACACGAGCAGTCCGGAGGTGGCGCCGGCGAGGTCGTCGGGCTCGTAGAGGCGGGCGTCGAGGACCCCGGGCATGTCCCGGGTGACCCCGACCGGCACCGGGATCGACATCGCCCGACTGGTGACCCCGCGGGTGACCTCGGCCAGCCCGGACGCGGCCTCGTCGGTGAGCCGGCGCTGGTCGGTCAGCGGCGGGTCCTCCCCGGGGCCCGCCGCGAGCGCGAGGAGCCGCAGGATCATCTGGACGTCGAGGTCGAGGACCTGACCGTCGCGCTGGACGCGACGCCCGGCGAGGGCACGCTTCGCGGGCCGCGGGAGCCCGACGAGCGCCCGGAGCACGCGGCGCAGGATCGGGAACTTCACTCCGCCCACCCTAGGAGGGCGCTCGGGGGCGGATCTCGCCCGGTGTTCGTGGATCACCCGGGTCGGCGGCCGAGCACCGTGACCCCGGGGGGTGCGGCACGTCATCCTGCAGGTCATGCCCGATCCACCCGTGCTCCTCGGCGCCTGCACCCGGCTCCGTCCGTGGCGCGCCGCCGACGTCGACGCCATCCACCGGGCGTGCCAGGACCCCGACATCCAGCGGTTCACGACGGTGCCCTCGCCCTACCGCTACGCCGACGCGGAGTGGTTCCTCGCCCACCACGTCCACGACGTCGCGACGGAAGGCGGGGCGTCGTTCTGCGTCGAGGGGATCGACGAGCCGGGGTCGGTGGCCGCGAGCATGTCCCTGCTGCACGTCCGCGACGGCGTCGGCGAGATCGGCTACTGGGGCTCCCCGTGGGCCCGGGGCCGCGGCTACGTCGCCGACGCGCTCGGCGTCGTCGTCGCGTGGGTGTTCGGCGAGGACCGAGCCGCGACGCTGGAGCTGACGATCGAGCCCGCGAACGGCCCGAGCCGCGCCGTGGCCCGCCGGGCCGGGTTCGTGGAGGACCACGTCGACCCGGCCCGCCGGCTGCGCGACGGATCGGTCCGTGAGCTGGTGGTGTACCGGCTGCGGGCGACGGACCGTCGCTGACACGGACGCCATCGGCGCTCCGACCGCCCTGTCGCGGGCTTCTGCGTCCCCGGGCCGGCCTTGTCGTGCGGATTAGCCACGACAAGGCAGCCGGTCGACCGCAGGAGGCCGCGACAAACCGAGATCCCGGGAGGAGCCGGGCGCCTGCTACACCGCGATCGACCCGACGACGCCGGGCACCGTCCACCCGCCGACCCAGACCTGCCCGTCGGCGTGCTCGACGTGCACCCGTCCCCGGCGGCCCAGCCGGGTGCCCTGCGCCGCGACGTACGACGACGGGGCGTGCCCGGCGTCGACGAGCCAGCGCCCGAGCCCCGCGTTCAGCGAGCCGGTCACCGGGTCCTCGCCGACGCCCATCGCCGGGACGAACGCGCGCACCTCGAAGGCCGCCTCGTCGCCCGCCGGGTGCGCGCCGACGACACCCACCGCCCTGCTGACCTCGTTCGCGGCGAGGGCGCGCAGGTCGGGCTCGAGACCCAGCACCGTCGCGGCGTCGGGGAGCAGGAGGGCGACCCAGCCGGGCCCGTTGTCGACCCAGGCGGCGTCGCGCACGGCCGTCCGGTCGAGCCCCAGCCCCCGGACCAGCGTGTCGACGTCGGCCTCGTCGACCGGCCCGGAGCGCCGCAACGGCGGCGCCGCGAAGGCCAGCCGGCCACCGGACGAGCGCAGGCGCACCAGCCCGACCCCGCACTCCTGCACCGGCCCGGACGGGTCCCGCGGGACGCCGCCCGCCTCCAGCCAGGCCCGGGCCGAGCCCAGGGTCGGGTGGCCGGCGAAGGGCAGCTCGGTACGCGGGGTGAAGATGCGCAGCCGGTAGGCGGCGCCCGGATCGGTGGGCGGCAGCAGGAACGTCGTCTCGGAGAGGTTCGTCCACGACGCGACCGCGGCCATCGCCTCGTCGGACAGCCCGTCGGCGTCGTGGACGACCGCGACGGGGTTGCCCGCGGTCAGCTGGTCGGTGAACACGTCGACCTGGGAGAAGGGGCGCACGCTGTCGATCACCCCACGACGCCGGGCCCGCGTCCAGGGCCACCGGCCGGGCGGTGGCAGGTGGGTACCCGGGCGGCGTGGACACCGAGCGGGCGCTGGAGACCGCGATCGTCGAGCTGCTCGACGCGCGCGGGCCCGGGAAGACGATCTGCCCGTCGGAGCCGGCGCGCCGGGTCGACCCGCAGGACTGGCGGCCGCTCATGGAGCCCGCGCGCCGGGTGGCGCGGCGGCTGGTCGAGGCGGGCGAGGTGGAGATGACCCAGCACGGCGAGGTGGTGGACCCGGCGACGGCGACCGGCCCGGTGCGGCTCCGCCGCTCGTGAGCACTGATCCGTGTTGTGAGGCGGAATCAGGGGAGCACGCCGAGAGGGCTCACAAGCCGTAGGCACCTCGGTGGAAGACCAGCGGCGGCGTCTCGGGCTCGGCGGCGAGGTCGTGCACCGCGCCGATGACGATCAGGTGGTCCCCGCCGTCGTGGCAGGCGTAGAGGGTGCAGTCGATCCAGGCGGTGGCCCCGGCGAGGATCGGCGAGCCGAGCGGGGAGGTCCGCCACTCGACGCCGGCGAACTTGTCGGTCCCGGAGTGCGCGAACGTCGTCGAGAGCTCCTGCTGGTCCTCGGCGAGCACGTTGACGCAGAACCGTCCCGTCGCCTCGATCTTCGGCCAGGACGACGAGCCGCGGCCCGGCAGGATCAGCACGAGCGGCGGGTCGAGCGAGAGCGAGGAGAACGACTGACACGTGAACCCGGCCGGGACGCCGTCGACGGCGCCGGTGACGATCGTGACGCCGGACGGGAAGTGCCCGAGCACCGAGCGCATCGTGGTCGGGTCCGTGCTCGCCATGAAGCTCCTCCTCGATCAACGGCGCCCCCGCCACGCTAGGGCCTGCCCCGGGCGAGGGCACACCGATCGTGCTCCGCGCCCTATCCTCGGCGCCGTGACCGAGGCCGCCCGCCCCGGCCGCGGCCGGACGCGGGACCGCGGCAAGGACGCCGCGGTTCTCGACGCCACGGTGCGGCTGCTCGCCACCGAGGGCGTGGCGCGGATGTCGATGGACCGGGTCGCCGCGGCCGCCGGCGTCTCGAAGGTCACGGTCTACTCGCGCTGGCCGAGCAAGGCAGAGCTGGTCGGCGCCGCCCTCGCGCACCTGCGCCTCGGCCGGGTCCCGGAGCCGTCCGGCGATGTCCGCGCCGACCTGATCGCCCTGCTCGTGGCGATGCGCGAGCAGTACACCGAGGTCGGCGCGATGAGCATCCTCGGCACCTGCCTGGCCGACGAGCCCGGCTCCGGCGAGCTGCTCGGCATCGTCCGGGAGGCGACGCTGCTCCCGCGGCGGGCGCTGTTCGCGGCGGTGCTGCGCGCCGGGGTCGAGCGCGGCGACCTGCGCGCGGACCTCGACGTCGAGGCGGCGACCAGCCTCGTCGTCGGGACCCTCTACGCCGACCACCTCGCCGGGCGGGACACGACGGCGCCCGGCTGGCCGGCCGCCGTCGTCGACCTCGCGCTCAGCGGGCTGCGGGGCTGACCAGCCGCTCCGAGGCCAGGCGCGCGCCGGCGGCCATCGCGTCGAACTTCGCCCACATCACCGTCGGGTCGACCTCAGGCAGGTAGGTGGCCTGCGAGGAGAACCCGCAGTCGGCGCCGGCCATCACCCGCTCCGGCCCGACCAGCCGCGCGAAGCGCTCCAGGCGCTCCGCGACCAGCTCCGGGTGCTCGACGATGTTGGACGCGTGCGTGATCACGCCCGGGATCAGCACCTTGTCCTCGGGCAGCGCGACCGTCTCCCACAGGTGGTACTCGTGCTCGTGGCGCGGGTTGGCGGCCTCGAAGGAGTAGTAGCGAGCGTCGACGGCGAGCACGAGGTCGACGACGTCGGCGAGCGGGACGTCGAACACCCGCGGGCCCTCGTTGATCGAGTAGCAGGTGTGGAAGCGGACCTTCTCGGTCGGGATGCCGCGCAGCGCGTGGTTGACCGCCTCGACGTACATCCGGCCGCGGCGCTCGCGCGTGGCCTCGTCGTAGCCGTGGAAGCTGAAGATCTCGGTGAGGAACGGGTCGTCGACCTGGAGGAGGAACCCGGCGTCCACGATCGCGCGGTACTCGACGTTCATCGCCTCGGCGACCGCGAAGTAGTACTCCTCCTCGGAGCCGTAGTACTCGTTGACCCCGACGCCGCTGGGGGCGATCGAGGGGACGAACGCGTCCTGGCGGTCGTCGCCGACGGCAGCGCCCAGGTTCTCGAGGTCCCGGGCGAGGGCCTGCTGGCCCCGGTAGACCAGCGGCCCGGTGCACACGACGGGTTCGATGGTGCCGACGGTGCCGCCCATCATCGCCTGCGCGAAGTACCGCTCGTAGTACTCCGGGAACGCCTGCTGTTCCGCCGCGAAGCTGTAGACGGTCTCCGCTCCCGGCCGGCGCTCGAGGCCGCCGAGCCGCTCGGTCACGTAGCTGAAGAACCCGAGCTTGCCCATCTCGCCGTCGGTCACCACGTCGATGCCGTGCTCGCGCTGCGCCGCGACGATCCCGACGACGGCGTCCCGGGTCGCGTCCCCGAGCGCCTCGTCGTCGACCGGCTCGCCCGCCTGCCGCGCGGCGAGCAGGTCGAGCAGGGCCTTCGGGCGGGGCAGGCTCCCGACGTGGGTGGTGCGGATGCGGTGGGCGTCGTCGCGCACGGGCACTCCCGAGGATCAATTCCTGTACTGATTAGTTCAGGTGAACGCTAGCCGAGCGGTCAACCCCAGACCATGACGCTGAGCATCTCAATCGTGCTCGATTCAGCGCTTTTTCCTCCGGGATCGGCTGTGTCACGCTCCTCGGCGAGAGCTGTTCCACCTCGACGGGGAGGGGACGACCGTGGAGATCGCCGTGGTCGGCGCGGGCATCGGCGGGCTCACCCTGGCGATCGCGCTGCAGCGCGCCGGGGTCACCGTCGATCTCTACGAGCGCGCCGAGGAGCTGCGCGAGGTCGGCGCGGCCGTCGCGCTCTCGGCCAACGGCACCCGCGAGCTCTCACGGCTCGGGGTGGGCGAGGCCCTCGACGCCGTCTCCACCCAGCCCACCGAGCTGATCTACCGCGACGGGCGCACCGCGGAGCGGATCGCCGCGCACCCCGGCGGCGCGGACTACCGCGCCCGGTTCGGCGCGCCCTACTGGGGCATCCACCGCGTCGACCTGCAGCAGACCCTCGCCGCCGCGGTGGATCCCGCACGCCTGCACCTCGGCCGGGCCGCCACCGCGGTCAGGAACGAGCCGGCCGGCGTGGCCGTCGTCACCTTCGACGACGGGTCCACGGTCACCGCCGACGTCGTGGTCGGGGCGGACGGGGTGCACTCGGTGGTGCGAGACGCCGTCGCCGGGACCGGTCAGGGACCGGTCTACTCGGGCACCAGCGCCTTCCGCGGGCTCGTCCGCCGCGCCGACCTGCCCTCGCTGCCCGACCCGCTGGCCATCCAGTTCTGGACCGGCCCCCACGCTCACCTACTGCACTACGCGATGGGGGGCACGGCCCGGAACGACGACACGATCAACTTCTTCGCGGTGCTGTGCGGGCCGGACGCCTGGCAGGGCGGGACCCGCGACGCGGCGCCCGGCGAGCTGCTCGACGGCTTCGCGGGCTGGCACCCCGCCGTGCGCGAGATGCTCGCCGCAGTCCCGCAGAGCCCGCGCTGGCCGCTGCTCTCCCAGCCGCCGCTGACCCGCTGGACCCGCGGCCGGGTCGTCCTCCTCGGCGACGCCTGCCACGCGATGCTCCCCCACCACGGGCAGGGCGCGAACCAGTCGATCGAGGACGCCGTCGTGCTCGCCGAGCTGCTCGGGGGCACCGACCCGGACACGGCGCTGGCCACCTATCCCCGACGACGCCGGGCGCGCACCCGCGCCGTCGCCCGCAGCGCCTGGGAGACCGGGACGCTGCTGCACCTCCCTGATCCACGTCCGGGCCACGACCACGAGCTCGACGAGCTCAAGGCCCGCGACGCCCGCTTCGAGAACTACCTCGACGCCAACGCCTGGGTCCACGAGTACACCGCCACCGCCGCCGCCACCACGACAGGGGAAGTCGCATGACCACCACCGACGACCAGTCCGTCTCCGATGCCGTCACCGCCGGATCGCACGCCACCGAGATCGCCCGCTCCGGCGCGGCGACCTTCCGTACGGGGGGCGGCAGCGTCGACCAGCAGCGGGCCGCGACCGTCATCGGCGCCGCGCTCGAGGGCATCCGCTCCGCCATCCGCGAGCAGAAGGTCACCTACGAGGAATTCGACGCGTTCAAGCGCTGGCTCATCAGCGTCTCCGACACCGGCGAGTGGCCGCTGTTCCTCGACGTCTACCTCGAGTACGAGGTCGAGAAGGTCGCGGCCGAGTCCCAGGACGGCTCGGTCGGCACGATCCTGGGCCCGTTCTGGCTCGACGGCCAGGTCCAGCTCGACTCGCCGGCCACGCTGCCGATGCGCGACGACGAGCCCGGCACCCCGATGATCCTGGCCGGGCAGGTCACCGCCACCGACGGCACCCCGCTGGCCGGCGCGAAGGTCGACATCTGGCACACCGACGAGGAGGGCTGGTACTCCGGCTTCGCCTCCAAGCCCCCGGCCGGGAACCTCCGCGGTGTCGTCACCTGCGACGACCAGGGCCGCTACGAGATCCACACCCGCAAGCCCGCCCCGTACACGATCCCGCTCGACGGGCCCACCGGGCAGATGACCCTCGCCGCCGGGTGGAGCCCGTGGCGCCCGGCGCACATCCACCTTCTGGTCTCCGCGCCCGGGCACCGCACCCTGACCACCCAGCTGTTCTTCACCGGCGACCCCTACCTGGGCAACGACGTCGCCTCGGCCGACAAGCCCGAGCTCACCCTCGACCCGACGCCCACCGGCAACGCGGCCCCGGGATTCGAAGGAGAGGTCCGCTCGGACCGCGACTTCGTCCTCGAGCCCGAATAGGCCGTGGACCTCCGGCAGCTGCGCTACTTCGTCACGGTGGCGCGCACGCGGCACTTCGGGCGGGCGGCGGATCAGCTGCACATCGCCCAGTCGCCGCTCTCGCAGGCGATCCGGCAGTTGGAGTCGCACCTGGGCACGCCGCTCTTCGAGCGGACCACCCGCCGGGTCGACCTCACCGCCGCCGGGGAGGCGCTGCTGCCGGAGGCCGTCCGCATCCTCGAGTCGGTGGGCGCGGCCCGTGAGCAGGTGGCACGGGTGGCTGCCGGTGACCTGGGCCGGCTGCGGATCGGGGCGACCGCGCTGGCGACCTACCGCCACGTGCCCGGCATCGTGCGCCGGCTCGGCGACGAACTGCCGGGGCTCACGCTGCGGCTCGCGACCGAGATGCTCACGCCCGCGCTCGAGGCCGCCCTGGCCGACCACCGCATCGACCTCGCGATCCTGCGGCCACCGACCGACGACGGGTCGCTGGACACCCGGCTGCTCGCCCGGGAGCGGCTGGTGCTCGCGGTCCCGGGCGGCTGGTCCGGCCCCGGAGGACCCGACGGTCCCGGCGATGACGGGCCGGTGTCGCTGCGCGACCTGGCCGGCGAGGAGTTCGTCGTGTACTCCGCCCCGGGCTCGGTGGTCGGCGCGGCCGCGGACCGGGCATGCCGCGCGGCGGGCTTCGTCCCGCGGCGCACCGCCGAGGCCGACCAGACCTCGATCGTGCTCGCCCTCGTCGCCGCCGGCCTCGGGGTGGCGCTGCTGCCCGCGTCCGTCCTCGCCGTCACCGTCGACGGGGTCGGCTACCGCGAGCTTGCCGACTGCGACGTCACCGCCGACGTCGCGCTGGCCTGGCGTCGCGACGACCCGTCCCCCGCCCTGGAGAAGGCCCTCGCCGTCCTGGGAAACCCCGAGAGGACCCCGTGAAGATCAGTTCCGTCGAGGCGATCCCGCTCGCGATCCCCTACCGGCGCCCGTTCGGCTTCGCCAGCGGCCGCGTCACCGCCGCCGACCACGTGCTCGTCCGGATCACCACCGACGACGGCCTCGTCGGGCACGGCGAGGCCCCGCCGCGCCCCTACACCTACGGCGAGACGGCGGCCTCGATCGTCGCCGCCGTCCGCGACCTGTTCGCGCCGGTGCTCGTCGGCGCCGACCCGTTCGCCCGCGAGCGGACCCGCGCCGACCTCGACCGCACCGTCGCCAACAACGCCGCCAAGGGCGCCATCGACGTGGCGCTCTGGGACCTCGTCGGGCAGGCGTGCGGGCAGCCGGTGCACGTGCTGCTCGGGCACGCCGCCGACGACGTCCGGGCCGCCCACATGATCGGGCTCGGGACGCCGGCGGAGATGGTCGCCGACGCCGTCGAGATGCGCGACGAGCACGGCGTCGACGCCTTCAAGATCAAGGTGGGTCGCGAGCTGGGCGTCGACATGGCCGCGGTGCGGGCGCTGCGCGCCGAGCTGGGCGATCACGTGGAGCTCTACGCCGACGCCAACCGGGGCTGGGACGCCGACACCGCGATCGTCGCGTCCCGCCGGCTCGCCGACCACGGCGTCTCGATGCTCGAGGAGCCCAACCCGGCCGCCGACGTGCTCGGCCGCCGCCGGATCGTCGCGGCCTCGCCGATCCCGGTGGTCGGCGACGAGTCGACGATCACCCTGGGCGGGGTCGCCCGGTCGCTGCTCGATGGTGACTCCGAGGCGATCAGCGTCAAGGTCGCCCGGACCGGCTTCACCGACTCCGCCAAGATCGTCGGGCTCTGCGAGGGGCTCGGCGTGACGGCGGTGGTCGGCAACCAGATCGACGGGATGCTCGGGACGGTCGCCTCGGTGGCGCTGGGCTGCGGGCTCCGGGCCCTGGCCCGCCACCCCGTGGAGGTCACCAACTACCTGCTGATGACCGACGACGTGCTCGCCGCGCCGCCGGTGATCGTCGACGGCCGCCTCGCCGCCCGGCAGGAGCCCGGGCTCGGCGCGACGATCGACCCCGAGAAGCTGGCGCACTACCGCCTCGACTGACCCCGCCCCGGCCCCGAGGAGTCCCCGTGCAGTTCCTCGTCCGCATGGACGTCCACCTGCCCCACGACATGTCCCAGGAGGTGGCCGACGACCTCCGCGCCCGCGAGCGCGCCCGGGCCCACGAGATCCAGCGCTCCGGGAAGTGGCCGGAGCTGTGGCGGGTGGTCGGCCGCTACGCGAACGTCAGCCGCTTCGACGTCGACTCGGGCGACGAGCTGCACGAGCTGCTCTCGAGCCTGCCGCTGTTCCCCTACATGGACGTCGAGGTGACGGCGCTGACCCGGCACCCCTCCAAGCTCGACCAGTGACACCGTCCCGGTCGTCGGAAGGCCGGTGTCGCACACGGCGTTCATGGGAGAGGGTGGAGCCGTGCGTCTCCACCTGACCGACGAGGGCCCGCGCGACGCGGGCCCGCCGCTGGTCCTCCTCTGTTCCCTCGGTTCCACCGTCGACATGTGGGCCCCGCAGCGTGAGGAGCTCTCCGGGGACCGCCGCGTGATCACCCTCGACACCCGCGGGCACGGCGGCTCCTCCGTCCCCGACGGGCCCTACACCGTCGAGGAGCTCGCCGACGACGTCCTCGAGACCCTCGACGACCTCGGCGTCGAGCGGGCGGCGTTCGCCGGGGTCTCCCTCGGCGGCGCGATGAGCCAGGCGATCGCCCTGCGCGCCCCGGACCGCGTCGCCTCGCTGGCGCTGCTCTGCACGTCCGCGCGGTTCGCCAACCTCGACGTCTACCGCGAGCGGGCCACGACCGTCCGCGGCCAGGGCACCGAGGCCATCGCCGACGGCGTCGTCGCGCGCTGGTTCACCGACGACTTCGCAGACAGAGCGGCGGAGACGGTCGCGCGGATGCGCGCGATGATCGCGGCCACGCCGCCCGAGGGGTACGCGGGCTGCTGCGAGGCCATCGCCGCGTGGGACTCGCGGGCCGACCTCGGCCGGATCACCGCGCCGACGCTGGTGATCTCGGGCGCCGAGGACCCGGCCACCCCGCCCGAGCACGGCCGGGCGCTGGCCGACGGCATCCGGGACGCACGGTTCGAGGTCGTCGCGGACGCGGCGCACCTCGCCTCCTACCAACGCCCGGACGTCGTGACCGGGCTGCTCGCCGGGCACCTGAAGAGCTCGAGCTGAACGAGAGGGATACATGAGCGCTATCGACAAGGTGTGGGCGTCGGCGGACGAGGCGGTGGCCGGCATCTCCAGCGGCGACTCGCTCGCCGTCGGGGGCTTCGGGCTCTCCGGGGTGCCGATCGTGCTGATCGACGCGCTGAACCGGACCGACGTCTCCGACCTCAAGGTCGCCTCGAACAACTGCGGCGTGGACGGCTGGGGGCTGGGCGTGCTGCTCGAGCAGCACCGCATCTCCCGGGTCACCGCCTCCTACATCGGGGAGAACAAGGAGTTCGCCCGCCAGTACCTCGGCGGCGAGGTTGAGGTCGAGCTGACCCCGCAGGGCACGCTGGCCGAGCGGCTGCGCGCCGCGGGCACCGGCATCCCGGCGTTCTACACCCTCGCCGGCGTCGGGACGATGATCGCCGACGGCGGCCTGCCGTGGCGCTACGACGCCGAGGGCAACGTCGTCGCGACCTCCCCGGCCAAGGAGGTCCGCGAATTCGAGGTGACCCGGCCCGACGGCACCAGGGTCCGCAAGCCCCACGTGCTGGAGACCGCGCTGGACATCGACGTCTCCCTGGTGCGGGCGTGGAAGGGCGACCGGCACGGCAACCTCGTGTTCAACAAGTCGAGCCGCAACTTCAACCCGCTCTGCGCGATGGCCGGCCGGCTCGCGATCGCTGAGGTGGAGGAACTGGTCGAGCCCGGCGAGATCGACCCCGACGAGGTGCACCTGCCCGGCATCTTCGTGCACCACGTCGTCGAGCTGACACCCGAGGAAGTCCAGCGCAAGCACATCGAGAAGCGCACCACCCAGGAGACGATGAACAAGTGACCCTCACCCGCGAGCAGATGGCCGCCCGCGCGGCGCAGGAGCTGCGCGACGGTTCCTACGTCAACCTCGGGATCGGGCTGCCGACGCTCGTGCCCAACTACGTCCCCGAGGGCGTGGGCATGGTGCTGCACTCCGAGAACGGGCTGCTCGGCGTCGGGCCCTACCCGAACGACGCCGACGTCGACCCGGACCTGATCAACGCCGGCAAGGAGACGGTGACGACGCTGCCCGGGGCCTCGTTCTTCGACTCGGCGCTGTCGTTCGGGATGATCCGCGGCGGCAAGGTCGACACCGCGATCCTGGGCGCGATGCAGGTCTCGCAGACCGGCGACATCGCCAACTGGATGATCCCCGGCAAGATGGTCAAGGGGATGGGCGGCGCGATGGACCTCGTCCACGGCGCGAAGACCGTCATCGTGCTCATGGAGCACACCGCCAAGGACGGCGCCCACAAGATCGTCGAGAAGTGCGACCTCCCGCTGACCGGCCAGGGCGTCGTCCAGCGGATCATCACCGACCTCGCCGTGATCGACGTGGCCGAGCACGGGCTGGTGCTGCGCGAGCTCGCCGAGGGCGTGACCGAGGACGAGGTCCGCGAGAAGACCGGCGCGGAGCTCACCAGCGCGTTGGGCTAGCGCCTTGTGCGTGCGTTTCCGTGCCGGAACGCGGAAACGCACGCACAGGCGTCAGCCGACCCGGAGCACCACCATGCGCGCGTCGACCTCGGCGCCCTTCCGGTAGTCGACGAGGTCGGTCGAGACGAGCTCCACCATGGCCATCTGCGCGAGCCGGTCGACCTCGGCGCGGTAGCCCCCGGAGTCCCAGATGTCGTCGAGGACCGTCGCGACGATCGCCCCGCCCGGCCGGGTCAGCCGCACGAACTCCCCGAACGCCCCCGGCCCGACGTGCCCGTGGGTGAGCGTGCCGACGCAGACGACGACGTCGTAGGAGTCGGCGGGCGCGGGCAGCGCACGCGAGAGGTCGGCCGGGGCGAGGCGCCGGTAGACCCCGGTCGCCTTGGCCTTCTCGAGCATGCCGGGCGAGAGGTCGACCCCGTCGATCGTCCGCGCCCCGAGATCGGAGAGCGCGACGCCCACCAGCCCGGTGCCGCAGCCGGCGTCGAGGATGTCCCCGTCCACCCCGGCGACACGCGCGACGGTCTCCGCCGCCACCGTCGGGGCGACATAGCCCTGGGACTCGTCGGTGAGATCGGCGTCGTAGTGCTCCGCCCACTCGTCGTAGAGGGCCCGGGCCTCCTCCGCGTCGGCCAGCGCGTAGGCGCGCTCGAGCAGCGGGTTGCCGGCAGTGTTGGTCTCGCGCGGGTCGGCGGGGCTCGGGATGTCGGCCATGCCCCCATCCTCGCCCACCCGGGGACGGTCAGCAGGCGGTCCGGGTCAGCCCGGGAAGGCTCCGGCGCGGGGCAGCAGGGCGGGGACGCGGTAGCCGAGCTGGTCGGAGAGGAACCCGGCGATCGGGAGCAGCGCGTCGAGATCGAGCCCGGTCGGTACGCCCATGCGCTCGAGCAGGTAGACCAGGTCCTCGGTGGCGATGTTGCCGGTCGCGGCGGGGGCGAACGGGCAGCCCCCGATGCCGCCGTTGGAGGAGTCCAGCCAGTCCACGCCCCACTCGTACGCGGCGACGGCGTTGGCGAAGCCGGTGTTGCGGGTGTTGTGGAAGTGGGCGCGGGTGATCACGTCGGGGGCGACCTCGCGGACCCCGTCGAGCAGGGTGCGGACCTGGGTCGGCACCCCGACCCCGATGGTGTCCGCGATCGCGATCTCCTTCGCGCCCGCGGCCGCCGAGCGGCGCGCCACCTCCACCACGCGCCCGGGGTCGACCTCGCCGTCGAACGGGCAGCCGAAGGAGGTCGCGATGGTGACCGTGGCGAACAGCCCCGTCGAGGCGGCCTCGGCCAGGACCTCCTCGGCGGTCGCGGTGAGCGCCTCGGTGGTGGAGTTCTGGTTGGCCTTGGCGAAGCCGTCGGAGGCGGGCACGACGACGTTGACCTCGTCGACGCCGGCGGAGACGGCGCGGTCGTAGCCGCGGCGGTTGAGCACCAGCCCGATGTGCGAGACCCCCTCGGGGCGGGGGACGCGGTCCATGACCGCCTCGGCGTCGGCCATCGCCGGCACCAGCTTGGGGTGCACGAACGAGGCGGACTCGATGCGCCGGGCCCCGGCCGCGATGGCCCGGGTGATCAGCTCGACCTTGGCGTCGGTCTCCAGCACGGCGCGCTCGTTCTGCAGCCCGTCGCGGGGACTGACCTCGACGATGCCGACCATCGCACGTCCTCCCGTCGTCTCGACCCCGCCGACGATAGTGCGTCGCCCTCCCGGCCCGCGGCGACGAAAGCCCCGACCGAACCCTTTCCCGGCGCGCGCGCTGCGTGAGACCGTCATCACATACCGCCTGACGGAGGAGTCGACGATGCGCATCCGTGACGTCCTTGCCGCGAAACCCGCCGGGGTCCTGACCGTCGAGCCCGGCACCCCGGTGACCGGCCTGCTCACCGCGCTCGCGGCCCGGGGCGTCGGCGCGGCGGTGGTCGTCGGCGACGACGGCGCGGTGGTCGGGATGGTCTCCGAGCGCGACGTCGTCCGGCACCTGCACCACCGCGGGGCGGGGCTCCTGGCCGACACCGTCTCCTCGATCATGACCGGGCCCGTGACGACGTGCGGGGCCGACGACGAGGTCGACGCGCTCGCGGGGGTCATGACGCAGCGGCGCATCCGGCACGTCCCGGTGGTCGCGGACGGGAAGCTGACAGGGATCGTCAGCATCGGCGACGTCGTCAAGACCCGCCTCGACGAGCTGGAGGCGCACCGCGACCAGCTCGAGGCCTACATCGCGGGCTGACGCGGGACGGCCCACCGCCCGACGCCCGCCGCGACCTCGTCGGGCGACGGCAGGGCCGCCACCTCGGCGGCCAGGGCCCGGGCGGCCGCGGGCTCGGCCCCGTCGTCGAGCACCCGCCTGGCGGCGGCGGTCACGCCCTCGCCGGTGACCTCGTCGCCGAGCAGCGCCACGCCCGCACCCGCCGTCGTGACGGCCCGGGCGTTGAAGAACTGGTCGGCGCCCTGGGGCAGCAGGACCTGCGGGACGCCCGCGCCCGCACAGCTCAATGTCGTCCCGCTGCCGCCGTGGTGCACGACCAGGGCCGGCGGGGCGCCCACGCCCTCGACCTCCCCGCGCAGCAGGTCCGCCTGCGGCACGAACGGCTCGACCTGGACGCCCGGGCCCTCCAGGGACGCGAGCTCGCCCGCGTCCACCGAGCCGGTGGCCACGAGCACGTCGACGTCGAGCCCCCACAGCCCGGCGAGGGCGGTGCGCAGCACCCCGGCCTCGCCGAACGAGGTCCCGAGCGTGAGCAGCACCCAGCGGCGGCCGCTGAGGTGCCGCGGGGTGAACGGGGTCGGCGGGTTCCAGCCGACGGGGCGCAGCGGCAGCTCGGTCGCGCCCTGCAGGTGGGCGGCCGACCCGGGTTCCTGCAGCGAGGGCGGGCAGATGTCGAGGTAGGCGTGCCCCAGCGCGTCCCCCTCGGCGAGCGGCACGCCGAGCTCCTCGGCGACCGCGGCGAGACGCGGGCCCGCCGTCACCCCCATGGGCGCGACCGGCGAGGGGCGGCGACCGAAGGAGTGCAGCACGCAGGGGACGCCCGCGGCGCGGGCTGCGAGGGCGGCGCCGGGATCGCCGACCTCGGCGACGACGAGGTCGGGGGTGTCGTCGCGCAGCCGCGGGACGAGGTCGCCGGCCACCGAGCGCGGCATGACCGCCCCGAAGACCTCGCTGGCGACGTCCCGCATGACCTCCTGCTCCGAGGGGCGCTCGGTCAGCCCGCGCTCGACCATCACCTCGCGGAACGCCTCCATCGCCGGCCGACCGGCCACCGTCGTCGGGACCCCGGAGGTCGCGATCGTGGACGCGAGGTCGGGACCGGTGGCGAAGGTGACGCCGTGCCCGGCGTCGTGCAGGGCGCGGGCGAGCGGGACGAGCGGGAACGCGGCCGGGGGCACCGAGGGCGGTGACGAGGATGCGCACGGGCCCTGACTGTGCCGAACTGCACGCGATGACGCGCGCGAGGCCCGGGTAGCCGATCGGCATGAGGACCACTCGACTTGGCAGGACCGAACTCGAGGTCTCCCGCATCGCCTTCGGGACCTGGCAGGTCTCGGGTGAGTGGGGTTCCTACGACGTCGAGCAGGCCCAGGGCGCGATCCGCCACGCCCTCGACCTCGGCGTGAACTTCTTCGACACCGCCCAGGCCTACGGCTTCGGCGAGGCCGAGGAGGTCCTGGCCTCCGCGCTGCGCCACCAGCTCGACCACGACCGCGACTCGGTGGTGATCGCCAGCAAGGGCGGCATCAACCCGGGCAGCGACAGCCCCGCGTGACTCCAGCCGCGAGTACCTGCGCTCCGGCGTCGAGTCCTCGCTGAAGGCGATGAAGATCGACCACATCGACCTCTACCAGATCCACTGGCCGGACGAGCAGACGCCGTTCGAGGACACCGCCGGCTCCCTGCAGGAGCTCGTCGACGAGGGGAAGATCCGCCACGTCGGCGTCTCGAACTTCGACGAGCGCCAGATGGCCGCGTTCGACCGCCGACGTCCCGTGGAGACCCTCCAGCCGCCGTACCACCTGTTCCGGCGGGGGATCGAGTCCGACGTGCTGCCCTACGTCCGCGAGCACGACATCGGGACGCTGGTCTACTCCCCCCTCGGCTCCGGGCTGCTGACCGGGACGATGGACGAGAACACCACCTTCGAGGACTCCGACTGGCGCGCCCAGGCCTCGGCGTTCTCCGGGGAGAAGTTCCGCACCAACCTCGCCGTCGTCGAGCGCCTGAAGAACTACGCCGCCGACAAGGGCATCGAGGTCTCCCAGCTCGCGATCGCCTGGGTGCTCGCCCAGGACGGCATCGACGTCGCCATCGTCGGCGCCCGCTCGGAGAAGAACATCGAGCGCTCGCTGGCCGCCGTCGACGTCGAGCTCTCGACGGACGACCTCGCCGAGATCGAGAAGCTGACCGCGGACCACGTCGAGGTCAGCGGCGCGTCCCCGGAGGGTGTCGCATAGGTGCGCTTCGCGCTCGTGAGCACGGATCCGCCCTCGAGGACGGATCAGTGCTCACGAGGCCGTAGGCCACCGGCGAGGATCACGGGGCCAGCATGCCGTCCGATCGGTCCCGCGGCAGCACCGCGCGCGGGGTCGGCGGCGCCGTCCCGACGCGGACCGACCGGGACGCGCAGCGCTCCAGCACGGTGCCCAGCCCGCCGCGGGTGGCGACGACCAGCAGCCGGTCGCCGACCTTGAGACGGCGTCGCGGGCGCGGCGGCAGCTCCAGCACGGCGTCCGGGCCGGCGCCGCGGTACACCCCGACCACCCGCACCGCCCCGGTCTCCACCAGCGCACCCACCGGCAGGCCCGCCATGAACGACGCCCGCCCCACCGTCACCTCGGCCATGAGCAGGATGCGGCGCCCGACCGGGATCGTCGCGAGCACCTGTCCGTCGCGCAGCGCGGCGGCGAAGACCGGCGCGGCGACGTAGGAGACGCTCCGCGAGATCGCGTCCATGCTGCGCCCGACGCGGGCCGCGAGGTCGTCGTCGCGCAGCCGCAGCACCACCCGCACCGAGCGCTGCACCGAGCGCCCGACCAGCGCGGCCTGCAGGTTGGTCGCGTCGTCGCTGGTCACGGCGACCAGGGCGCGGCAGTCCTCCGCGCCGGCCTCACGCAGCACCCGCTCCCGCGTGGCGTCCCCGAGCACCACCGGGACTCCCGCACGCGCCGCCGCGGAGGCGCCGACGGTGTCGTCGCTGCGTTCCACGGCGACCACCGGGACGCCGCGGTCGCGCAGCGTGGTGACGATGCGGGTCCCGACGTTGCCCAGACCCACGACGACGACGTGGTCACGGCGCGGCATCCGCCGGGGCGCGACGCCCACGACGCGGCCGCTGACCGCGCTCTCGACGACCACGGCGGTGACCAGCGGGATGATCGCGATCCCGACGACGGTGACGAACCCCTGGATCACCCGCACCGCCACGCTGGCCCCGGTGTCGGGCTGGGCGGCGCCCGCGGAGTCGAGCACGGCCAGGTAGATCGCGTCGCCGAGGCCGTAGCCGCCCGCCGTCGCGAAGGCCACCGTGCCGAGGATGAACAGCCCGACGAGGGCGAGCGTCGCCCGCGCGAGGCGGCGGGTGAGGGTGCCGCGCAGGCGCAGGACGAGGCGGTCGACGACGTTGCGGACGCGTTCGGTGCGGGGCCGGGACAGCTGGTCCGTCGCGCGGGCCCGGTTCTCGGCCACGGCGAGCACGAAGTCGGCGGTGCCGGCCGCGTCGGGCAGGAGCAGCGGACCGCCGCGCGCCCCGAGCTGCGAGTTGGCCGCCAGCCCGCACACCACTGCCTCACCACGGACCTCCCGCCGCCCGGCCACGACGAACGTGCGGTCGGGCACCCGCACGTGCTGGCGGGTGTTGCGGCCGATGGCCTGGTTGACGAACGACGGCGCGGCCGTCTCGGACACCGAGAGCACCGTCGCGGTCGGCAGGATCTGCTCGATGCGCCGGCCCAGGCGGGTGTTGAACAGCCGCACGACGAGCCGGACGTCGGGGTCGATCTCCTGCACCCGCAGCGCGCGGTGGATGTTGGTGACGTCCTCCCGGTCGACGAGCGCGACGGCGGTGGCCCCGCGCACCCCGGCGGCGAGGAAGGTGCGGTCGTCGTCGGAGCGTCCACCCTCGACCACCCGCACCCCCGCCGCGGCCTCGATCATCGGCACGTAGCGGTTGGTGCGGTCGGCGACCACCACGACGATCTCCGACGCGGTGCTGCCCTGGCGCCGGAGCGCCTCGACGATGCGCAGGGTGAGTAGGTTGTCGCCGCAGATGACGAAGCGCTGCGTGCGCCGAACCGACGGTGTCGCCCCCGCACTCGTCACGAGCGGCCACCCTAACCGCGCGTGACCCCCGACCGTGCCGTTTCGGGCGCGTCGGCGGCGTCGCGGCCCTCGCGGCGGCCGTCCCGCGCCGTCGGCACCCCGATCTCGGTGTCGGCCTCCCGGCCGCGCAGCCGCCGCGCGCCGGTCACCCGCCACCGGTCGGCCTCGGTCCGGTCGGCCCGTTCCAGGGCCGACCCGGACACCGCGACCCGCTCGGGGGTCGTCTTGGCGACGTCGCAGAGCCGCGCCGCCTCGTTCACCGGGTCACCGATCACGGTGTACTCGTAGCGCCGCGCGACACCGATGTTGCCGGCGACCGCCTCGCCGGCCGAGACGCCGATCCCGGCGTCGATCGCGACCTGGCCGTGGTCGAGCCGCTCGGCGAGAGCGCGGGCGGCGGCGAGCGCGGCGCCCGCGGCGTCGTCGTGGTCGGTGGGGGCGCCGAAGACGGCGAGAGCGGCGTCGCCCTCGAACTTGTTGATCCAGCCCCCGTGCCCCTCGACGACGTCGACGACCTCGGCGAAGAAGCGGTTCAGCCGCGTCATGACCTCCGTCGGTGGCAGCGTGGCGGCCAGCTGCGTGGAGCCGATGAGGTCGACGAAGAGCACCGCCACCTCACGCACCTCGCCGCCGAGCTCGAACTCCCCCGCCACCGCGGCGGCGGCCACGTCCTCGCCGACCTGCTGCCCGAAGAGCTCGCGCACCCGATCCCGCTCCCGCAGCCCGGCGACCATCGTGTTGAACCCGGACTGCAGGAGCCCGAGCTCGGTGGTGTCGGTGACCTCGACGGTGACGTCGAGGTCACCGTCCTCGACGCGCCGCAGCGCGCGCCGCACCGCGAGCACCGAGGCGGCGAGCGACGTGGAGGTCAGCGCGGTGACCAGGAAGCCGACCGCGAGCGCCATCAGCGCCAGCACCAGCGTCACGAGGCCGAGGCGGGTCACGGTGAAGTAGTCGACGTAGACCAGCGACGTCCCGGCGGCGATGACGACCCCGAGCAGCGGAACCCCGGTGCCCATCACCCACGTCCCGAGCGAGCGCAGCGCGACGCCGGGCATGCCGCTCCCGCTGGGTGGCTCGAGCACGAACACCCGCGCGACCTCGCGGCGCAGGGCGAGCTCGGTCATGCGATAGGCCACCGTGACGGTGGTGATCCCGCCGAGGGCGATCATGGCGGCGACAGCGGCCGCCAGGGTGGCCGACCAGTGCGCGTCGACCGCGGTGAACAGCACCACGCCGAACACCCACGGCACCGACTGCACCACCCCGAGGCGCAGCGGCGCGCGGAGCACCACCCGCCGGGCGCGGCGCCGGTGGCGTTCCCGGTCGGCGTCGGTGGCGCCGGGCCCGGGCGCCTCGGGGATCCGCATCCACGACCACCCGAAGGCGAACGCCATCGCGGCGCCCACCGGGGCGTAGACGGCGAAGAGGATCAGGTTGACCCGCAGCGCCTCCGCCTCGTCGGCAACGAGGGCCCGGAACGGCAGGACCCACCCGGCGAGCCCGACCAGTAGGCCGGCACCGACGAGGTTGGAGGCGACGATGAGCGCGCCCACGATCGCCTTGGTGCGGAAGGCGACGTCGCTGGGCGCCTCGGCCGGGTGGTCGGAGGCATGCGACGCCGGGCCCGCGGCGGAGTCCTCCGCGGGCCCGGGCGCATCGCTCGGCGTACCGGCCGTCACGCCTCCCGACGGTAGCCAGCGGCTTCCGGCGCGGGAGGGGGGTGTGGCCGAAGCGTCAGCTGTCGGCCGAATCGGCCGGCATCCCCGGGGTGTTCGTCGGCATCGGCGGACGCTGCGGGGTCTCCATCTTGTCGGGGCCCGTGGACTTCGCCGCCCCGGGACGCGGGAGACCGAGCTCCTGGCGCCGCAGGTTCGCCTCGCGGAGCTTCTTCGCCGGCAGCGAGAGCCGCCAGATCGACCGCGTGGCCTGCCAGAACTGCCGCGGGAACGGGCCCGTCGTGTAGGGCAGCTCGTACTTCTCGCACAGCGCGCGGACGCGCTCGGCGATCTCCGGGTACCGGTTCGAGCACAGGTCCGGGTACAGGTGGTGCTCGATCTGGTAGCCGAGCGAGCCCGACATGATGTGCATCAGCCGGCCGCCGGTGAAGTTGGCCGACCCGAGCAGCTGGCGCAGATACCACTCGCCCTGCGTCTCGTTCTCCAGCTCCTCCTCGGTGAACACCTCGGCGCCGTCGGGGAAGTGCCCGCAGAAGATGATCGCGTACGACCAGATGTTGCGGATGAGGTTGGCGGTGAAGTTGCCGACGGCGGTCGGCACGAAGTTCGGGCCGGTCAGCGCCGGGAACAGCACGTAGTCCTTGCCGATCTGGCGGGCCTGCTTGCGCCCGATGTCGGCGAGCTTGCGCTTGAACTCCTCCGGGTCCTCGATCTGCTGCTTGCGCAGCCCCTCGATATCGAGGTCGTGCAGCGAGACGCCGTACTCGAAGAACAGCATGAGCACGGTATTCACGATCGGCTGGACCAGGTAGTACGGGTGCCACGGCTGGTCGGAGCGGACGCGGAGGATCTCGTACCCGACGTCCTTGTCCTTGCCGATGACGTTCGTGTACGTGTGGTGCAGGAAGTTGTGGGAGTGCTTCCACTGGTCGGCGGGGCAGACGTTGTCCCACTCCCACGTCGACGAGTGGATCTCGGGATCGTTCATCCAGTCCCACTCGCCGTGCATGACGTTGTGGCCGATCTCCATGTTCTCGAGGATCTTGGCCACCGAGAGCATGGCGACGCCCGCCGCCCAGAGCGCCTTCCGGTTCGAGCCGAACATCGCGACCCGGGCCGCGACGTTGAGCCGGCGCTGCACGGTGATCAGCCGGCGGATGTAGGCGGCATCGGAGTCGCCGCGTGACTCCTCGATGTCGGACCGGATCTGGTCGAACTCGCGCCCCAGCGCCTCGACGTCCTCCTGGCTGAGGTGGGCGAACTCCTTGACGTCCCGAATGGCCATTCCGGACTCCCCTCGTTGATGGTCGGTCGGTCGGTCGTTCAGGCGTCGACGACGCAGTCGCCCGCCGCCGCGGTGATGCAGGTCTGGATCTTGACGGCGTCCCAGCTCTGGCCGCCGGAGCCGTCGGCACGGTGCTCGGTGCCGTCGCGCAGGTCGCGGACCGTGCCGGAGCGCAGCGGCACGACGCAGGTGTGGCAGATACCCATGCGGCACCCGAAGGGCAGCTGGAGGCCCGCCGACTCACCGGCCTCCAGCAGCGTCGTCGCCCCGTCGGCCTCGACCTCCTTCTCCGACTGGGAGAACGTCACGGTGCCGCCCTCGGCCTCGCCGCCCGCGAGGTTCGCCGAGAACCGTTCGACGTGCAGCTGGTCGGAGAGGCCGGCCTCCTCCCAGACCTCCTCCGCGTCGTCGAGCATCGCGTTCGGGCCGCAGACCCAGGCCTCGCGCTCGGTCCAGTCGGGGCAGACCTCGGAGAGGTCGTGCAGGTCGAGGTGACCGTCCTCCGAGGTGTGGCGGCGGATGACCTGGACCGAACTGTAGCGGTTGTCCAGGTCGGCGAGCTCGTCGGAGAACAGGAAGTGCTCGGGGTCGGGCGCGGAGTGCATGACGAC
This sequence comes from Actinomycetospora sp., assembly GCF_036497585.1. Lineage (GTDB taxonomy): Bacteria > Actinomycetota > Actinomycetes > Mycobacteriales > Pseudonocardiaceae > Actinomycetospora. The sequence continues at coordinate 13,644 of NZ_DASXJD010000134.1, read as the reverse complement.
GACGTCGGGCATGGTCCGGCGCCGGTCGAGCGTCCGGAGGAACGCCATGATCGGCGTGATCCCGCTGCCCGCGGTGAGGAAGAGGATCTTCTTCGGGGGAGGCTCGGGGAGGACGAAGTCACCCTGCGGCGGAGCCAGCCGCACGATGGTCCCGGGCGCGACGCCCCGGACGAGGTGCTGCGAGAGGAAGCCCTCCGGCTGGGCCTTGATCGTGACCGAGAGGTGGCCGGCGTCCTTCTTGGGCGGCGAGGTCAGCGAGTACGAGCGCCAGTGGAAGCGGCCGTCGACCTGCACCGCGATGCCCACGTACTGACCCGGCTGGTGGTCGAACGACCAGCCCCAGCCCGGCTTGATGACGAGCGTCGCGGCGTCCTCGGTCTCCTGCACGACCTTGACGACCTTGCCCCGCAGCTCACGCGCCGACCACAGCGGATTGAGCAGCGTCAGGTAGTCGTCGGGGAGCAGCGGCGTCGTGAACCGCGCGGCGGCCGCACGCAGCCGCTGGACCGGGCGAGGAAGCCCTGCCGAGTTTTCGTCCACGTCGCCTCCGCTTCGTCGTCGGAAACACGTCCACCCGGCTGAGCCGGGGCACGTGGGCCGAGATTGACCGATGGGGGTCACATCGAAACATCCCGCGATGTCATATGACATCGCGGGATGTCATGGACGATCCGGCCGCTCGTCGTCGCCCAGGATGGCCGACGCCTCGCGGACGAGGTCGCCGACCGCCCGGGGCATCGTCTCGCGGAACGCCGAGATCACGGTCTGCGCGGCGACCGGCTGGAGCTTGCCCACGACGTCGCGGATCTCGTCGAACCGGTCGGCCGGCAGGCCGTCCTCGACGAAGTCCCGCCAGACCGTGCGGCGGAAGAGGTCGACGAAGTTGTCGGCGACGTCGGTGACGTGCTCGAGCACCATGCGCCGCGTGCGGAGGAGTTCCTCGAGCGGCATCCTCAGGCGGACTGCTTCCGCCCCGGCGCGCACCATGCCGGGGCTGTGCACCCGGATCTCGCCGTCGCCGCGGTCCTCGACCAGCCCGGCCCCGACGAGCAGGTCGAAGTCCGACTGCTCGACGCCGATCCACGACGTGAACTCCTCGCGGGCCATGTCCACGGGCGGCTCGGCCTGCCAGGGCATGAGCATCTCGAGGTACTGCGACAGCGCCCGCTCGGCCGTCTGGTTGGGCGTCGCCTCCACCAGCCGCTCGATCGCGGCGAGCGAGAACCCCTCGGACTGCAGGTGGGTGATGAGCTCGAGGCGGGCGAGGTGCTCGGCCCCGTAGAAGCCGGTGCGGCCCTGCATCCGCGGCGGCGGGAGCAGGCCGCGGGACGCGTGGGCCCGCACGTTGCGCACCGTCATCCCGGCATGGGAGGCCAGACGGTCGATCGTCCAGGCCGATGCAGGGGAACCCACGTCATACCACGGTACGAGTCCGCTGCGGGTCTCGCGGTTCGTGTTACTGCCGGTACCTGACACCGGCGACCTCGATGGGGTTTGCGGGCGGTCTCCGGGTCACCGGCGCCGTTCTCGTTCCTGGGCCGCTTCGCCGGCCCCGCCCCGGGCCTGCCTGGGCCTGCCATGTCGCGGCCTCCAGCACTGTCCGGCCGAGCGGCTCGCCGATCCCGGACCCGCCCCGGGCCCTTGTCGCGACCTCCAGCACTCGCCGCCGCGACTTGTCGCTGCGAATCCCCACGACAGGGCAGCCGGGACAACGCAGAAGCCCGCGACAGGCCGGCGCAGCGACACCGACGCCGCCTCGCACCGGCCCGTCGCGGTCCCCGTCATCGACCGAACCTCTCCGGTGGGTGACTAGCGGTTCGCGGCGGGGACGGCCCGGTGGGCGGCCGGCGCCTGAGCGCGGTGGGCCTGGGGGGCGCCGGCCTCGCGGGCACCGTTCGCCTCGTGCCGCGCGGCGCGCTGCCCGACCGCCTCGTCGCCCGTGGCCCTTTCACCGGCGGCGCGCTGGCCCCCGGCCTGCGGCCCGGCCGCCTTCGGCCCGGCCGCCTTCGGCCCGGCCGCCTTCTGCCCAGCCGCGTTCTCCCCTGCGGGGCGAGCGACGTGGTGGGCGCCGGCCGGTGCCGCGCCGTCGGCCCCCGCGGCCGGGGTCGGCGTCGGTGTGGGCGCGGCGTTCGCCGCCCCCGCGCTCCCGAGGGAGGCCGCCACGGCCAGCCCCAGGGCGACACCGATCTTCGTGCGGAGCGTGCTTGTCGGACGCATGGCGCGTCCCCCTTCCCCGACGCCGGGCGGCCGCTCCGCCCGAGGCGACGCCGGAGCGTAGTCGGGTAATCACTCCGAGAAATCAGGGGTATCGGATCTCGCCGGTCGATCCGGGGAAGGTCAGCGATGGGTCAAGAGCACCTTCGACGTCGGTGAACCGTCACCAGTTGTCGAAGAATCCCCCACCGTCGAACCCGCCACCGTCGAACCCACCGCCGTCCCAGCCGCCGCCGTCGAACCCGGGGCCGCCCCACCCGCCGTCGAAACCCCCGCCGAACCCACCACCGAACCCGGAGAACAGCGCGTCGGCGAGCAGCACACCGCCCACCGCGCCCATGCCGCCGAGCAGCATCGGCTTCCACCAGGGCTCGGAGTACCAGCCCGCGGCGACCGGCCGCCCGGCCACCGTGCCGCCCGGGTAGTAGTGCGAGTTCTGCGAGGACGGGTTCGGCGACCCGGTGACCCGGCGGCCGTCGACGTCGACGCTGCGATCACCGGAGAGCTCCCCCGCCCGCGCCCGGTCCGAGGTCAACGGCAGGTCCGGGCCCGGGTCCATCCCCATCGCGGTGCGGGCGGCGCGGACGAAGTGCAGACCTTCGAGCGCGGTGTCGGTGACCAGGCGGTACTGCCCCGGTGTCGATGCCGAGGCCAGCTGGGAGCCGGCCGCGGTGTAGCGCTCGGAGGCGTCGGCGAGCGCCTGGCGGGAGGGCTCGTCGGTGCCGGTCAGCGAGAGCACCTGACCACCGAGGCGCTCGTACCAGCGACGGGCCTCGGCCTCGGCGTCCACGTCGGCCGCTCCCGAGCCGGCGCCACCGGCGGGCACGCCCGCCCCGACCGAGCGCGGCGACCGGCGCGACACGGCGAGCGCGATCAGGCCACCGACGACGAGGAGGAACAACAGGACGGTCAGCACATGGTCGACGATCCACCCTGTTCCTGAACGGCGCCTGTGGACCCCCTGAGCATCGGGACGTGCGGGATGCCGTCCTCGTCGTACACGGGGCCGGACACGGCGAAGCCCAGGCGCTCGTAGAAGCCGCGGACCCGGACCTGGGCGCCGAGGACCACCGGGCCGGGCAGCGTCGCGAGCGCCGCGCGCATCAGCGTCGCGCCGGCCCCCGTCCCCCGCGCGGCGGGTGGGGTGACGACGCGTCCCACGCGGTGGCCGACGCCGGGTTCGACGAGCACCCGCAGGTATCCGGTCAGCGCGCCGTCGTCGTCGCGGCTCCACCAGTGCACCGCGCCCGGTTCGACGTCCCGACCGTCCAGCTCGGCGTAGGCGCACTCCTGCTCGACGACGAACACGGCCACCCGCAGGGCGAGCACGTCGTAGAGGTCGCGTGGCGACATCTCGTCGAGGACGGCGGAGCGGATCACCGCGCCACGGTAGGGCGCCGGCGCCGTCGCGACGCCGGACCGTGGGACCTGGGCCACGCGAGGGTGGCCCGGCCGCGCGGCCGCGGTGTATGACTGCCGTGTGGCGTCGTCGCGGGAGGATCTCGAGCGGTTCTGGCCGAGCCGCCGCCTCGACGCGTTCGACGAGTTCTGTCGCCCCCTCGGCTGATCGCGCCCCGACGCGCGCCCGTCCGAGCTCCCGCGGCCCGGTCGGCCGCCCACCGCTCCGGTGCAGCGCTCCCGGGTCCCGGTCGCCCTCGCGCGCCGTCCTCCCGACCCTCCCTCCGCCGAGGAGCCCCGATCATGAGCATCACCACCGACCGTGCGGCCACGCCCGTCGCGCGCACCGTGGCGCTCGACCCCGTCCGCCACGGTCTCGTGGACCCAGCCGGCGGCAGCCGTGACCTCGACGCGATGCTCGACGAGGCCCGGGAGGCCGAGCGCGCCGGCGCCACGACCGTCGTCGTGCCCACCGCCGGAGCCGGAGCGCCCCGGGCCCGGCACTGGCCGACCACCGCCCAGGCCCTGGCCGTCCTGCTGGCCACCACCCGCGTGCGGGTCGTCGTCCCGATCCGCGCCCGCGCCTGGGAGGTCGAGGCGGTGGCGCGCTTCGCGACGAGCGCGAGCGGCCTCGCCGGCGACCGCCTGGTGATCCACCTGCTCGGGGTGGGCGCCGAGACGTTCGCCCGGGCGCTGCGCGAGCGGTGGTCGGGCAGCGTCGTCGTCGGCGACCCGCTGCCGACCGCCTCCTGACGCCCTCCCCGCCGGTATCCACCTGCCGCACTGTGACGGCGCCCACAGGTCGAACCGTTGAAGCTTGAAGCGACGGTGCTACGCTCGACAATGACAGTCAGTTGACGCTTCAAGCGTGGAGGACACCATGACCGAGACCGCCGCCCCGGCACTCACCCTCGCCGGCGACTACCAGATCGACCCGGCGCACAGCCGCATCGGCTTCACCGCGCGCCACGCGATGGTCACCAAGGTGCGGGGTCAGTTCGGGGAGTTCCGCGGGTCCGCCAGCATCGACGACGGCGACCCGACCGGGTCGCAGGCCGAGATCGTCATCCAGGCGGCGAGCTTCGACTCGAGCCAGGAGCAGCGCGACGGCCACGTGCGCAGCGAGGACTTCCTCAACGTCGAGGTCTACCCGGAGATCACCTTCCGCTCGACCCGGGTCGAGAAGGCCGGCGACGACGTCTGGCGCATCACCGGCGACCTCACCATCCGCGACGTCACGGCGCCGGTGACCGTCGACTTCGAGTTCAGCGGTCTGGCGAAGGACCCGTTCGGCAACATCCGCGCCGGCTTCGAGGGCGCCACGACGATCAACCGCAAGGACTTCGGCATCACCTTCAACGCCGCGCTCGAGACCGGCGGCGTGCTGGTGAGCGACAAGGTCGGGCTCGAGTTCGACATCTCGGCCATCAAGCAGGCCTGACACCCCGGCGACTAGCGGGCCCCGCCGTGACGCGAGGGGACGGCAGCGCAGCCCGGTCGGAGACAGGCCGGACGGAGACGACGGCCCTGGTCCTCGCCGGGGGCGGGGTCGCCGGGATCGCCTGGGAGATCGGCGTCCTGGCGTTGACCCCGGACCCGCTCGCGGCGCGGCGGGCCGCCGGGGAGTTCGCCCGCGAGGTGGAGCCCGACGGGGCGCCGGGCCGGGGCTCGACGGTCTCGGCCCGGCTCCCGGTCCACGAGTGGCCCCACGTCCCGCTGCGGATCACCGCGGTCGACGCGCACACCGGCGAGGTCGCCGTCTTCGACGGCCACACCGGCGTCGCACTCGACGACGCGGTGACGGCGAGCTGCGCGGTGCCCGGCGTCTGGCCCGTGGTGCCCATCGGCGACCGCGTGTACATCGACGGCGGGGTCGCCTCCCTCGCCCACGCCTAGCTGGCCGCCGGTCACGACCGCATCGTCGTGGTGGCCCCGATGCTCGCACCGAGCGTCGGTGGCATGCGTGGACTGGCGGATGAGCTCGCCGAGGGGCGCACCACGGGTGCCGAGGTGGTCCTCGTCGGACCCGACGAGGACTTCCTCGCCGGACCGGGGTCGAACCTGCTGGACCCGGCGGTCCGCCCCGAGGCGGCCGACCTCGGCGCGCGCTTCGGTCGCGCCGTCGCGGCCGCACATCCCTGATTCCGACGGGTCACGCGCGCGGCGGGCTGGCCGTCCGGCGTCGTCCACGCCACACTGGGTCCCCGCACGATCGGTGACCGGACGGGAGCAGCGCGTGGATTTCGACGTGTTCGTCGAGGTGCCTCGGGGCAGCCGCAACAAGTACGAGCTCGACCACTCCTCGGGAAAGCTGCGCCTCGACCGGACGCTCTTCACGGCGACGCAGTACCCGGCCGACTACGGCTTCATCGAGGACACGCTCGGGCAGGACGACGATCCCCTGGATGCGCTCGTCCTCGTCGAGGAGCCCACGTTCCCCGGCTGCCTCGTGCGCAGCCGCGCGATCGGCATGTTCCGCATGACCGACGAGGCCGGCGGCGACGACAAGGTGCTGTGCGTGCCGGTGGACGACCCGCGCCTGGAGCACCTGCGCGACATCCACCACCTCGACCAGTACCACCGCATGGAGATCCAGCACTTCTTCGAGGTCTACAAGGCCCTCGAGCCCGACAAGCAGGTCGAGGGCCACGAGTGGGTCGGGCGGGCGGCCGCCGAGAAGGAGGTCGAGGCCTCGCTGGAGCGGGCCAAGAAGGCCGGCTTCACGACATGACACACGCCGGCGATCCCGACGACCTCGGTGGCCCCCTCGGGTACTCCACCGGGGACGGGCGTGTCCCGAAGCTCGTGATCGTCGCGATCGCCTGGGCGGTGTTCGGGCTCGGCGGGCTCTTCGCCGCGCTGCTCCTGCACTCGGCCGGCTTCGCCGTGTTCGGGTGCCTCTGCGTGATCGCCGGCGGCGGGCTCTACTTCGCGCAGCGCACGCGGGAGCAGCTCGCCTACGAGGAGTCGCACCCCGACGAGGAGCCGCTCGTCCCCGACGACCCCGACCTGGTCGACGACGCCCTCGCCGAGCACCGGGCGACCGAGCACGAGACCCGGGCGTACACGCCGTACGACCAGGACGACGACGACATCCTCGACGCCGAGTTCACCGAGTACTTCGACTACGAGCCGTCCCCCGCCGACCAGGACGACGGCACCGGCTACGACGACCAGGAGATGGCCTACCAGCGCTACCAGGCCGACCAGCGGGCGCGGGAGGCCGAGGAGGCCGACGCCGACCGGGACGCCGCGGACGAGGCCGAGGGCGACGACGGCGAGGACGGCCACGGGGACGAGGCCCACACCTCCCGCATCCCGACCAGGGAGCACGCCGGGCACGAGGCCCACGACGGGCGCCGCGGGTGACGTCGACGGCGCTGGAGCCGGTGGTCGTGGACACCCCCTCGGGGGCCGTCCGCGGCCGGGTGCACGCCGATGGCGACGTCGTCGAGTTCCTCGGCCTGCGCTACGCCCGCGCCGCCCGCTTCGCACCCCCCGAGCCCGAGGCGCCCTGGGAGGGCGTCCGGGACGCCGTGACGCCCGCGCCGCAGTGCCCGCAGCTGGCGTCGCGGATGGACGCCATCGCCGGCCCGTCCGACGCCGACCTCCTCGGCCGGTCCGAGGACTGCCTGACGGCGACGGTGCGCGCCCCGCGCGACGCCGCCCCCGGCGACGGCCTGCCGGTGCTCGTCTGGATCCACGGCGGCGCCTACGTCATCGGCGCGGCCTCGCTGGCCTGGTACGACACCGCACGCCTGGTCCGCGAGGGCCGCGTCGTGACCGTGAGCCTCGGCTACCGGCTCGGCGTGCTCGGGTGGTTGCGCCGCGACGGCGTGTCCCCCGGCAACCTCGGCATGCTCGACCTCGCGGCCGCGCTGCACTGGATCCGCGACCACGTCGCCGCGTTCGGCGGTGACCCGGACGCCGTGACGCTGGTGGGCGAGTCGGCGGGCGCGCACGCCATCGCCTGCCTCATGAGCGTGCCCCGCTACCGGCCGCTCTTCGCCCGGGTGATTCTGCAGAGCGGCCAGCTCGGTCTCGGGCTCGGCACCGAACGGTCGGCTGCCAGGGTGGCCGGCTACGTGCAGGACGCCCTGGGTGAGATCGCCGGCTCCGGCGCGGACCCCCGCACGGTCGACGTCCCGACGCTGCTGCGGGTCCAGAAGCGGGCCATGGTGCGCCACGCCGGGCCCGGCGGGGTCAACTCCGCGCCCGCCTTCGCGCCGATCGCGGGCGTCGAGCCCCTGGTCGGGGTGCCGGCGGACGATCCCTGGGTCGCGGCCGCCCACTCCGGCCACCCGATGATCATCGGGTCGACGGCCGACGAGGCGAACACCTTCATCGAGATCGCCCCACCCCTGCGCCGGCTCTCCGCGCGCCTGCCGACCCTGGTGGGCCTCGGCTCCCGCGTCCTGACCCGGCGGGTGTTCGAGGCCCCCGCGCAGCGCCTGGCGACCCGCGCCGCGGCGGCGGGCACCACGGTGAGCACCTACCGGTTCTCCTGGCGCGCCCCCGACAGCGGGCTCGGGGCGTGCCACGCGATCGAGCTGCCGTTCCTGTTCGGCACCCGCGACGCCTGGCGTGACGCACCGATGCTCGCCGGGGCCTCCTGGGACGACGACGTCGAGCCCCTCGGCCGGGCGATGCGCCGCCGCTGGCTCGAGTTCGCCGGGTGCGCTCCGCGCTCGTGAGCACTTTCTGGGGTCATAGCCCCAGAAAGTGCTCACATGCCTTCGGCACCTAGCGCTTCCCGGTAGCGCGCCACGTTCGCGAGCTTGACGTCCTCGTAGCCGCGGACCATGTCCGGCAGGGCCGCGATCCGGATGGCCCGCTCGACCTCCCCGTCCGCCGCCATCTCCGCCAGCCGCGGGACGAGCGCCCGGTACTCCGCCACCAGCGCCCGCTCCACCTGCCGCACCTCGGCCCGGCCGAACGGGTCGAGCGGCGTGCCCCGCAGCCGACGCATCGCCCGCAGCGTCGAGTACGCCGGGCGGAACCACGGCCCGAGGGTGAGCTTGCGCCGCAGGCCCATCGCCCGCAGCGAGGGCGGGTGGAGCTTCCAGGAGATCCTCGCGTCGGCGCCGAACTCCGCCCGCACGCCCGCGTCGAACGCCGGGTCGGTGGACAGCCGCGCCACCTCGTACTCGTCCTTGTAGGCCATCAGCTTGTGCAGGCCCACCGCGACCGCCTCGGCGAGCTCGGCGCGCCCGTCGACCAGGCCGGCGACCACCTCGGCGTAGGACCGCGCGTAGGCGGCGTCCTGGTAGGCGACCAGCTCGGGGACGCGGAGCGCCACGAGCCGGGCCAGCTCCGACCCCTCGGGCGCGCCCACCGACACGACGATCTCCGACGCGGCCGCCGCCCCCGCCGTCGTCAGCCCGGGCACACCGTCCGAGGCCGGACGGGTCACCGACTCCACCACCGCCGCGAACGACGCCGGGTCGGCCACCGACTGCCGACCGCGCCGGAACGCCTGGACGTTGCGCTCCACGGCGGCGCCGTTGAGGTCGAACGCGGCCTCCACGGCCTGCGCGGACAGCGGCAGCGCCCCGAGCTGGAACGCGGCCCCGAGCAGCAGGGACAGTGAGAACTGGTCGTCGGCGAACAGGGCCTCGGCGAGCGCCCGCGCATCGAGGACCGCGCCGACGTCGGCGCGCACCGAGGACCGGATCCGCCCGAGGACGGCGTCCACGGGCGGGTAGTCGACGCCCGGGTCGACGACCTGGTCCCCGGTCGGGATCTTCGCGCTGGACACGACGGCGACGGTGCGCACCGGTGAGGCCGCCGCCAGGTACGCCGGGTCGGCGGCGACGAGCAGGTCCGCCCCCAGGTACAGGTCGGCCTCCCCCTCCGCGGCGCGCCCGGCGACCTCGGCGTCGCCGAGCTTGACGTCGGAGACGACCGCGCCGCCCTTCTGCGCGAGCCCGGTCTGGTCGAGCCCGCGGGTCGGCCGTCCGTCGATCCGCGCCGCGGCGGCCAGGACCTGGGAGATCGTCGTGACCCCGGTGCCGCCGATCCCGGCGAGCCGGACGACGGCGTCGTCGGGCACCGTCCGGGCCGGCGTCGGCAGCGCGTCGGCGCCCAGCGGCGCGAGGGCCACCGCCTTCGGTCCCGCGCCGGGCTCGACGACGGTGAACGCGGGGCAGTCGCCGTCGAGACAGGAGTAGTCCTTGTTGCACGACGCCTGGTGGATGCGGGTCTTGCGGCCGAACTCGGTGTCGACGGGGGTGACCGAGAGGCAGTTCGATGTCTGCCCGCAGTCGCCGCAGCCCTCGCACAGCCGCTCGTTGATCACCACGCGCGTGGTCGGGTCGGGCAGCGTGCCCCGCTTCCGCTTGCGCCGCTTCTGGGCGGCGCACTCCTGGTCGTGGATGAGCACGGTGACGCCGGGGGTGGCGGCGAGGACCTCCTGGGCCTCCTCGATCCGGGCCCGGTCCCAGACGACGACGCCCTTCGCCAGCCGCACACCCCGGTAGCGCGAGACGTCCTCGGTCGTGACGATCACCCGCGCGACGCCTTCGTCGGCCAGCACGCGGGTGAGCGCCGGCATGGGGAGCGCGCCGACGGCGTCCTGCCCGCCGGTCATCGCCGCGGCGCCGTTGTGGAGCAGGCGGAACGTCATGTGCGCCCCGGCGGCGACGGCCGCGCGGATGGCGAGGCTCCCGGAGTGGTGGAAGGTGCCGTCGCCCATGTTCTGCACCCAGTGCGAGGCCTTGGCGGGGTCGGCGAAGGGCTGCGTGCCCAACCAGTGCGCACCCTCGCCGCCCATCTGCGTCAGGCCGGTGACGTCCCCGACCTGGCCCTCGGGCATGAGCATGACCATGGTGTGGCAGCCGATGCCGGCGCCGACCAGGGAGCCCTCGGGGGCGGAGGTCGTCGACGTGTTGTGCGGGCAGCCCGAGCAGTAGAACGGCTGCCGGCTCGCGCCCGCGATCGGCAGGTCGATGCGGGTGCGACGACCGCGGCGGCGCTCGTCCCAGACGGCGACCGACGGGAATCCCGGTCCCGACTGCGCGAGCAGCCGGCGGGCGACGCCGGTGGCGACCGCGTCGGGGTCGAGGTCGCCGTGGACGGCGAACAGCGGAGCCCCGGTCGGGTCGGTCTTGCCGTGCACCGCGGGGGCGCCCGGGCGGCCGTAGAGCCGCTCCTTGATCTGGGTCTCCAGGAACGCGCGCTTCTCCTCGACGACGACGATCTCGTCGAGCCCGTCGGCGAAGTGGTCCACGACGCCGGGCTCGAGCGGCCAGGGCATGCCCACGCGCAGCAGGCGCACGCCGCGGGCGGCGAGCTCGTCGTCGTCGAGACCCAGGGAGCGCAGCGCCTGCCGGAGGTCGAGCCAGCTCTTGCCGGCGGCGACGATCCCGACGCGGGCCGGGCCGGTCCCGACGATCGTGTCCAGCCGGTTCGCGGCCGCGTAGCGGCGGGCGAGGACGAGCCGGGCGCGGTGCAGGTCGCGCTCGAGCGGGCCCAGACGCGGGCCGAGGAGCTTGGCGTGGGGCTCGTGGTGGAACGGCCGGCTCGCCGCCCTCCCGTCGCTGCGCTCGCCCAGGTCGATCTCGAGGTCGGGCACCACCGGGACCACGCGGTCTGCCCCGACCGCGACGGTGCCGGAGCCGTCGGCCACCGCGGTGACCATCTTGAGCCCGACCCAGCAGCCGGAGATCCGGGAGAGCTCGACCGCGTGGCGGCCGAGGTCGAGAACGTCCTGCACGTCGGCCGGGTAGAGCACCGGCAGCGCCATGTCGGCGAGCGCCGCCTCCGAGGCGCAGGGCACCGACGATGACTTCGCGGCGGGGTCGTCCCCGACGATCGCGAGGGCCCCGCCGTGTGCGGACGTCCCGGCGAGGTTGGCGTGGCGCAGGGCGTCGGTGGCGCGGTCGAGCCCGGGCGCCTTGCCGTACCAGTAGCCGGTGATCCCGTCGGCGACGTCGTCGCGCAGGGCCCCGGTGGCGGGCGCGAGCTGGGTGCCCTGGACGGCGGTGAGCGCCAGCTCCTCGTTCAGCCCGGGGGCGACGACGATGCCGTGCGCGTCGAGGAGGTCCCGGGTGCGCAGCAGCTCGAGGTCGTAGCCGGCCAGCGGGGAGCCCTCGTAGCCCGAGACGTAGCCGCCGGTGCGCAGCCCGGCGGCGGCGTCGGCGCGGCGCTGGTCGAGGGGCAGCCGCACGAGGGCCTGGACCCCGGTGAGCTGCACGCGGCCGTCCGTGTCGGTGTAGCGATCGCGGAGCGTCCCGCCCGGCCGGCGGGGCGTGGACCGGACGGGCTCGGGCCGGGTGCGCGGGATGTCGAGGGTCATGGTGGCGACCTCCGATCTGGCGACGGCGGCGGCCACGGGCCGGGGTCTCCGGTCCGGACCCCCGCGCGATGAGCGTGCGAGGACTGCTCGGATGGACGCGAAAGCTAGAGAGCTACTCACCAGTGGTCCAGCGCGATGTCATGATGTTGAGCCGTTGGTATATTCCGGGGGTCGATGAGTCGTCCGACCTGGTCCGTTGGTCCAGCTCCGGGACGACCGTTCACCGGAGGTGTGGCGGTGACGCTGGACGACCTGGACCGGACGCTGCTCCTGGCGCTGCTCGAGCGCCCCCGCGTGGGGCTGCGCGAGCACGCCCGCACCCTCGGGGTGGCGCGGGGCACCGTGCAGGCGCGCTTCGTGCGGCTGCAGGAGGCGGGGGTCATCACCGGGTTCGCCCCGCGGGTGTCACCGTCCGCGCTCGGGTACGGGGTGCTGGCGTTCGTGACGCTGCACATCGCCCAGGGCCGGCTCGACGCGGTGGCCGACCACCTGGCCTCGGTGCCCGAGGTCGTCGAGGCGCACAGCATCACCGGGGACGGCGACCTGTGGTGCCGGGTGGTGGCGCACTCCAACGCCCACCTCGAGCGGGTCATCCAGCAGTTGCTGGCCTCCCCCGGCGTGGAGCGCACCCAGTCGGAGATCTCGCTGACCGAGCGGGTGCCGGCCCGGGTGCTGCCGCTGGTGCGCTCGCTGCCCCGCGCGGGCCGTCGGCGTGAGGAGGCCTGAGGCCGTCCTCAGACGTCGAGGACGGCGCGCGCCCGCGCCACCCGTCGGGCCGGCGGCCCGATCCGCAGGGCCGCGGTCTGCGCCCCGGAGCCGGCGGGCTCGGGTGATCCCGGAAGCATCAGCGCGACCGGCGCGAGCGTGCCCACCGGGGTCGGGGCCGGCACCGCGGGGCGGACGTCCGCCCGGACCGGCGGCACCTCGGGCAGGTCGAGGTCCTCGCGCGCCAGGACATCGAGGAGGTCCTCGCGGTCGATCCCGAGGTCGGCAAGCAGCCGGGCCGAGCGCCCGGCGTCGAGCAGGACGAGCGCCAGGTCGGCCGGCGCGGACGACGGCGAGCAGCAGGTGCTCGGTGCCGACCCGGCCGTGGCCGAGCACCTCCACCTCCCGGCGGGCGGCCTCGACCAGGCGGGGCAGGTCCCCGTCGCCGGGAGGCGCCCCGTCGACCGGTGTGGGGTCTGGCGGCTCGTCGAGACACCCCTGCCCGAACGCCGTGGCGTCGTCCGGGGGCGGGCCCGCGGGGCGTCGTGGGACCGGGGAGGGGCGCGCGGCCCGGCTCACGACGATGCCGCCGCCGTCGGTGCGACGAGTCTCGCCCGGCACCCCGCGGTCGCACGTCGTGAGGTCATCGAAGATCGGCGTGGCGGTCATCGGCCCGGCTCCCTCCCAGCGCCTCGTGGACGACGTTGTAGCTGGGCCCGGACCCCGTCGGGCGGACCTCGCGGCGCCCCCGGCGCGCGCGAGTGACCCCCCGTCCGGGTGGTCGGCTGCCGCACCGTGACCGCGCCACCTGGGCCGGGGGACGGCGCCGCCCGTCCCGCCGCCGCCCCGTCGGCCCAGCGCGGTCGCGCACCGGAGGTGCTCCTCCCCCACAGAGCCGCGCGGACCCGCCGGGCTGCCGCCTTCGGGCGCTTTCGGCCCGGATCGCGTGGGACGGAGCCCGGTCCGACGTCGGCCTCGGGCATGTGTGAGGCTGCCGCGACCGTCGGGCCACGCGCACTGGGCGCGATCGA
>NZ_DASXJD010000133.1:0-54724 GCF_036497585.1 Actinomycetospora sp. | reverse complement strand
ACCCCTCGAAACGCCCCGACGGTCCGCCCTGCGGCCGCCGTGGCAGGTACCGCGGCGTTCACCGCAGAGCCCTCGGTGCTGAGACGGCTGATCGACGGACTACGTCGTCTGTCCTGACCCCCGTCGTCCTCCGGCACCGGGGACGGCGGCGGGGGCACGACGACGACGGACGCGAACAGGCTGCCCGGCAACCGCGGGGCCGGGACCGCGGGCGCGGGCCGGTCCTCGGTCGAGGTGCGCGCCGCCGGGAGGTCGGGCGCCGGCACGACCAGGTTGGGCCCCGTGGGCGGCCCCAGCTCGGCCATGTCCGCCCGCTCGCCGCGCCCGGACCACCAGGTCGCCTGCCGCACCGTCAGGGGCAGACGCCGCGACGACGGCGAGTCGGCGGTGCCGCGGTCCGGGTCGGCGTCCACGGGGTCCGAGCGGCGCGCCTCGGGCCCCACTCCCCCGCGCTCGCGCTGCGGCCGCTCGGACGGCCCGGACCCCCGGCCCGGGTCGGCCGCGGCATCCCGGTCGTCGCGCCGCGGCGCCGGCACGTCGGCGGGCCGGGCGTCGACGCTGCCGGCGGGCGCCGGCATGGCCGCGGGGAACCCGCCGGTGGCCGGGCCCGCCGCCGGGCTGTCGGGTCGAGCCGGTCCGCGGGACGAGGAGTCGGACGAGGCCCCGGACCCCGAAGTCGGCGAGAACCACGACGACGGCGCCGAGGGTCGCCGGGCCGGCCGCTCCGGGGCGGGCGAGGACGATCCGGTCGCCGAGGAGAAGGGCGTGAACCAGGCCCGGCCGGACGAGGGCTCGACCGGCTCCATCGGCTCTGGCTCCAACGGCTCCGGGCCCGCCGGCGACGACGCCGCGGGCGACGGCCGGGACGGGCCGGTGGGCATCGCCGCGGACGCCCCGGACGTGGGCAGCGACGCCCCGGGCCGGGACGCCGTCGGGGGCACGGAGCGGGCCGGTCCCGACGACGGAGCCGGAACGGTGCCGGCCGGGGTGCGGATCGGGGCGAACGGCTCGGGCGGGGTGGACGGGCGCGACCCCGGGGTGCCGATCGGGGCGAACGGCTCGGCCGGGGTGGACGGGCTCGACGGCGTGGACGGGCGCGACGGCGTGGACAACTGCGGGCCCGCCGTGATCGCCCGCGGGCCGGGCACCGTCCCCGGCGCCCCCAGGCCCGCCAGCGCCCGCCGCGACCACGCGAGGTTGCCGCGCGACCGGTCGACGCGCACGCTCACCCAGAGCGGCGCGGGGTCGCGCTGGTCGTCGGCGGCGGGGGGCGCGACGAGGCGGACCAGGTGGAAGGCCGTGTCCGTCGTCAGGACGAGATCCTCCAGCTCGTGGCGCCGCCCGTGCGACACCTCCGCGACGCGACGCGCCCAGTCGATCACCGCCATCGCCGGTCCGGGCGGTCCGCCCCACTCGCCGCGCACCCGCTCGCCCCCGGCGTCGACCGCGAGGACGTACTCCGCACCCGGCAGGGCGGCCAGCCCCTCGAGGAAGCGGGTGATCGGCTCCGGGACGGATTCGCGCTCGGGCTCGACGGCGGCAGGTGCCGCCCACCCGTGTGCGACCAAAGCCATGCCTCACTGCTCCCGGGGTCGTGGACCGGGGAACGGTAAGGATCGCACCCCGTGACCGGCAACGGGCCCGTTCAGCCCAGCGCGGTACCGTTCCTCCGGGCTGGACATGACTGCCTGTTCTTGCTTCGTGTCGCTTGCAGACACGCCGTGCAGCTGCACCGAACGTCGGCATGTGCAAGGCGTCCGGGTGTCACCCCCGCCGGGCAACCGCCGAGTAGATCGAGCCGAAGAACGCAGCGATCGTTGGCCGGAAAGCGCACGATCCGCGTCCGGACGGCAGGGTCATCCCAGCGTGATCACGCCGCCACCGTTCGCGAAATGCACCGGTTCGGAGCATCGATGTTCAACCGGACGCCGCGTCGAGAACCGCCACTCGTCGTGATCAGCCCGCTCCGGGCGGTCGATTGTGCACGTTCGATGGACAGCGGGAATACGTCAGCGGGCCAGCGGCGAGCACGCGACCTCGGCCAGCACCGGGTCGCGGGGGAAGCGCAAGGCGGTCCGCGCTGGGGCGCCGACGAGATTGTCATGGAATCGTGACCAGGACAGCGGGGCCGACACCGAGTCCTCGAGCTCGCGGATGGCGGGACAGCGCAGGGCCCGCGCCGCGGCCGCGACGTCGTCGGACCGCACCGCCCGGTCGTCGGGCGCCACGCCGCCGCCCCGGGCCACGGACCAGGCCGCGGGCAGGTTCTTGTCGTGCCCCACCCGGCCGTCGGGGACCATCACCGTGTGGGCCGCGAGCGGCTCCGCGAGCCCGACGGTGTCGGTCACCCGCACGTCGAGCGGGGTGAGCGCGCCGGCCGCCCCGAGGTTGAGGAACACCATCCCGCTGGGCTGCCCGGGCGCGAGCGGCACCGTCTCCCACTCCGGGCCCGCCGGGCCCTTCCCGCGGGCCTGGAGGGCCAGGACGGGCACCGGGCTCTGGGCGATGAGCTTGGCGCCACCGGCGACGTAGGGGTGCCCGCGGTAGTCGTCGGCCGTCAACGGGTGGGGGGTGCCGAGGAGCTGCACGTAGAAGTCCCGCTCGTCGGCGATGCCGGACGCGGAGATGCCGTCGTAGCCGATCCGGGCGTGGGTCCCGACGGCGAGCCCCCACACCAGCAGGGCCGCGAGCGGCAGCACCGTGCGGCGCCGCACCGGCAGGGCCATCACGGGCAGGAGCAGGCAGAACACCGACGGGAGCAGCATCCGGGCGTGCATGAAGTCGCCGCCGACGCGCACCACGTACAGCGTCGTCGCCAGCCCGCCGACGACGGGGGCGAGCGCGACCGCCGCGGTCCCGGCCCGGTCCCAGGCCCGCGTCGCGCGCACCGATGGGTCGGGCGCGTCGGACACGGGTGGCTCACCGTCCCCGGCCCGGCCCCGCTGCCGGGCCCACCACGCGCTGCGGGCCAGCCGCGGGCCCGCGACCCCGGCCGCCGCCGCCAGCAGCAACAGCGCCGCGACCGGCAGCCAGTACGTGGTGACGGTGTCGCGCAGGTACGAGTAGCCGCGGGCCCAGAGCGCGACCCCGGCCTCCTTCGCCAGCGCCGTGGAGGGCAGCAGCAGGCCGTAGTAGCCGGCGCGGAACACCTCGTACCCGGCCGCCGGCGCGACGCAGAGCGCGCCGAGCCCGACCACCCGCAGCCACCCGCGGCGGTCCCGGGGCTGCTCGAGCACCGCGAGCGCGAGCCCGGCGGCGGCCGAGACGAGCGCCAGGTCGGGCCGCACGAGCGGGCCGAGCCCGACGACGAGGGCGGTCGGCCACGCGGGCCCCGGCCGCCGGCGGGCCCCACGTGGCGCGAAGAGCCGGGGCTCGCGCTGGGAGCGCCGCACGAGCAGCCACCAGGTGAACGCCAGCCACCAGAACGCCAGCCCGGTCTCGAGGCCCGAGGTGCCGAAGTCCCAGAAGGGCGGCATCGCGAGCACGACGAGCCCGCCCGCGGGCACCACGACCCGCCCGAGCCCGGTCAGCCTCCGGGCGCCGTCGAGCGCGAGGCCCAGCGCGGCGGCCGAGAGCACCATCCCGGCACCGATCGAGGCGTACTCGAGCCGCACCGGCAGCCAGGCCAGCCCGAGCAGCACGACGGTCCACAGCGTCGAGGTGTTCGTCTCCACCCGTTCGCCGACGTTGAACACCGGGCCGTTCCCGGCGAGGATCTGCCGCACGGTCCGCAGGAAGATCAGCCCGTCGTCGGACATCCAGCGCCGCTGCCACATCACCACCAGGTCGAGCACGACGGCGAGGCCGAGCACGACCGCGGTCGTCGTCACCGGACGGCGCCGGGCGCGGCCCGCGAGGTCGCCGGTGAGCTCGGCGGCGCGGGTGGTGGCGGGGTGCCCGGGGCGGCGGGCCGCCCCGGGCACCTGGGTGGTCCCCGACACGCCGGCCGTCACCGGTCCTCCCCCCGCCGCTCCTGACCTCATCCCGGTACCAGCCGGCGCGGCCCGGCTCCGTCCGACGCGAGCCGCTCCGACCACGAGCGGGCCTGCGCGTCGGTGAGGACCGCGACCTGGTCGACGGCGACCCGCAGCCTCGCGGCGGCATCCCCCGCAGCGTCCCACGCCGGGCGGAAGGCCGGGCCGAGCGCGCCCGGCGCGCCGTCGTGCAACCGTCCGACCAGGTCGGTCAGCAGGGCCCGCTCCCGCGCCTGCGCCTCGAGCCGGACCGGGTCGGACATCACCCAGCGCACGGCCGCCGCCTTGAGCAGCGTCACCTCCGCCCGCGCCCACGCGGGCACCACGAGGTCGTCGTCGGGACCGGGCGTGTCCCCGGTGACGTCGAGGGTCGCCTCCACCGCGGCCGAGACGAACCGGCCGACGAGGTCGCTGGTCAGGCGCTTGAGCGCCACCTGCGCGGCGAGCGTCCCCGGCTCGCCGCGCCGTCCGGCCTCGCGGGCGACGGTCCGCAGCGGCGGGTGGTCGGCGAGGCGCCCGGCCGCGCCCTGGAGGTCCGCGGTGGCGGCGCCGAACGCGGCCGCGGCGAGCGCGACGAGGCCGTCGTCGGGGCGGGCGAGCAGCGCGGGGTCGATGCGGCCGGCGAGGACGGCGTCCTCGACGTCGTGCACCGAGTACGCCACGTCGTCGGCCCAGTCCATGGTCTGGGCCTCGAGGCACGGCACCCGGGCGCGCTCCGCGGGGACGCCGGCGCGCACCCAGGTGAACACCTCGGCGTCGTCGTCGTAGACGCCGAACTTGCCCGGGCCGCGCCCGTCCCGGGGCCAGGGGTACTTGGTGCAGGCGTCGAGGGTGGCGCGGGTGAGGTTGAGCCCGCGGCAGCGCTCGTCGTCGAGGGTCTTGGGCTCGAGGCGGGTGAGCAGCCGCAGCGTCTGCGCGTTGGCCTCGAATCCGCCGGCGTCGGCCATGACCTCGTCGAGCGCGTGCTCGCCGTTGTGCCCGAACGGCGGGTGCCCGATGTCGTGGGCGAGCCCGGCGGTGTCGACGACATCGGGGTCCAGGCCCAGGTCCTCGGCCATCCCACGGCCGATCTGCGCGACCTCGAGGGAGTGGGTCAGCCGGGTCCGCGGTACGCCGGTGACCTCGGCGTCCTCGCCCGGGCCGACCACCTGCGTCTTGCCGGCCAGGCGGCGCAGCGCCGCGGAGTGCAGCACCCGGCCCCGGTCGCGGGCGAACGGCGAGCGCCGGTCCCGGCCGCCCTTGGGCTCCTCGGGGAAGAACCGTTCGCGGGAGTCTCGCCTGACGGTGGTCACTGCAGGCTCGGGTCGGAGAAGTCCGACGAGGCGTGGGCGAGGTGGTAGTAGAGCAGCCCCGCGGTCTCGCGGACGATGTAGAAGAACTGCGTGCGCCGGGTCTGCGACACCGGGCCGCCCTTGGCGGGCGAGGTGGTGGCGTCGAGCCCGACGTCGCGGGCCATCGTGCGCGACCGCAGCGAGTGCCATGGGTCGGAGACGATCACCGCGGACGTCCAGCCGTGCTGGGCCGCGACCGAGCCCACGGCCTCGAAGCTCTCCAGGGTGTCGCGGCCCTCGTCGATCGGGAGCACGTTGCGGTTGGGGACGCCGTGCTCGGTGAGCCAGCGGTCGCCGCTCTCGGCCTCGGAGAACTGGTCGCCCTGGGCCGCCCCCCCGACGGTGACGATCCGCGGCGCCACGCCCTGCTGGTAGAGCGTGAGCGCGTGCTCCAGCCGGGCCTGCAGCACCGGGGAGGGCCGGCCGTCGTACTGGGCGGCGCCCAGCACCAGGATCACGTCGGCGGGGGCGCGCTCGTCGACGCGCCCGAGCTCCCACACCCGGAACGCGGTGCCGCCGACGAGCAGCAGCCCGACCACGATCGCGCCGACGACGACACGGGGCGCCCAGGTGAGCGCGGCACGGGGGCGGCTGTGGGTCCGGGTGGGGGCCGGTCCGCTCCGGGTCATGCGCCGATCTGCCCCCGCCCGACCGAGAGCGCCGCGGGTTCGCGGTTGCTGCGGGCGGCGATGACCTCGGCGACGATCGACACCGCGGTCTCGGCCGGGGTGCGCGCGCCGAGGTCGAGGCCGACCGGGCCGTGGATGCGCGCGAGGTCGGCCTCGGTGACGCCGGCGGTGAGCAGGCGCTCCCGGCGGGCGGCCTGGGTGCGCCGCGACCCGAGCGCGCCGAGGAAGCCGCGCCCGCCGCGCAGTCCGGCGAGGAGGGCCTCGTCGAACCCGGGGTCGTGGTCGAGCAGGACCAGTACGTCGGCGTCGGTGAACGCCGCGACGGCAGCCGTGGTCTCCTCGATGGTCGACACCTGCCGGTGGCCCCAGCCGAGGACGCCGGCCTGGGCCTCGAGCGCGTCGGCGATGGCGCCCGCCCCGACGACGAGCAGCGAGGGCACCGGCACCCACAGGTCGACCAGCACGTCGGTGCCCGCGAGCTCGGCACGGTCGGTGGTGGTGGCGCCGCGGCGGGCCAGCCTGCGGACGTGCGCGAGGACGGCCTCGTCGAGCGCCGCGTCGCCGAGCGAGCCATGGACCTCGTCGAGGTCGGTCCCGACGACGGCGAGGGCCGCGACCCCGTCGGCGGTCGAGACCAGCGCGGCGGGGACGCCGGCGGCGAAGGCCTGCGCGAGCGCGCCGGCCGGGTCGGTGCCGAGCGGGTGCGCGAGCAGGGTGGCCCCGCCCGCGCACGCGAGCCCGGCGGCCACGGCGTCGTCCTCGGCCACGTGGGCCTCGGTGGTGCCCGGGGCGGAGAGCGCGCTGCGCGCGAGGTCGGCCGCCGGGGCGTCGAGCGCGCCGCGCAGCAGGTCACCGGCCGTGACGACCTCGCCGAGCAGCGTGCCGCGCGCGGCCAGCAGCTGGCCCGGTTCGACGGTGCCGAAGCCGTGCCGTGCGAGGACCCGCACCACGCTGACCGGAGCAGCCGGATCGTCTCCTCCGGCGAGGACGTCGCTCAGCTGACTCACGGGCTCCAGGGTAGGCGGTCGGGCTGACGCCCTCGTGCGCCGCTAGGCGCGAACGGTGGCGTGTCGTGGCTGCCGGGGGCGGCGTCGCAGGGCGCCGCGGACCCGGAGGGCCGCCCGTCCGGCCCGGCGTGCCACCGGGCTCGACGACGTGGCCCGGCGGGAGTTCGCGAGCGACCGCCGCACAGCCGCGTACCCCCAGTCCCGCATCTGCGCCTCGTAGGTCGCGATCGCGGGCACCAGGGGGGCGCCGTCGCGGGCGGCGAGGAGCTGGTCGGCGAGAGCGGCGGCGTCGCGGAGGGCGCTGTTCGCGCCGAGCCCGCCGACCGGGGGCATGTTGTGGATCGCGTCACCGAGCAGGGTGACGATGGTGCTGGTCCAGGGGCCGACGAGGGTGGAGTGCCGGAACCGCATCACCCCCGTCGAGGCAGGATCGGAGTCGGCGATGAGCCGGCGCAGGGCCGGGCTCCATCCCCGTGTCAGGTCGAGGGCGGCGTCGCGAAGGGCGCGACCGTCCGCGGCGTCGTCGGGGAGGACACGGGGGTCGGCGATGACGCTCCACAGCACGTAGTCGTCGCTGTGGTCGAGCAGCGTGTCCTGGTCGAGACCGCGGCCGTCGAGCCCGACGCCGTCGGAGATCGCCGCCGTCAGCGCGTCGCGGCCGGGGAAGGCCGAGGTGAACATCGAGGCGGGGCCCGACGGCGGCATCACCAGCGTCATCCCCTCGGTGAGCGGCCTGGGCAGCCAGGCGCGGGTCCCGTCGTCGAGCGGGAGCCGGGCGCCGATCCCGCCGGCGTCGGCCGGGACCCGCTCGGCGTGGGGCAGGTACTGGCGGCGGACGCGGGAGTTCGCGCCGTCCGCGCCGACGAGGACGTCCGCCGCGATGGCGGCGCCGTCGGCGAAATGCGCGGTGACGGTGCCGTCGGCGGCCACGGTGTAGCGCTCGAACTCGGCAGCGAACCGGATGCGGTCCTCGAGGCCGGTGAGCAGCAGCGTCCGCAGGACCCGCCGGCTGACGCCGTACTGCCCGTCGGCGGGATCGGTGGAGCCGCGGATCATGTCCTCCCGGGTGACGGTGAACAGCTCGCGCAGCTGCTCGGTGCGGAAGGAGATGCCGCCCGGTGGGGTCGGGGAGGTGGCCACGAAGGCCTCCCACAGCGGCGTCGGGAGGCACCGGTGCAGGGCCCGCGAGCCGTCGGGGTTGATGTTGAGGCGGTAGCCGTCGAGCCAGGCGGCGGCGTCGGGGTTGCGCTCGGCGATCCGGACGTCCACACCGCCCGCAGCGACGAGGGCCTGACCGAGGGCGAGGCCCCCGATCCCGGCACCGACGATCAGGACGCGCAAGGGGTGGTCGGTCATCACAGGGTCTCCTGGTCAGCGGGGGTGAGCGCGGTGGGCAGCTCGGCGAGGACGTGGTCGTGCCAGGCGATCTCGGCCTCGAGGCGCATCGTGAGGTGGTCGAAGCTGAGGGGCTCGGTGCCGCGCATGTGGGGCCCGGCCTCGGCGCGCAGGTGCCGCCACGACTCGAGCTCGGCGGCCAGCGCGGCCCGGCGGTTGCTGAAGGCGGCGACGAGTGCGTCGACGCCGAGGGCGGCGCTGTACTGCAGCGCCAGGTCGACGGGGTCGGGGCGCAGCCGGACCTCGCGCAGGGCGTCGCCGCGCAGGACGGCGAGCTCCTGGCGGCCGATGTCGGTGATCGCATAGACGGTGCGGGCCGGCATGCTGCCCGCCCGCTCGGTCCGGACGGCCTCGATGATGCCCTCGTCCGCCATCCGACCGAGGGCGGCGTAGAGCGATCCGACCTTGACGTCGGCCCAGAGCTCGGTGCGGTTGGTCTGGGCCTCGCGCCGGATCTGGTGGCCGTGCATCGGCCCCAGCTCGGCGAGGGCCCCGAGGATGTACAGCCGGACGCCGCTCATGGGCACCACTCAAGCACGAGTACTCGTTCTAGCTCAAGAGGTGAGTACTCGCGCTTGAGTAGGTGGCATTCGGCCTCGTGAGCACTTTCCGGGGCGATAACCCCTGAAAGTGCTCACGGGCCGCTAGGCACCTATGAGCCGGGCCGCCAGGTAGCCCTCGAGCTGGTCGAGCGCCACCCGCTCCTGGGTCATGGCGTCGCGGTGGCGCACCGTGGCGGCCTGGTCGTTCAGCGAGTCGAAGTCGACCGTGACGCAGAACGGCGTGCCGATCTCGTCCTGGCGCCGGTAGCGGCGGCCGATGGCCCCGGCGTCGTCGAAGTCGACGTTCCAGTGTTGTCGCAGCGTCTTGGCCACGTCACGCGCGACCGGCGAGAGGTCGGCGTTGCGGCTCAGCGGCAGCACCGCGGCCTTGACCGGCGAGAGGCGCGGATCGAGCTTGAGCACCGTGCGCTTGTCCACCCCGCCCTTGGCGTTCGGGGCCTCGTCCTCGGTGTAGGCCTCGAGCAGGAACGCCATCATCGGGCGCCCGACGCCGGCCGCGGGCTCGATGACGTAGGGCTTGTACCGGGAGTCGGTGGTCTGGTCGTAGTAGGACAGGTCGACCCCGGAGTGGTTCGAGTGCGTGGTGAGGTCGAAGTCGGTGCGGTTCGCGATGCCCTCGAGCTCGCCCCATTCCTGCCCGGCGTTGAACTCGAACCGGTACTCGACGTCGACGGTGCGCTTCGAGTAGTGGGAGAGCTTCTCCTTGGGGTGCTCGTAGTGGCGCAGGTTGTCCCGGGAGATGCCCAGGTCGGTGTACCAGCGGGTGCGCTCGTCGATCCAGTACTGGTGCCACTGCTCGTCCGAGCCGGGCTCGACGAAGTACTCCATCTCCATCTGTTCGAACTCGCGCGTGCGGAAGATGAAGTTCCCGGGCGTGATCTCGTTGCGGAAGCTCTTGCCGATCTGGCCGATGCCGAACGGCGGCTTCTTGCGGGCGGTCGACATGACGTTCGCGAAGTTCACGAAGATGCCCTGCGCGGTCTCCGGGCGCAGGTAGTGCAGGCCCTCCTCGGACTCCACCGGCCCGAGATAGGTCTTGAGCATCATGTTGAACTCGCGCGGGGGGGTGTACTGGCCGCGGTTGCCGCAGTTCGGGCACGGCACCGTCGAGAGGTCGTAGACGACGTTGCCCTCGGCGTCGGTGGATTCCAGCGACGGGCCGCCGGTGCGCTCGGAGAAGTCCTCGGCGAGCTGGTCGGCGCGGAAGCGGCGGTGGCAGTTCGTGCACTCGACGAGCGGGTCGGTGAACACGTCCACGTGGCCCGAGGCGACCCACACCTGCTTGGGCAGGATCACGCTGGAATCGAGCCCGACCACGTCGTCGCGAGCCGTCACCATGGAGCGCCACCACTGGCGCTTGATGTTGTCCTTGAGCTCGACGCCGAGGGGCCCGTAGTCCCAGGCCGACCGGGTACCGCCGTAGATCTCCCCCGAGGGGAAGACGAACCCGCGGCGCTTGCACAGGTTCACCACGGTCTCGATGCGGGCGCTTCCGGTGGGGGTCGGCACTTCTGTCTCCCGACGGCGGGCGCGCGCCCGCCGGACTCGCTGGTCGTCTGGCCTACCCAGCGTAGCGAGCGGACCTCGTCACCCCAGGATGCTGGGGCTCTCCACGATCTCGCCGTCGTCGCCGGGGCCGTGCAGCCGGCGCTCGAAGGTCGCCGGGGCGTCGGTGCGGGCGGCGGAGAGGAAGGGCACGACGTGCTCGCGGACGTCGAAGGGCTGCAGCGCACGACGGTAGTCGGTGAGCGAGGCGAACACCGCGACGAGGACCCACTGCCCCGGCTCCTCGACGGCGCGGCCGAGCTCCACCCGCTCGCACCCGGCTTGCGCGGCGAGCAGCGCGACGGGGTGCCGGGCGCGCTCGAGGAAGTCGTCCCCGGCGTCGTCGAACCGGCACACGAGCAGCACGACGCCGACCTTATCGACACCGGCTGTCAGTATCGGGAGGAGGTGGGAGACTGGTGGACGGCGCCCGGCGGACCGGCCGGCGCGGTGGAGAGGCGGTGGACGACGGTGCCGACGCGAGGCGGCGGGTCCCCGGGCGGGGCGGGTGCCCGCCGGGGTTTCCGGCGGGGCGACATGCGGCGTCCGCTGCTGCCCGGGTCGGGCCCGCTGGCCGGGGTGTCGCCGGTGCTGGCGTTCCTGGTGGTGGCCGCGGTGTTCGTCGTCGCGGTCGTCGTCGGCGGGATGGTCGGGACGGTGCTGCTGGCGCTGCTCGCCGTCGGGGTCGCGGTCCTGCTCGCGACGACGTGGCAGCGGCTCTCGCCGCCGGAGCGGCTGGCCCGGACGCTGGTGCTGGCCGTGCTCGTGGCGGTGACGATCGGGGTGGCGCTGCGATGAACCCCGCCACCGTGGACCCCGCCACCGTGGACCCCGGTGCCGGGGTCGCCGGTTCTGATGAGCTCCCCGGGGACCACCCGCCCGTGGACGCCCCCGCCCCGCCGCCCGGGGAGACGCTGAGTGCCGCCGGGGAGCTGCTGCGGGCCCTCGCCGCGCCGGTCCGGATCGCGGTGGTGCTGCAGCTGCGCTCGTCGCCGCGCTGCGTGCACGAGCTGGTCGACGCCCTCGGCGTCACCCAGCCGCTGATCAGCCAGCACCTGCGCGTGCTCAAGGCCGCCGGGGTGGTGCGGGGCGAACGGCGCGGCCGCGAGGTCGTCTACCGCCTCGTCGACGACCACCTGGCCCACATCGTCGTCGACGCCGTCGAGCATGCCGAGGAGGACGCGTGAGCGCGAGTCACACCGACGGCGCGGGACGGCCGACCGTCGTGCCGGGGCAGCGCGCCACCCGCCAGCGGGCCGCCATCGGCGACCTGCTCGACCAGCTCGACGACTTCCGCTCCGCCCAGGACATCCACGAGGAGCTGCGCCGCCGCGGCGAGGGCATCGGCCTGACCACGGTGTACCGCACGCTGCAGGCGCTCGCCGAGGCCGGCGAGATCGACGTGCTGCGCACCGCCGCCGGCGAGGCGTCCTACCGCCGCTGCTCGGACACCCACCACCACCACCTGGTGTGCCGCCGCTGCGGACGCACCGTCGAGGTGGAGGGACCCGCCGTCGAGCACTGGGCCGAGAAGGTGGCCGCCGAGCACGGCTTCGCCGAGATCGACCACACCGTGGAGATCATCGGGGTGTGCGCCGCCTGCCGGGCGGCGTGACGCCCGGCCCGCGCCGGTCAGCCGGACCCGACGAGGTCGTTCCGCACCTGCGAGGCCGTGGAGACGACGAGCATGAGCAGCGTCCCGAGCGGGTCCGCGGCCAGGCCCTCCGCCGGGAACGCGTAGCGCAGCGTCACATCCCACCCGGCGTCGGTGGAGATCGCGCCCAGGGTGCCGAAGAGTCCCTGTCCGGCCCGCTCGGCGACCTGCCCCGGGACGTCGTCGCCGGTGAGGTCCCACGCGACCACGCAGGTCAGCGACAGCACGGCCAGCCCCTCGACCAGCTCGATGCCCTGCACCGCGCAGGGAACGTCGCCGTGCCGGAACGACAGTGCCCCGTCGTCGTCGACACGCACCTCGACGAACTTCTCGAGCGCCTCCCGGGCGGTGATGAGCACCGATGCGGTCGTGGCGGCCTCGCGGCTCACGGGCTCTCCTCGGCGTGCGCGTCGGTGGGGGTGTCCGCGGCACCGCCGTAGCGGCGGTCCCGGGAGGCGTAGATCTCGCAGGCCTGCCAGAGGTGGCGGCGGTCGAAGTCGG
This sequence comes from Actinomycetospora sp., assembly GCF_036497585.1. Classification (GTDB taxonomy): domain Bacteria; phylum Actinomycetota; class Actinomycetes; order Mycobacteriales; family Pseudonocardiaceae; genus Actinomycetospora. Next base: position 42,125 of record NZ_DASXJD010000133.1, on the reverse strand, counting down.
GGAAGAGCGTGTCGAGGAAGACCATCTCGGCGTAGGCAGACTGCCAGAGCAGGAAGTTCGACGTGCGCTGCTCCCCGGAGCTGCGCACGAACAGGTCGACGTCGGGCATGTCGGGCTCGTCGAGGTGGCGCGCGATCGCCCGCTCGTCGATGCGTTCAGGGTCGATCTCGCCGCGGGCGGCTCGTCGGGCGAGCTCCCGGGCTGCCTGGACGATCTCGGCCCGCCCGCCGTAGTTCACGCACATGGTGAGGGTGACAACGTCGTTGTCGCGCGTCAGGTCCTCGGCGATCTCGAGCTCCTTGATGACGCTGCGCCACAGCCGCGGGCGCTGCCCCGACCAGCGCACCCGCACCCCCATGGCGTGCATCTCGTCGCGGCGGCGGCGGATCACGTCGCGGTTGAAGCCGAGCAGGAAGCGGACCTCCTCGGGGCTGCGGCGCCAGTTCTCGGTGGAGAATGCGTAGGCGCTGATCCACTTGACGCCGACGTCGATGCAGCCGCGGACGACGTCGAGGAGCTGCGCCTCGCCGTGGCGGTGCCCCTCGATCCGCGGCAGCCCGCGCTGGTTCGCCCAGCGGCCGTTGCCGTCCATCACCAGCGCGACGTGGTTCGGGACCAGCTCGGGCGGGATGGGCGGCGGCGTGGCGCCCGACGGGTGCGGGGTCGGCGGCATGATCGTCGGGTCGCCGGGGCCGCGGAGCGGGCGACCGGAGCGACCGGTGCCGTTGCGGTTGGTGCCGTTGCGGTTGGTGCCGTTGCGGTTGGTGCCGTTGCGGTCGGCGCGCTGACGGAGGGGGCTCACGGTACGACTCCGGCGTCGTCGGGGGCTCGTCGTTCTGAGCGAAGGGCACCTTCGCTCGGTTCTATCGATCGAAGGGCACCTTCGCTCGGATCGGGGTGGGGAACCCCGTCCTGGCCAGGGGCGCCCTCGGCCGGTTCTATCGACCGAAGGGCACCTTCGCTCGAATCGGGCAGCCCGTCCTCGAGATCCACCCGGGGCACCCCTCGACGGTCGACCAGCGGCAGCGACCGCAGCCGGCGCTCCAGGTGCCACTGCAGGTGCGCCGCGACGAGCCCGGCGGCGTCCCGCCGGGCCTCGGGCGGGCTCTGCTCGGCGGCCTCCCAGTCGCCGTCGCGCAGCGCCTCGAGCAGCCGCCACGTCCACCACGACGGCACGACGGCGCCGCCGGGCCGGCACCGGTCGCACACCGCGCCTCCCGCCGTCACCGCGAAGCGGTGGTGGAAGCCGTGGGTGCCCTCCGGGGCGTCGAGCGGCGTCTCCGGCTCGGTCCCGCAGCGGGCGCACTCGGTGATCGCCGGCGCGTACCCGGCGATGACCATGGCGCGCAGCAGGTAGGCGTCGAGCACCAGGTGGGGGTCGCGCCGTCCGGTCGCGAGCCCCCGCAGCGCACCGACGAGCAGCAGGAACAGCTCGCGGGCGGGCTCCCCTTCCTCGGGGGTGAGCCGGTCGGCGGTCTCGAGCAGCGCGCAGCCGGCGGTGTAGCGCGGGTAGTCGACGACGAGGTCCCCGCTGAACGCGTCGATCGTCTGGACCTGCGTGATGATGTCGAGGCTCCGACCGGTGTGCAGCTGCAGGTCGACGTGCCCGAACGGCTCCAGCCGCGCCCCGAACCGCGACGTGGTGCGGCGGACGCCCTTGGCGCTGGCCCGCACCTTGCCGTGGCGCTGCGTCAGCAGGGTGACGATGCGGTCCGCCTCCCCGAGCTTCTGACACCGCAGCACCACTCCGGTGTCGCGGTAGAAGCTCACGGACCCATCCTGTCACCAGGTGGCCGTCGGCCCTGTGAGCACTTCCGGGGCTATGACCCCGGAAAGTGCTCACAGGGGCTTCGCCCACCTAGAACCCCAGCCGACGCAACTGCCGCGGATCCCGCTGCCAGTCCTTGGCCACCTTGACGAACAGGTCGAGGTGCACCTTCGTGCCGAGCATCGCCTCGATCTGCTGCCGCGCGTTCGTCCCGACCTCCTTGAGCCGCGACCCCCCGCGCCCGATGACGATCGCCTTCTGGGACTGTCGCTCCACGAAGATCTCGGCGCGGATCTGCAGGGTCTTCCCCTCGGTCATCTCCTCGACGACGACGGCGAGCGAGTGCGGCAGCTCGTCGCGCACCCCCTCGAGGGCGGCCTCGCGGACGAACTCGGCGATCATCGTCGTCTCGGGCTCGTCGGAGAGCTCGCCCTCGGGGTAGAGCGGCGGGCCGGGCGGCATCTGGGCGAGCAGCAGGTCGGCCAGCAGCGAGACCTGGTCGCCCTTCGTCGCGGACACCGGCACGATCTCGGCGAACTCGGCGAGCTGCGAGAGCGCCAGCAGCCGCTCCGCGACCACGTCCCGGCTCACCAGGTCGGTCTTCGTGAGCACCCCGACCAGCGGCGTCCGGTCCGCGACCTTGCGCAGCTCCGAGACGATGAACCGGTCGCCGGGCCCGATCGCCTGGTCGGCCGGCACGCAGAACCCGACGACGTCGACCTCGGCCCACGTCGTCCGCACGACGTCGTTGAGCCGCTCGCCGAGCAGCGTCCGCGGCTTGTGCAGCCCCGGGGTGTCGACGAGCACGAGCTGGCCGTCCTCGCGGTGCACGATCCCGCGGATCGCGTGCCGCGTTGTCTGCGGGCGCGACGAGGTGATCGCCACCTTCTGCCCGACGAGCGCGTTCGTCAGGGTCGACTTCCCGACGTTCGGCCGCCCGACGAAGCAGGCGAACCCCGACCGGAACTCCTCGGGCCACTCGGGCATCACGCTGCGGCCACGTCCTTGCCCTCCAGCCGCGCGACGATCTCCCGCCCGATCGGCAGGGCCGCCGTCGCCGCCGGGGAGGGCGCGTTGAGCACGTGCAGGACGGTGGGCTCGTCCGCCGCGGCGGCGGTGGCCGACCCGTCCTGCACGAACAGGAAGTCGTCGACCAGCGACCCGTCGGGCCGCACCGCCTGAGCGCGCACCCCGGCGCGGCGCATCACGTCGTGCGGCGGGTGCAGGTCGTCGGCGGTGGTCCCGGGCAGCATCTTCGAGACCGCCTTCGCCATCGCCGCTCGCGACAGCGACCGGTGCATCTCCCCCAGCCCGTAGCGCCACTGCTTCGCCGCCAGCGAGAGGAACCCGCTGTCGGTCAGGGTCCCGGCGAGCTCGCGGAGCCGCAGCGTCCGCCAGTCGTAGCCCTCGCGGGCCAGGGCGAGCACCGCGTTCGGCCCGACGTGCACCGAGCCGTCCACCCCGCGCGTGGCGTGCACGCCGAGGAACGGGAACGCCGGGTCGGGCACCGGGTAGACCAGGCCGCGCACCGCCTCGGCCTTCGGACCGCGCAGGTCGGAGTACTCACCGCGGAACGGCACGATCCGCACCCCGGGGTCGAAACCCGAGGCGCGGGCGATCTCGTCGGAGCGCAGCCCTGCGCAAACCACGACCTGGCCGGCGAGCAGGTCCCCGCCGTCGGTCCGCACGACGACGTCGCGGCGCCGGCGCACGGCCGAGCGCACCGCCCGGCCGGTGTGCAGCGCCGCGCCCCGGGCCACCGCCAGCTCGGCGAGCCGGCGGGTGATCGCCTCGTAGTCGCAGATCCCGGTCGAGGGCACCCACAGCCCGGCCACCGCCGACACCGCCGGCTCCCGCTCCCGCACCCCGGCGGCGTCGAGCTCGTGCACCTCGACGCCGTTCGCTCGCCCGCGACGGACCAGTTCGGCCATGCGGCCCAGCTCGGACTCGTCGGTGGCCGCGACGACCTTCCCGCACTCCGCGTAGGGCAGACCCTGCTCCGCGCAGAACGCCTTGGTCTCGGCGCACCCCTCGACCGCCAGCCGCGCCTTGAGTGAGCCCGGGGCGTAGTACAGCCCGGAGTGGATGACGTTCGAGTTGCGGCCGGTCTGGTGCGCGGCGAGCGAGGAATCCCGCTCCACCAGCGCGACGGAGGTGTGGCCGGCGTCGAGCAGGGCGGTGACGACGGCGAGCCCGACGATCCCGCCCCCGACGACGACGACGTCGTGGCGCGGGCTCGGGCCCGGCACGGATCCGGTGGTCCCGGCGCGCGGCGCGTCAGCCACGGTGCTCCTCCCCCCGGGCGACGACCAGCCCGGACTCGTGGGTCTCCTGCTTGTCCCCGGCCTCCCCACCCTGCCCGTCGGCGCGGTCGTCGTCCGCCTCGGGGGGCGGGTCGGGGTCCCACACCAGCACCGAGACGATCCGCATCCGACCCCGGGCGTCCTCCCCGCCCTCGGCGCGAAGCCGCAGGCCACCGACCTCGGCCTCGGCGCCGGGCAGCGGCACCCGGCCGAGGCGCTGGGCGAGCAGGCCGCCGACGGTGTCGATGTCCTCGGTGTCGAACTCCACACCGGTCGCCTCCTCGAGGTCCTCGACCGGCAGGCGCGCGGAGACCCGCAGCGACCCGTCGTCGAGACGCTCCAGGGGGCGGTGCTCGGCGGTGTCGTACTCGTCGGTGATCTCGCCGACGATCTCCTCGAGGATGTCCTCGATCGTCACCAGGCCGGCGATGCCGCCGTACTCGTCGACGACGAGGGCCATGTGGTTGCGGGTGCGCTGCATCTCACGGAGCAGGTCGTCGGCCTGTTTGGAGTCCGGAACGTACGCGGCCGGCCGCATGATCTCGGTGACCGCGCCCTGGTGGTCGGCGGGGGCGTTGCCCGGGTCGTTGGCGCGCGCAGTGGTGAAGCGGACCATGTCCTTGAGGTAGACCACCCCGACGGTGTCGTCGACGTTCTCGCCGATCACCGGGATCCGGGAGTAGCCCGAGCGCAGCGCGAGCGCGAGCGCCTGGCGCACGGTCTTCTCGCGCTCGATCCACACCATCTCGGTGCGCGGCACCATGACCTCGCGGACCAGGGTGTCGTCGAGCTCGAACACCGACTGGATCATCGAGCGCTCGTCGTCGTCGACCAGCCCGCGCGCCTCGGCCATGTCGACCATCTCGCGCAGCTCCACCTCGTGGCTGAACGGTCCCTCGCGGAAGCCACGGCCGGGGGTGATGGCGTTGCCGACGAGGATGAGCAGGTTGGCCAGGGGGCCGAGCAGCCGGACCAGCGCACGGATCGGCAGCGCCACCGCGAGGCCGACCGAGTAGGGGTGCTGCAGGCCGATCGTGCGGGGCCCGACGCCGATGAGCACGTAGGACACGACGATGACGACGACCGCGGCGATCGTCACCGCCAGCCCGTCGATGACCACGAACTGCAGCGCGAAGTACGCCCCCAGCACGGTCGCGACCGCCTCGCAGGACAGCCGCAGGAGCAGCACCAGGTTGAGGTGACGGGGCTTGTCGGCCACCACCGCCGCGAGCGCCCGCGCCCCGGTCCGCCCCTCGCGCACCAGCTGGTCGACCCGGGCCGGCGACATCGTCGTGATCGCCGCGTCCGCGGCCGCGAACACCCCGGCCAGCGGCACCAGGAGCAGCGCCACGACCAGCTCCGCGGCCTGGGCCCCGGTCACGACGGGTCCGGTCCGCCGCGTTTCGTGGTCGAGCTCCGCTGCGCTTCGTCTTCGGGAGGCTCGTCGAGACCGACGGTCCCGAGGAGCTTCGCGTCCGCGGCCCGCTGGCGTTCGCGGGTGAGCCGCTCGCGCTCGGCGCGGGCCCGCTCGGCCACCTCGGCGCGCCAGCCGCCGAGCAGCTCGCCCTGTAGGCCGAACATCTCCTTCTCCTCGTCCGGCTCGGCGTGGTCGTAGCCCAGCAGGTGCAGCACGCCGTGCACCGTGAGGAGGTGGAGCTCGTCGTCGAGCGAGTGCCCCGCCGACGCCGCCTGGTCCCGCGCGAACGCCGGGCACAGCACGATGTCCCCGAGCAGGCTCGGACCGCTCGGCGGCGCGTCGGGGCGCTTGGCGGTGTCGAGTTCGTCCATCGGGAAGCTCATGACGTCGGTGGGGCCCGGCTCCTCGAGCCACCGCTCGTGGAGCTCGGACATCGGCTCGAGCTCCACGAGCAGGATCGAGAGCTCCGCCAGCGGGCTCACACCCATCTGCTCGAGGGCGTAGCGGGCGACGTCGACGATCGGCGCCTCGTCGACGTCGACGCCGGATTCGTTGGCGATCTCGATGCTCATCGCGTTCAGCGTCCCCGGCGGTCGCGACGGGTCTGCGGCGGGCCGTTGCGCGGCGCGTTCGGCACCGCCTTCGGACCGTTGTTCCGCGCGTCCCAGCGCCCGTAGGCGTCGATGATGTCGGCCACCAGCCGATGGCGGACGACGTCGGAACTCGTCAGCTCGGCGAAGTGCACATCGTCGACGCCGTCGAGAATCTGGCGCACCACCTGCAGGCCCGACATCTGACCGCCCGGCAGGTCGACCTGCGTGACGTCACCGGTCACGACGATCTTGGAACTGAACCCGAGGCGCGTCAGGAACATCTTCATCTGCTCGGGCGTCGTGTTCTGGGCTTCGTCGAGGATGATGAACGCGTCGTTGAGCGTGTTGTGGGTGACGAGGTAGCCATCGGTCACGTAGAGCGAGTCCTCCGCAGCGACAGAGATGCAGACGCACTCCGCCTCGCCCGCGGGCAGGATGCTGTCGATGTAGCGACGCGGCCGTCCCCCGCCCGCCTGGTCGTACGCCTCTCGCTTGCGCGTGAGGCGGAACGGCGCGATCTCCTGGGGAAGGCGGATGTCGAGGACGTGCGCGTCGGCGCGGTAGTGCACCGGCCGTGCCGCAGTACCACCGGGCCGCCGTCCCGCGGCGTGCCGCGTCCGCCACGTCGCCACCCCACCGAGCGACTGCACCAGCTGGACCACATCGTCCCGGAGCTGTGGCGAGCAGGTCGTGTACTGCACACGGCAGGTGCGACCGCCCTGGCGGACGGGGACGCCGTCGGTGTCGAGCAGCCCCTGGAGCAGGGCACGGCGCACGTCGACGCTGTTGTCGAGGTATGCCTTCGGCACGAACTTCGTCTTCGAGTTGGTGCCGGCGAGCTCGAGGTCGCGCAGCACAGCCGTCACGGGATTGGCGGTGATCAGCCCGCCGCGACCACCGCCGCCGGGCCGCTTGAGCACGTAGTCGATCCCGGACTTGAACGCGACCTCGGCGTACGGCAACGCCGCGTCCAGCGCTTCCGCCAGCTCCGGATCGTTCGTCGAGAAGCTGGGAGTGGTTGCCGTGGTGATGCACCCGTCCCCGAGGAGCAGGCCGAGGGCGTAGGGGTCCATCGGGACGTCCTGGCGAGGGATCTCGACCGGGTCGACGAGCGGCAACTCGTAGCGGTGGGCGTGCGACCACCGCAGGTTGCCCATCATCTCCTGTGTCTGCAGCACCCGGCCCGCCTCGCCGTGCCGGCGGTCGTCGGGCGTCGTCACGAACCACAGGTGCTCACCGCAGGCTCGCGTCGAAGCGCCGTCCTGGGTGTGGACGCGGTAGATCTGCTTGCGGCCCTGCGGGTGCACGCCCGACACGGGAGTCGGCCTGCCGTCCCGCCCTGTCACGAGATCACCGACCCGGAGCTCGCCGATCGGGCGGAAACCGTCGGGGGTGAGGACCGGAGAGTCGACCGGCTGCGCGCGCCCCCGCATGTAGGCCAAAGGGGCTATCTCGATGGTCCCTGCGGCCATCAACTTGGGCACCGACTCCTGGTCGAGCATGTCGTGCAGCGCGTCGTAGAGCGGGCGCAGGTACGGGTCGATCTTCTCCGAGAGCGTGCCGGGCAGGAAGCCGAGCCGCTCCCCCGCCTCCACGGCCGGGCGCGTGAGGATGATCCGGGTGACCTGCTTGGCCTGCAGCGCCTGCACCGCCTTGGCCATCGCCAGGTAGGTCTTGCCGGTACCGGCCGGGCCGATCCCGAAGACGATCGTGTTGACGTCGATGGCATCGACGTAGCGCTTCTGGTTCAGCGTCTTCGGCCGGATGGTGCGCCCGCGGCGGGACAGGATGTCCAGGCTGAGCACTTCCGCCGGCGACGGCCCCTCCGCCTCGGAGAGCATCCGCACCGTGCGGCGCACCGCGTCCGGGTCGATCTGCTGGCCCCGGCTGGCGAGCACGACGAGCTCGGCGAACACCCGCTCGGCGAACCCGACGTCGGCCGGATCGCCGGTCAGCGTGAGCTCGTTGCCGCGGACGTGGACGTCCGCGTCGAGCAGGTCCTCGGCCTCACGGAGGTTCTCGTCGCGCTTCCCGAGCAGCGCCAACAGGGCGGATTCGGGGACGACGACGCGCGACTCGCCGGACGTGGTCGCGCTGCCGGGCGTGGGGTCTGGCGTGGGTCCCTGGCCGGTCACGTGCAGATCGGTCCTGCTTCCTGCCTGGGAGCGGCCTGCGCCCCCCGCGTCGTCGGTGACCGCGGCGTGTCGAGCTGCAAGGGCCGCGGTGTCACTGTCACCACCCACTCTAGCCGTCACCCCCGACAGTGTTCTGCGCGCGTGAGGCGGGTCGGGCGCCGCCGAGTGCCGACGTCGGCCCGTCCCACCGGGCGCGCAGCCACCGGTCGTGCGAGGTGACGACGACGGTGCCCGGCGCCCGGCCGAGCGCCTCCTCCAGCTCCGAGGCGAGCCGCAGCGAGACGTGGTTGGTCGGCTCGTCGAGCAGCAGCAGGTCGGGACCCACCGCGACAGCGACCGCGAGTGCCAGCCGCCGCCGTTGCCCGACCGACAGCCCGCCGACCGGTGTGCCGTGCTCGCGCGGATGGAGCAGGCCGAGGGTGCGCAGGGGCACCTCCTCGGCCGTGGCCGCCCCGACCAGCGCCGCATAGGCGGCGCCGGCCGTCCGGTCAGGGGGCCCGACGTCGGGATCCTGCTCCAGGAACGCGACCCGCCGTGCCCTGACGTCCACCCGCCCGGCGTTGGGGACGAGCCGGCCCGCCAGCACCGCGAGCAGGGTCGACTTCCCCGACCCGTTCGGCCCGGTGACCAGCAGTTTCCCGCCCGCGGGCACGTCGAGCCGGTCGACGACGACCCGCGGCGGGGCCCCGTCGTCGCCGTCGACCCGCAGCCCCCGCACGCTCACCGCGAGCCCGGCGTCGGCCCCGGCGGTCAGCTGCGCGCGGAACCGCAGCGGCTCGGGCGGCTTCGGGACGGCGGCGCGCTCGGCGACCTCGAGCCGGCGCTCGGCGTCGTGCACCCGCCGGGCCCGGGCGCGCTCCACGTTCGCGCCCTTGAAGGCGTGGATGAACTTGTCGTTGTCGGTGGGGCCGCGGCCGGCCGCGATCGACCGCAGCTCGACGTGGGTCTTCTCCCGCAGCCGCGCGATCTCCTCCTGCTGCGCGGCCCACGTCTCCTCCCACCGTCGTCGGCCGCGGGCCTGCTCGTCGAGGTACGCGGTGAAGGTGCCGCCGAACCGGCGCCCGCCCTCGCCGTCGGTGCCGAGGACGCCCGCGTCGAGGTCCACGAGCTCGGTCGCGACGCTGTCGAGGAACGTCCGGTCGTGACTGGCCGCCACGACGACGCCGGGCAGGTCCACCAGCGACCGTTCGAGCAGGTCGAGCGCCTCGTCGTCGAGGTGGTTGGTGGGCTCGTCGAGCAGCAGGCACGCCGGTCGGCGGACGAGGGCCGCCGCGAGGGCGAGCCGGGTCCGCTGACCGCCGGAGAGCGTGGCGATCGGGCGGGCGCGGTCGAGGTCGGCGACGCCGAGCGCGGCCGCGGTGATGTCGGCGCGCCGGTCGGCGTCCCAGGCGTCGTGGCCGACGGCCCAGGCGAGGACGTCGTCGTAGGTCCCGGCGACGTCCTCGCCACGGGCCATCGCCTCGGCGAGGTGCTCGAGCTCGGCGACCGCCTCGTGCAGCGGGCGCAGGGCGTCGTCGAGCACCCGCCCGACGGTGCTGGTGCCGGCGCCCTCGGGCTCCCGGCCTGATGGTCGAGCTCCCCTGTCGGCGTGCTCCCTTGTCTGCTGCGTCTCCTGCGGCAGGTACACGACGTCGTCGGGAACCTGCACCGACCCGGCGTCGGGGAGGTCGCGGCCGGCGAGCAGCCGCAGGAGGGTGGACTTGCCGGCGCCGTTCTCGCCGATCAGCCCGACGCGCGTACCGGGCGCCGCGACGAGGTCGACGCCGGCGAGGACCGGGCGCGCGGCGAAGGTCCGGACGAGGCCGCGGGCGACGACCGGCGCGAGGGTGGTGGTGGGAGCAGACATGCGCGACGTCTCCGGGAACGGAGCGAGGACCCCGGCGGGCGCGTGGATGGGCCGCGGCCGGTGGTCGGGACGTCGTCAGAGCTCCATGATGCGATCGACGCTACCGGGCGGGGGCGGGTGGTCAACGCGATTCCGCCGGCGCTCCCCGGAGCGAGCGGGCCGATCGGGCGCACAGAAGCAGCGAGAGTGCCGTTCGCTCCGCCGGGCTGGCCCGGATCAGCCGAGGAGGCCCATCACCTCGTCGCGCACCACGAGCCAGGCCGGGTCGGCGGGATCGATGAGCCGGAAGTGGTCGACCCCGTCGAGCAGCCGCAGCCGGGCCTGCCCGTGGGCCGCGAGCGCCGCGTCGACATAGCGGCGGCTCTGGTCGGGTGGCACGGTCACGTCGGCGGTGCCGTGCACGCAGACGACGGGGCACGGGGCCGGGACGAGTGCCATCGGGGAGGCGACCGCGTACCGGGCCGCCTGCGCGGTCGGCGGGCCGCCGAGGAAGTCGACGACCGCACCCGCCCCGAGCCCCTGGTCGGCGGCCGCGACGAGGTCGAGCACGCCGGCCTGCGAGACCACCCCGCGCGGGACGACCCGCGGCCCGGCCCCGGGAGCGGGTGGCTGCAGCCGCGCACGCGACGCCGCCCAGGCCGCGAGCTGCCCGCCCGCCGAGTGGCCGAGCAGGACGACGCGCTGGAGGTCGAGGCGCCGTCCGGCGCGGCGGGCCGCCTGGATGGCCGGCCCGGCGAGCAGGTCGACGGCGGCCGCGACGTCGTCCAGCGTCGTCGGGAACCCGCCTCCCGTGCTGAGTCGGCGGTACTCGACGTTGAGGGCGGCGACGTCGTTGTCGGTGAGATCGACCGCGAGCGGCGTGCCCAGCTCCAGGCCGTACTGCGCGCGCCAGTAGCCGCCGTGCAGCACGACGACGACGGGCAGCGCGCCCTCGCCGCCACGGGCACCGCCACCGTCGGCGGGGCCGCCCGGGGGCAGGTGCAATCGCGCGTACTGCGCCGGGTCGGGGCCGTAGCGCAGCGTGGTGGGCGCCGGGGTGCCGGGCCGGGCGCTCGGGACGGCGCCGCCGGGACCGCTGCACGCGGCCAGCACCCCGCCGGCGAGCGCGGTCAGGACGGAGAGCGCGGTGCGCCGGGGCATCACCGCCGGCCCCACCGCGCGGTGCGCACCCCGAGGGCGCCGAGCGCGACGGCGGCGGCCGAGGAGGTCCGCAGGACGTCGGGGCCCAGGCGGACCGGGGTGGCGCCGGCCTCCGCCAACCGTGCGGCCTCGGCGTCGGTCACCCCGCCCTCGGGGCCGACGACGAGGACGACCTCCCCGGCCTCGGGCAGCGCGACCGTCGCGAGGGACTCCGCCGCGGTGGCCTCGAGGAGCAGCGTCGTGGCGTCCGCCACCCGACGGGCCAGCTGCGGCGTCGTCACCGGCTCCTCGACCCGCGGGATCCGGGGGCGCCGCGCCTGCTTGGCGGCCTCGGTGGCGGTGGTGCGCCAGCGGGCGAGGGCCCTGCCGCCGCGGGGCCCGTCGTCCCACCGCGTCACGCAGCGCTCGGCGCGCCAGGGTACGACGGCGTCCACGCCGGCCTCGGTGGCCAGCTCGACCGCGAGCTCGCCACGGTCACCCTTGGCCAGCGCCTGGGCGAGTGTGATCGTCACGGCGGGGGGTTCGTCGTAGCGGCGCTCCCGGATCGTCGCGGTGACGCTCCCCTTCGTCACGGCGGTGACCTCGGCGCGGGCCCGCGTGCCGGCCCCGTCCCCGAGGAGGATCACCTCGCCCCGCGTCACCCGCTTCACGTCCGCCGCGTGCCGGCCCTCGGCGCCGCCGACGACGACCTCACCGGCCTCGGGCACCGCGTCGACGAGGAACAGCGCCGGCCGGGACCAGGCCGCGGCGTCGTCGCCCGTCACGGTCGACCGACGTCAGGGGTGCGCCGTTGCTGCCCCGGGTGGGCGCAACCGCACGGGTGAACGGCGCCGTCCTGGCGTCCGACGCCAGGAACGTGCCGTTGCTGCCACCGGGAGGTACGGAACCCCGAGCTCACCGACCCCGACCGGCCGTCTTCCGTCGCCCGAACAGCCCGTTACGGTGCTGCCCCGCGTACTCGGGCTGCTCCTCGCCGCGCAGCGACGCCAGCTCGCGGAGGAGCTCGGTCTGGCGGGCGTCGAGCTTCTCGGGCACCCCGACGTCGAGGTGCACGAGCAGGTCGCCGCGGCCCTCGGCGCGCCCCGACGAGCGCAGCCGCGGCATCCCCTTGCCCCGCAACGTGTAGACGGTTCCGGGCTGGGTGCCGGGCTCGACGTGCAGCTCCTCGTCGCCCTCGAGGGTCCGCTGGCGCAGCGTGGTGCCGAGCGCCGCCGCCGTCATGGGCAGCGTGACATGGCAGTGCAGGTCGACGCCGTCGCGCTCGAAGTAGTCGTGGGGCTCCTCGGAGACCTCGACGTAGAGGTTGCCGGCCGGGCCGCCGCCGGGGCCGACCTCGCCCTGCCCGGCCATCCGGATGCGCATCCCGTCGCCGACGCCGGGCGGGACCTGCACGGTGACGGTGCGCCGCGCGCGGACCCGACCGTCGCCGCCGCACTGCTGGCAGGGGTTCGGGATGATCTCGCCGAGCCCCCGGCAGACCGGGCAGGGCCGCGCGGTGACGACCTGGCCGATGAACGACCGCTGCACGTTCTGGATCTCGCCGCGCCCGCCGCAGGTGTCGCAGGGGATCGGGTGCGAGCCCTCCTCGGCGCCGCTGCCGTGGCAGCGCTCGCAGAGCACGGCGGTGTCGACGGTCAGCTCGCGGGCGACCCCGGCCGCGCACTCCTCGAGAGTGAGGTCGATGCGGATCAGGGCGTCCTCGCCGGGCTGGACCCGCCCGCGCGGCCCGCGGCCGCCTCCGCCGCCGGCGGCACCGAAGAACGCGTCCATGATGTCGCCGAGCCCGCCGAAGCCGGCACCGCCGAACCCGCCGCCGAAGCCCCCTCCGCCGCCGCTGCCCGCGGTGGCCAGGGGGTCGCCGCCGAGGTCGACGATGCGGCGCTTCTCGGGGTCGGAGAGCACCTCGTAGGCGCTCTTGACCTGGTGGAAGCGCTCGGCGGCCTCGGGGTTGACGTCGGGGTGGAGCTCACGGGCGAGCTTGCGGTACGCCCGGCGGATCTCCGCCTCGTCGGCCTCCCGGCTCACGCCGAGGATGTCGTAGTAGTCCGTGGCCACGCTGGTGTGTCCTCGTCGTCCTTCGTCGTCGTGCGGGCGTCCGGAACGCCCCGGGGAACGGATGGGGGGTGCGGGTCAGTGGCCGCCGACGATCTCCCCCACGTAGCGTGCGACGGCCCGGACCGCCGCGATCGTGCTCGGATAGTCCATGCGGGTGGGCCCGACGACACCCATGCCGCCCAGCGCCTCGCCGGGGGTGGACAGGGGGCCGTAGCCGATGGAGATGGTGGAGGTCGCCCACATCTCCTCGGCCTCGTTCTCCTCGCCGATGCGCACCGTGACCTGCGCCGGGTCGCTCGACGCGGTGAGCAGGCGCAGCACCACCACCTGTTCCTCCAGCGCCTCGAGCACCCCGCGCAGCGAGGTGGCGTCGGCGCCCTGACGGGCCAGGTTGGCGGTGCCGCCGAGCACGAGGCGCTCCTCGGGGTGCTCGACCAGCGACTCGACCAGCACCGACGAGAGTGTGGTGATCACCTGGCGCAGGTGGTCCGGTCCGTCCTCGGGCAGGGCGACGACGCGGGCGGCCGCGGTCGTGAGCGGCTGCCCGACGAGCACGCTGTTGAGCAGGGCGCGCAGGAGCCCCACGTCGTCCTCGGTGAGCACGTCCCCGAGGTCGACGACCCGCTGGTCCACCCGGCCGGTGTCGGTGATGAGCACCAGCATCAACCGCGCGGGGGTGAGCGCGACGACCTCGAGGTGGCGCACCGTCGAGCGCGACAGCGTCGGGTACTGCACGACGGCCACCTGGCGGGTGAGCTGTGCGAGCAGTCGCACGCTGCGCCGCAGCACGTCGTCCAGGTCGACCGCGCCCTCGAGGAACGTCGAGATCGCCTTGCGCTCCGCCGCGGAGAGCGGCTTGATCTGGGCGAGGCGGTCGACGAAGAGCCGGTAGCCCTTGTCGGTGGGGATCCGCCCGGCGCTGGTGTGCGGTTGGATGATGTAGCCCTCGTCCTCCAGCGCCGCCATGTCGTTGCGCACCGTGGCGGAGGAGACGCCCAGGTTGTGCCGGTCGACGATGGCCTTCGAGCCCACGGGCTCGTTGGTCGCCACGAAGTCCGCGACGATCGCGCGCAGCACCGCGATACGGCGTTCCTCGGCGTTCATCGTCGTCGGACCTCCTCCCACCGGTCGTGGCGATCCGAGGGTCCATCCTAGGCGAGACGCGCTCCCCGGGTCGGACGCGTGTGAGCCGGGGCGGCTCAGGTCCGGGGAGCCGTCACCCGGTCCCGACGGGCACCGGCCGCGCCGCGAGCAGCCCTTCGACGCTGCGCACGACGACCCGGGCGGTCTCGGTGGCGTCCCGGTCGGCGAACGGATCCTCGGCGCGGGCCCGCCACCCGGCCAGGGTGGCGAGCGCCACGGCGCGCAGCTCGCCGTCGCCGACGGCCTCGTCGAGCCCCAACCGCGCGCACGAGTACTTGTGGTGGCTATAGCGACCACAAGTACTCACGCGGCGTCAGCCACCCAGGCGCACGGCGGTGATCCCGTGGTTGGTCGGGAGGAAGAGCGCGTTGCCGCTGTAGGCGGGCGTGGCGAAGCGGGTCGCGTCCCCGGCTGAGACCCGCGCCCGCTCCGCGCCGGTCGCGGCGTCGAGCCCGACGAGGGCGCCGTCCTGCTGGAGCGACCACACCGTGGTCCCGACGATCAGTGGGGAGCCGGAGACCTGGGACGGCGCCTGCCAGCCCTTGGTCAGCTGACCGTCGGGGCCGACGCGGACCTGGAGCAGCCCTGACGAGCACGGCAGGTAGGCCACCGACCCGCCCCCCTGCACCGGTGCCGCCGCGCCGCCGCCGTACGCCTCGCAGCCGTCGAGCTGGCCCTTCTGGCCGCTGACCCCGCCCATCCCCGCGAGGTCGACGAGGAATACCCCGCCACCCTTGCCCGCGGCGATCACGAAGTGCGTGCCCGGCAGCAGCACCGGACCCATCGAGCCGAGGTCGGCGTCGGTCGAGTTCTCCTCCGCCCACTGTTGCGGGGCGAAGCCGTCGACGAGCGCCAGGTTCGAGCTCAGGCGTAGGACGGAGTCGCTGTGGTCCCAGTTCCCCGACGTGGCCTCGCCGTTGCCGGTGGTCACGATGACGTCGCCGTTGGGCAGCGCCGCCGGTCCGGAGGCGGCCCAGATCCCGCCCTCGCGCGGGGTCGGGACGACGAAGAGCTTGGCCGCGCCGGTCCCCGTCGTCGGGAGCCCGACGACGCTGCCGCGGTACTGCCCGCAGTCGCCGTAATTGCCGCCGTAGGGGACGTAGACGGTGCCGCCGGAAACGAGCAGGGCGCCGCGCTGCAGGTAGGTGGCGGGGTCGACCCCCGGCACGTCGGCGTTCCGCTTGCTGCGGACCCCGCCGTTCACCGGGTCGATCCCGTAGAGCTGGTGCACGACGCCGGCCTCGGTGGTCGCGACGAACACCTGGCCGCTCGCCGGGTCGAGCGCGGGCGAGGAGGTCACGCTGATCGGGTCGATGTTCCCGCAGGGCAGCGCCGATCCCGGGACCGGGTCGGCGAGGTGGGTGCGCCACCGCACGGCGCCGGTGACCGCGTCGAGCCCGTAGACCGACCCGCCCTGGGTGGCCGCGACGACCTCGCCCGCGACGACCACCGGGCTGCCGTACACCTTCCCGTCGAGCGGGGTCTGCCAGGCCACCGCCGGGTTCGCCGGGTCGGGACCGGTAGGCACGTATCCCGCCCGGGTGGCGTCCCCGTGGTAGGTCGGCCAGTCCGCCCCGGGCCGCACGCCCCCGGACGGCGCGGGCGGCGGCGCCGGCGCCCCGGCCACCGCGGGCAGGACGAGACCGGCGCCGGACGCGGGCACCGACGGCGCGGGGTACGCAGCGACGGTGGCCGGGGCCGGGGCGGGCGATCCCGCGGAGTCGTCGGAGCCCGACGAGCACCCCGCCAGAACCATCACCCCGACGACGAGCGGCACGAGCCCCGCCGCCCACCGCTTCCCCCACCCGAGTGCGCTCACGACGTGGATGTTGCTCCGCCGGTCAAGAGGTGCCTGCGGCTCGCGAGCAGAAATCCGCGCTCTAGCACGGAAAGTGCTCACGAGCGCGGAGCGCACCTAGACGTCCACCGACGCCGCCTCCGGATCAGCCGACGCCCCGCGCACCGGCAGCGACGCGAAGAACGACGGTGGCTCGGCCCACGGGTCCACCACGGTCCCCGCCTCGGCGTCCCGCACCGCCCGCCACACCCGGTCCGGGGTGAGCGGCATGTCGAGGTGACGGATCCCGAGCGGGGAGAGCGCGTCCACCACGGCGTTCTGCACCGCGGGCGTGGACCCGACGGTCGCCGCCTCGCCGATGCCCTTGGCGCCGAGCGGGTTGTACGGGGTCGGGGTCTCGGTGCTCGCGGCCTCGAACGGCGGGACCTCGACCGCGGTCGGCAGCAGGTAGTCCGCGAACGAGCCCGTGACCGGGTTGCCGTCCTCGTCGTAGGAGTAGCGCTCCCACAGCGCCTGCGAGATGCCCTGCGCGAGCCCGCCGTGCTGTTGGCCGGCGACGAGGGTCGGGTTCAGTACCCGGCCGCAGTCGTCGACCGCGACGTGGCGGAGCGGCACCACCCGCCCGGTGTCGAGGTCCACCTCGACCACCGAGACGTGCGCGCCGAACGGGTAGGTCGCACCCGGCTGGGACTCGTCGCGGGCCTCGGCGAGGGACACCCTCTGCTCGTGCGCGGCCGCCGCGACGTCGCGCCACGTCAGCGTCCGATCCGGCACGCCCGCGATCCCGAGCGTGCCCTCGTCGGTGACGACGACGTCGTCGGGCGAGGCCTCCAGCGCGGAGGCCACCACCTCGCGGGCCCGCTCGAGCACCGTGTCCGCCGCGACGAGCACGCTCGACCCGGCCAGCTGCAGCGACCGCGACCCGCCGGTCCCGCCACCGTGGGGGACCAGGGCGGTGTCCGACTGCACGAACCGCACCTGCTCCATCGGAATGCCGAGCCGGTCGGCGACGATCATCGCGAACGACGTCGCGTGCCCCTGCCCGTGCGCGGAGGTCCCGACGGAGACCGTGGCCCCGCCGTCGTCGTCGACCGACACCTTCCCGTACTCCTGCGCCCCGCCACCGGCGGTGACCTCGACGTAGACCGCGAGCCCGATGCCGAGTGCCACGCGGTCGCCGCGATCCCGACGGCGGGCCTGCTCGGCCCGCAGCTCGTCGTACCCGGCGAGCTCCAACGCCTTCTCGAGCGACTTCGCGTACTCGCCGGAGTCGTAGAGCGAGCCGGTGACCGTGGTCAGCGGGAACTCCTCGGGCGCGAGGAAGTTCCGGCGGCGGATCTCGGCCGGGTCGAGGTCGAGCTCGACGGCCGCCATGTCCATCAGCCGCTCGAGCATCGCCGCCGCCTCGGGTCGGCCGGCGCCGCGGAAGGCGCCCATCGGCGTCGTCGTGGTGAGCACGGCGGCGGCGTCGTAGGCGATCGTCGGGATGCGGTAGACGCCCTGGGCCATGTTGCGGGTGGGCCCGAGGGCGAGCGCGCCGCCGAAGCCCGCGTACGCCCCGGCGTCGCCGACCACCCGGGCGCGGAGCCCGACGATCGTCCCGTCGCGGCGCAGCCCCAGCTCGGCGTACTGCACCTGCCCGCGGCCGTGCGGCATCGCGGTGAGGTTCTCGCTCCGGGTCTCGGTCCAGGTCACCGGCCGGCCCAGGCGGCGCGCGGCCTCGATCACGACGGCGTGCTCGGGCGCCAGGCCCGCCTTGCCGCCGAACCCGCCGCCGACATGCGGCGCGACGACGTGGACGCGCTCGGGCTCCCAGCCCCACTGCCGGGCGACCTGGTCGCGCAGCCCGTGGGGCATCTGGGTGGAGACCTGGACGGTCATGTCGTACGTGTCGTAGGCACCCTCCCCCGTCGCGCCGCTCGCCCCACCGGGCAGCGCCGTCACCGAGTTGCCCTCCATGGGCGCGACGGCGAGGCGCTGGTTGAGGATGCGGGCGCGCACGACGACGTCGGCGCCGTCGAGGGGGCGGACGTCGTCGGGCTCGCGGAAGCCGGCCGCGAGGTTGGAGTCGAGCTCCTCGAACTGCAGCGGGGCGCCGTCGGCGAGGGCCGCCTCGGGGTCGACGACGGCGTCGAGCGGGTCGTAGTCGACCTCGACGAGCTCCGCGGCGTCCACGGCGTCGGCGCGGCTCGTGGCGACGACGGCGGCGACCATGTCCCCGACGAAGCGCACCTTCCCGCGAGCGAGCAGGGGGCGGGCGCAGGCGTCGTTGAGCACCATGAACGGCCGGTGGTCGGGGACGTCGGCGAGGTCGGCGCCGGTCAGCACGGCGACGACGCCGGGCGCCTCGCGCGCCTTCGCGACGTCGACGCCCTCGAGGCGCGCGTGCGCCAGCGGCGAGCGGACGAAGACCACGTGCAGCGCCCCGGGGGGCACGATGTTGTCGACGTAGGTCCCGCGACCGCGGATGAGATCGGGGTCCTCGACGCGGCGGACGGACGTTCCCAGGATCGAACCAGGCACAAGGGCGACGCTATGCCTTCGAGTGCGCTCGAACGCAACGTTCGACCTTCGGTCCTGTGCGTGCGTTCCCGTGCTCCAGCACGGAAACGCACGCACAGGACCGAAGGTCAAACGATGGCCGGCAGCACCTGCGAGATGCCGCCGCGGAGCACGACGCTCGCGATCCGGTCGTAGGGGGTCGGCTCGGCGTTGACGATGACCACCTCGGCGCCGGCCATGGCCGCGATGTCGACGAGCCCGGCGGCGGGGTGCACGCCGAGCGAGGTCCCGACGGCGAGGAAGACGTCGCACGCGAGGGCGGCCTCGCGGGCCCGCCCGAGCACCTCGACGTCGAGCATCTCGCCGAACATGATCGTCGTGGCCTTGAGGACACCGCCGCAGTGCGGGCAGCGCGGGTCGTCCTCACCGGCCCGGACGCGGTCGAGCGCCTCGACCATCGGCGTGACGGCCCGGCAGGTCAGGCAGACCGTGTGGTGGTTGCTGCCGTGCAGTTCGAGCACCGAGTCCGGGGAGGAGCCCGCCGCCTGGTGCAGCTCGTCGATGTTCTGGGTCAGCAGCGCGACGAGCTTGCCGGAGCGCTCCAGGGCGACGAGCGCGTCGTGCGCCGGGCCCGGCCGCGCCGTCCACATCGGGTGCTCCACCCGCTCCTGCCAGGCCGCGCGCCGCACCTCGTCGTCGTCGCGGTAGTGCTCGAAGGTCCAGATCCGCTCCGCCGCGGGGTTCTTCGTCCACACGCCCTGGGGGCCGCGGAAGTCCGGGATCCCGGAGTCGGTGGAGACGCCCGCGCCGGTCAGCACGGTGACCCGCCCGGCTGCCGAGAGCAGCTCCCGGGCCTGCTCGAGCCCCGCCTGCTCGGCGTCCTGCTCGGTGTCCCGTTGTGCCACGGCCCCCACCGTGCCACGCGGGCGACGGCTCAGCCGTGCCCGACCTCCCCGGCCAGCCGCAGCAGCGTCGTCGCCACCTCCTGCGGGTGTCCGAGCGCCACCAGGTGCCCGCCCGGGACGACCTCGGTGTCCACCCCGAGACGTCGCGACGCCAGACGCTGCACGAGCGGGAGCGGGAAGAGGCGGTCGTCGCGGGCGGCGACCACGCGGGTCGGGACGTCGGGCCAGCGCTGCAGCGGGTAGGGCGCCGAGAAGATCGTGCCGGCCTGCAGCGGGGCGCCCTCGGCCTCGAGCTCGGCGACGAGGTGGGCGGGCAGGTCGTGGAAGAACGTGGTCCGGGGCTCGCGCACCGGGTCGAGCCGGGCCGGGTCGAGACCCAGCTCCGCGGCGTGGGCCTCGACCGCCGCCCGGTGGCCGGTGGCGTCCCACCAGGCCCCGGCGGTCTCCCGCGGCGCCGGGATCATCGGCGCGAGCAGGACCAGCAGCACCGTCGGGATCCGCGCCGCCACGAGCGGAACGGTGAACGCGCCCATCGACTGCCCGACGAGCACCACCGGGCCCGCCCGCTCCCCCACCGCCGTGACGACGGCGTCGGTGTACTCCGCCCACCTGGCGGTCTCGTCGCTCACGGGCAGGTCGGGGGTGACGACGCCGTGGCCGGCGGCGGTGACGAGCGGTGCCACCCGGGACCAGTAGCGGTGGTCCGAGGACGCGCCGTGGACGAGCACGAAGGTCGTCATGTCGCAGGTCCTCCGGGAGGTCGGCGGTGCTCGCGGGGGTGTCGAGGCCGATCCCGGGGGCTCGACACCTACGACACCGAGGACGCCTCGAGGGTGGCCATCGCCTCCGCGTCGAGCTCGACGTCGCCGGCGGCGAGGTTCTCCTCGAGGTGCGCGACGCTGCGCGTGCCCGGGATGAGCATTGTCTGCTCGGCGTGCGCCAGCAGCCACGCCAGCCCCACCTGCGCGGGCAGCACCCCGAGGCGCGCGGCGGTCCCCACGACGGCGGGGAGGTCGGTCACCCGGCGCTGACCCGGCCAGCCACCGCCCAGCGGGAAGTACGGCGCCCAGGCGATGCCGTGCTCGCGACAGAGGTCGAGCACCGGCTCGGCGGAGCGGTCGACGAGGCTGAAGGCATTCTGCACGCAGACGATCCCGACGGGCAGCGCGTGGCGCAGCTGCTCGGCCGAGACGTGGGAGAGCCCGATCGCGCCGATCTTGCCCTCGTCGCGCAGCGCGGTCAGGGTCGCGAGCTGGTCGTCGAGGTCGACGATCTGGTCGCCCCCGGCGATGAGCCCGGGTGCGACGTCGGCGCGGCGCAGGTTGACGACGTCGAGGCGCTCGACGTCGAGCGAGCGCAGGTTGTCCTCCACCTGGGCGCGCAGCTCCGCGGGCTGCTGCGCGAGCCGCAGCTCGATCTCCGCGCCCGGGTTCGGCGTCGCGCCGACCTTGGTGACGACGACGAGGTGGTCCGGGTAGGGCGCGAGCGCGGCGCGGATGCGGCGGTTGACGACGCCGTCGCCGTAGAACTCGGCGGTGTCGAGGTGGTCGACGCCGAGCTCGACGGCCCGGCGCAGGACGGCCACGGGCTCGTCGTCGGACTCCGCCCAGCGCAGCTGCATGGCGCCGTGGCCGACCCGGGCGACGGAGCGGCCGGCGAGGGTCGCGAGGCCGCCCGGGTGGGGGCGGGCTGCCACGTCGGAGATTTCGGGGGTGCGGGTCATGGTGGTTCTCCTCGCGGGGTGCCAGACTCGAGAGCGAAACGGAGGCACCTCCGTTCCCACTGGCCGACGCTAGCACAGAACCGGAGGCACCTCCGTTTGGTTGACGACGACGGGTCCCCGCCACTGCGGGCCGACGCCCGCCGCAACCGCGACGCCCTGCTGCGCGCCGCCGCCGCGGGCTTCGCCGCCGGGGACGCCCCCACGCTGGAGAAGATCGCGCGCGACGCCGGGGTCGGCATCGGCACGCTCTACCGGCACTTCCCGACGCGCGAGTCCCTCGTCGAGGCGGTCTACCGCACGGAGCTGGCGGCGGTGTGCGCGAGCGTCGACGGGCTGCTGGCGTCCCACGAGCCGGCCGACGCGCTGCGCGAGTGGATGGACCGGTACGCCGAGTTCGTGACCACCAAGCGCGGGATGGCCGAGACGTTCCGGGCGATGGTCGCCGACGGGACGCTGGCCGCCGCGGACACCCGGGCCGCGATCGACGGCGCCGTCGGGACGCTGCTGGCCGCGGGGGTGCGGGCGGGGACGCTGCGCGCCGACGTGGAGGCCGACGACGTCGTGACGGTCCTCGTCGGGATCTTCGTGGCGACGCAGGGGTCGGACGACCGGGCCCGGCTCGGGCGGCTGTTGGACCTGGTGGCCGCTGGGTGCGCTCCGCGCTCGTGAGCACTTTCCGGGGCTATAACCCCGGAAAGTGCTCACGGGCGCGCAGCGCACCTCTAGGGGTAGCTGCCGTCCCCCGTCGCGACGCCCTTGTACGGCACGCTGTGCACCTGGGAGTACTGCGTCGACCCGACGACCGACTGGACGAACACCACGACCTGCTGGCCGGCGCTCGCGAGACCCGAGGCGAGGTTGCTCGTGGTGTTCGCCGCCGTGGCCGGCTGGGAGATGATGGCGTACAGGACGAGGATGGTGACCAACCACCCGATCACTCGTCCCATGGGGAAATGATGACCCCGGTCACTGGATCTCACACCCCTCGGGTCGCTCTTTTCGCAGCTCAGCGGCCATTCGCAGGCTGTGACACCGCCGAACGGCGGTAAGCGGGCTCCCCCTCACGCCGTGGGCCGGTGCAGGTAGCGCCCCGTCGGTTCGCCGACCACGGCCCCGTCGGCGAACACCGTCCGCCCGCGCAGGAACGTCCGGGACACCGTCGACCCGATCTCCAGGCCGCGGAACGGGCTGTACTCCTGGGTCGACTCGGACGCCGCCGGGTCGACGGTCCAGGAGGTGTCGGGGTCGACCAGGGCGATGTCGGCGTCGAAGCCCGGGGCGAGGTCGCCCTTGGTGCCGAGGCCGAAGCGGCGGGCGGGTGCTCCCGAGACGAGGTCGGCGACGCGGCCCAGCCCCAGACCCCGCTTGAGCCCCTCCCCCACCAGCCCGGGCAGCAGGTACTCGGTGCCGCCGAACCCGGACTTGGCCGCGAACACGTCCTCGTGATCAGCACCGTCGTCCCCGAACTTCGTCGCCTCCTTGCAGCAGGCGTGGTCGGAGACGACCCACGACACGTCGCCGGCGAGCACGTGGCGCCACAGCGCCTCGACGTCCTCGCGCGGGCGCAGCGGCGGGTTGACCTTGCCGCCGATGCCGTCGGCGGTGTGCACGTCGGCGAGCAGGTGCCCGACGGTGACCTCCCGGCGGAAGTCGACGTGCGGGAACGTCGTCGCCATGAGCATCGCCGCCTCGAGCGCCTTGGCCGACGACAGGTGCAGCAGGTTGATCGTCGGGAGCCCGGTCTCGTGGGCGAGGTAGGAGGCGATGGTGACCGCGAGCCCCTCGGAGTGCGGCGGGCGCGAGGCGCTGTAGGCCTCGAGTCCGGAGAGCGTGCCCTCCTGCTCGACGAGCTTCGTGTACGCCGTCATGATCTCGGCGGTCTCGCAGTGCAGCGACAGCGAGATCTCCTCGGCGATGTCGGGGCGGGCCTCGCGCGCCCGCTGGACGCCGCGCATGACGAACTCGAAGTGTGCGATGTCGTAGCGCTCGCCCTCGGGGATCATGAGGAAGTCGTTCTGGGAGTTCGAGCGCCCGTGCAGCCCGTGGCTGCCGTAGAACATGAAGATCTTGAACGACGTGACGCCGTGCTCCTCCACCAGCATCGGGATCTCGTCGATGTGGCTGGCCTGCATCGGCGCGAGGTGGAATCCGTAGTCGACGTGCGAGCGCCCCTCCGAGGCGGCGAGCACCTCGGGGTAGACGTCGGCGTAGGAGCCGCCCTTGTTCAGGTAGTACTGCCCGGTGCGCATGTAGGTCAGCGACGTGGTGACCCCGCCCTGCGCGCACGCCCGGCTCTCCGTGGCGGTGTCCTCGGAGAGCGGGTTGTAGATGCCCCAGTGCTGATGGGCGTCGACGACCCCGGGGAAGGCGAGCTGCCCGCCCCCGTCGTGCACCTCGCCGGCGTCGGTGCCGAGGTCGGGTCCGATGTCGGTGATCCGCCCGTCGTCGACGGCGATGTCGGCGAGCGGGGTCTCCTCGGTGCCCGGCCGCACCACGCGGACGTTGCGGACGACGAGGTCGTGGCTCATGCGGGGATCTCCTTCTCGGCATGCGCGGACGCGAGGTGGTCGGCGGCCCGGTAGGCCAGGCCGAGGGCGGGCAGCAGGCCGTTGCCCGCGAGGTAGCCGGCGGCGCCGTGGCCGGACATGCCGACCGCCGCGCCGCCCGACGCGTAGAGGCCGCCGAGCGGGCGCCCGGCGGGGTCGAGGGCGCGGGCGTGCTCGTCGACGGCGAGCCCGCCCTGGGTGTGGAAGAGCGCCGGGACGATCTCGACGGCCGCGAAGGGCGGCTCGAGCGCGGCCGCGACGTGCCGCCGTCCGACCCGGTCGACGACCGCCTCGCCGCGTGCGACGGCGGCCGCGTCGTCCAGTTCGCCCTGGAGCACCTCGGCGTCGACGCCGATGCGCGCCGCGAGCTCGGGCACGGTGCCCGCCCAGCGCAGCGCCCCGGCCTCGACGACGTGGCGGTAGTCGAGGAACCCCTGCGTGGCGGCGTCGATGCGGCCGTCGAGCACCACCCAGCCGCGGGCGCCGGGCCGGCCGGCGAGCATTGCGGCGTACTCGGAGTAGCCGACGGTCTCGTCGCCGAAGCGGTGCCCGTCGGCGTCGACGACGACGGCCCCCGCCATCACGGTCGTCCAGGTCACGAGCGTGCGCGCCGCGGCCGAGAGCCCGGCGTGGCCCTGGTAGGCGTCGAGGGCGCTCACCGCGGCCCCGTGCGCGGACCCGAGACGCAGCGCGTCGCCGGTGGCGTACTCGCTGCCGTGGTAGGCGGCCCCGGCGATCTCGGGGAGGTGCCGCGCGACGAGCGTCGGGTCCGCGCCGTAGCCGCCGGTGGCGAGCAGGACCGACCGGGCGGTGAGCTCCTCCTCGGCGCCGTCGGGACGCCGCAGCCGGACCCGCCACGCCCCGGCGCCCGCCGGGGCGAGCGCTACCAGCCGCGCCGGGACCAGCAGGTCGATCCGCTCCGACGCCTCGGCCGCCTCGACCAGTCCCCGCAGCAGCGCGGAGCCGTGCCGCCCGGGGACGGTGTGCACCCGGCGCACCGCGTGCCCGGGGTAGTCGACGTCGGCCAGCTCGATCGGGAGCCCGACGTGGTCGGCCAGCCACTCCACCAGCGGCGCGCCCACTCGGGCGAGGGTGCCGGCGACGGCGGGGTCGGCCTGCCCGCGGGTCTTCGCGGCGACGTCGGCGAGGAAGCGCTCCGGGGAGTCCTCGATCCCGGCGGCGCGCTGGAAGCGGCTCCCCGGGCCCGGGACCATCGCCGTCGACATCGCGGTGTTGCTGCCCCGCCGGTGGTGCGGGTCGGCCTCGGCGACGACGACGTCGAGGCCCGCCTGCGCCGCGCGCAGCGCGCCGGCCAGGCCGCCGCCGGCGCCCGCGACGAGCAGGTCGACGTCCGGCATCCGTTCCTCCGTTCCGCCGACAGAAACGCTCGTGCGCATCGCTCCGCCGACATCTGAGCAGCTCACCGCGTCGGATGCAACGGCGCGGCTTGACGTTCGGCGGGCCCACGGGTCAGGCTTCGTTTCGATCAGCGGTACGAGGTGGCGGGAGGTCGGCACGGTGGTCGAGACCAGCGGCGGCACGGAGGGCACGTCCCGGGTGGCGGACGTGCTGCTCCTCTTCGTCGACGGCCCCTCGACGCTGGGGGTCTCCCGGATCGCCCGCGAGCTCGGCCTCTCGAAGGCCGTCGTGCACCGCATCCTGGTCTCGCTCGCGGGCCGCGGGATGGTCGCGCTCGACCCGGTCACCCGCGAGTACCGGCTCGGACCGGCGGCGGCGGCGATCGGGGCGCGGGCCCTGCGCGAGTCCGACCTGCGCGGCGCCGCGCTGCCGCTGCTGCGCGAGCTGCGCGACGCGACCCACGAGACCGTCACGCTCTCCACCCCGGTGCCGCACGGCCGCGTCTACCTCGACCAGGTCGTCGGCACCCACGAGATCAAGATGACCGTGGAGCTGGGCCGCCGGTTCCCGCTGCACGCCGGCAGCTCCGGCAAGTGCATGCTCGCCTTCCTGGACCCCGAGGAGCGCGAGGAGGTCCTGGGCGCCGGCCTCGCCGCGCTCACCCCGGGCACCGTCACGGACCCCGACGTGCTGCGCGCGGAGCTCGACCGCATCGCCGAGCGCCGCTACGCCGTCTCGGCCGGGGAGCGCCAGGCCGACGCCGGGTCGGTGGCCGCCCCGGTGTTCGGGGTCTCCGGCGAGGTCATCGGGGCCATCTCGGTGTGCGGGCCCCGCTACCGCGTCACCGACGAGTTCGTCGCCGCCCTCGCACCCCGCGTGGTCGCGGTGGCCGACCGCATCTCCCACCGCCTCGGCGCCGCCCCGCGCCGCACCCCCGTCGTCGCCGGCGCAGAGAGGACCGCTCGATGACGAGCTCCGCCCATCCCACCGTCCACGAGTCCGGCGCCCTGGCCGGCCTCAAGGTCCTCGACGTCGCCACCCTGTTCGCCGGTCCGCTCGCGGCGACCCTGCTCGGCGACCACGGCGCCGAGGTGATCAAGGTCGAGCACCCGCGCGGCGACCCGTCGCGGACCCACGGCGCCTCGCGGGACGGCGTCGGGCTGTGGTGGAAGATGCTCGGCCGCAACAAGAAGTCGATCACGCTGGTGCTCTCCACCCGCGAGGGCCAGGAGGTGTTCCGCGAGCTCGCCGCGGACGCCGACGTCGTCATCGAGAACTTCCGCCCCGGCACCCTGGAGCGGTGGGGCCTCGGGCCCGACGTGCTCCAGGAGCGCAACCCGGGGCTCGTCGTCGGCCGCGTGACCGGCTTCGGCCAGACCGGGCCCTACGCGAACCGCCCGGGCTTCGGCACCCTGGCCGAGGCCATGAGCGGGTTCGCCGCCATCACCGGTGAGCCGGGCGGGCCACCCACCCTGCCGCCCTTCGGCCTCGCCGACGGCGTCACCGCCCTCACCACCGCCTTCGCGGTGATGACCGCGCTGCGCGCCCGGGAGACGACGGGTCGCGGGCAGGTCGTCGACATGGCGATCATCGAGCCGCTGCTCACGGTGCTCGGACCCCAGCTGATCGCCTACGACCAGCTCGGCGAGCTGCAGTCCCGCCACGGCAACCGCTCGTCGAACAACGCCCCCCGCAACACCTACGAGTGCGCCGACGGACGCTGGGTCGCGGTCTCGACGAGCGCTCAATCGATCGCGGAGCGGGTGATGCGGCTGGTCGGGCGCCCGGAGGTGATCGACGAGCCGTGGTTCGCGGCCGGCTCCACGCGCGCCCAGCACGCCGACGAGCTCGACGCCGCCGTCGGGGCCTGGATCGCCGAGCGCGACCGGGACGAGGTGGTCGCGGCCTTCGAGAAGGCCGAGGCGGCGGTCGCGCCGATCTACACCGCGGCCGACGTGCTGGCCGACCCGCAGTACACGGCCCTGGAGAGCGTCGTGACCGTCGACGACGACGAGCTCGGCCCGGTCCGGATGCAGAACGTCCCGTTCCGGCTCTCGGAGACCCCGGGCCGCGTCCGCACCTCCGGCCCCCCCTTGGGAGCCCACACCGCCGAGGTCCTCGCCCGCCACGGCGTGGACGCCGGCCGGCTCGCGGCCCTGCGCGCCGCCGGAGCGGTGTGAGTACGACGGGGCTGGGCGTCGCCCGGAGCTGGCTCTACGCTCCCGGCCACCGCCCCGACCTCGTCGCGAAGGCGCTGGCCGGGGACGCGGAGGCGGTCGTCGTCGACCTCGAGGACGCCGTCGGGCCGGACGCGAAGGACGCCGCCCGTGCCGCCGTCCCCGACCTCGCCGCCGGCCCGCGCTCCCGTCCCCTGTGGGTCCGGATGAACGCCCCCGACGGCAGGTGGGGTCCGGCGGACACGGCGGTGCTGGCCGGGGCCGCGGTCGACGGGGTGCGGGTCCCCAAGGCCGCCGACCCGGACGCCGTGGCCCGGCTCGCCGACCGGCTCGGACACCCGCTGCACCTGCTCGTCGAGTCGGCCCTCGGGGTCGAGCGGGCGTTCGCCCTGGCCACGGCACACCCGCTGGTCGCGGCGGTGTCCCTGGGCGAGGCCGACCTCGCCGCGGACCTGCGGGTGGCCGACCGGGCCGCGCTGGAGTGGGCGCGCCAGCGGGTGGTCGTCGCGAGCCGCGCGGCGGGCCTGCCGTCCCCGCTCGCCCCGGTGTGGACCGACCTGCCCGACCTCGACGGCCTCGCCGCCGACAGCCGCACCGCGCGCGCCCGCGGGTTCTGGGGCCGTTCGGTGATCCACCCGCGGCAGGTTCCGGTGGTCCACGACGCCTTCACCGCCACCCCCGACGAGCTCGCCCGCGCCCGCGGGCTGCTCGCCTCGCTCGAGTCCGCCGGTGCCCGCGGCGAGACCGCCTACCGCGACGCCGACGGCCGCTTCGTCGACCCCGCCGTCGTCGCCGGCGCCCGCACCGTCCTCGACCGTGCCCGCCCCGAGAGCAGGGAGACCCCGTGAGCGCCCCGACCACTGCCACCCGCACCCTGCTCGACACCGTCGCCGGCGGCCTGCGCACCGTCGAGCTCGGCCAGCCGCTGTTCACCGGTATGCCCTGCTCGCCGAACCACCCCGGGTTCCGGATGACCCTCATCCGCCGCCACGGCGACGCGGTCCGTCCCGACGGCGGGTCCGCGTCCAACGAGATCCTCGTGACCGGCGGGCACGTCGGCACCCACGTCGACGCACTGGCCCACGTCAGCCACGAGGGCTGCCTGCACGGCGGGGTCGACGCGCTCCAGGGCCAGGTCGGTGGCGCGCACTCCGAGCACGGCGCCGAGCGCATCCCGCCGATGATCACCCGCGGGGTGCTGCTCGACGTGGCCGCCACCCGCGGCGTCGACGTGCTCGATCCCGGCGAGGGCGTCACCGCCGACGACCTCGCCGCGGCCGCCGAGCGCGCCGGCGCCGAGCCGGGCCGCGGCGACGTCGCCCTGGTCCGCACCGGCTGGGCGCGCCACTTCGCCGACGCCGAGGTCTACCTCGGGCAGTCCGACGGCGTCCCCGGGGTCACCGAGGACGGTGCGCGCTGGCTCGCCGACCGGGGTGTGGTCGCGGCCGGCGCGGACACCACCGCCTTCGAGCGCATCCCGCCCGGCGCCGGGCACCGGGTGCTGCCGGTGCACCGCATCCTGCTGGTCGAGCACGGCATCCACATCGTCGAGCACCTGGCCCTGGAGGACGCCTCGGCCGAGGGCCTGGGCGAGTTCCTGTTCGTCATGGCCCCGCTGCGGATCGTCGGCGGCACCGGCTCGCCGGTGCGGCCCCTGGCGGTGCTGGCGTGACCGCGGTCGCCTCCCGCACCCCCGCCCAGCAGGTCGCCGACCTCGCCGCCCGGGTCGCCGTCGAGGGCCTGCCCGCCGAGCTGCGCGACGACATGGCCGCCCGCACCGTCGACCTGCTCGGCAACTGCCTGGCCGCCCGCGCCGAGGAGCCGGGGCGGATCGTCTCCGCCGTCGTCGACGACTGGGGCGGGACCGGCGCGGCGACCTCGTTCGCGACCGGGGAGCGCCTTCCCCCGCCCTCGGCCGCGCTGGTCAACGGCACCCTCGCCCACAGCCTCGATTTCGACGACACCCACCTGCCCTCGGTACTGCACCCGTCGTCGGCGGTGCTCCCCGCGGCGTTCGCGGTGGCCGAGGCGACCGGCGCGAGCGGTCCCGCCTTCCTCGACGCGGCCACCGTCGGGGTGGAGCTGACCTGCCGGCTGGGCATGGCCGGGTACGACGAGGCCGCGGGCACCTCGGTGTTCTTCGAATGGGGTCAGCACGCCACCGCGATCTGCGGCGCGGTCGGCGCGGCGCTCGCCGCCGGGATGCTGCGCGGCCTGTCCGCCGACCAGCTGACCTCGGCGATCGGGATCGCGGCGAGCATGGGCAGCGGCGTCATCGAGGCCAACCGCACCGGCGGCACGATCAAGCGGGTGCACTGCGGCTGGGCCGCCCACGCCGGGGTCGCGGCCGCCGACCTCGCCCGCCACGGCCTGACCGGTCCTCCGACGGTCCTCGAGGGCGGCTTCGGCTTCCTGCGCGCGTTCTGCGGGGACCGCGTGCGGATCGAGGCCGTCACCGACGGGCTCGGCGAGCGCTGGGAGACGCCCGGAATCTTCTTCAAGCCCTACCCGTGCAACCACTTCACCCACGCCGGCATCGACGCGGCCCTCGCGCTGCGGGCGCGGGGAATCCGTCCCGACGACGTCGAGCGGCTCGTCCTGGGCGCGCCGGCGCCGGTGCTGCGCACGATCGCCGAGCCGCGGTCGGCCAAGATCCGGCCGAGCTCGGGATACCACGCGGCGTTCAGCGGGCCCTACACGGTGGCGGCGGCGCTGTGCGGTGGGCAGAACGGGCTCGGGGTCTTCCACGCCGACTTCACCGACGACGCGGCCGCTGACGACGCCCGCCTCGCGCTGGCGGCCCGCGTCGAGGTCGTCGCCGACGACGAGGCCACCGCCGGCTTCCCGCACCAGTTCCCGGCGGTGCTCACCGCGCACCTGCGCTCCGGGGAGACGGTGACCGAGCGGGTGCGCGAGAACCGCGGCGGGCCCGGGCGGCCGCTGTCCGCCGCGGAGCACGAGACCAAGTTCGCCGGCAACGCCGCCCGCTCGGTCCCGGCCGACACCGCCGCCGAGCTCGCCCAGCTGGTGTGGGAGCTGCGGCGCGAGCTGCGCCCCGCGGACCTTGGCACACGCCTGACCGGGGCACTGGCCTCCTTGAATTGTTCCCCCCGGCGGAACGATGTCGAAAAGCCTCACAGGTGCTCGACCAGCGACCTTGACCCCGATCACACGAGACCGCCATTCTCGTCGTCCGACGGTATCCGTCGTTCGTTTCTTCCAGCGGAACGAACATCCATCGACAGGTGAAGACCATGCCGACCCGATTCCGGTGGGCCACGATCGCGCTGATCGTCGCCCTGATCGTCATCAACTACATCGACCGCAGTGCGATCTCGTACGCCGTCACGCCGCTCCAGAAGGAATTCGGGATCTCGACCGCGGAGTACGGCGTGGTCTCGAGCGTCTTCGCGATCGGCTACATGGTCTTCGCGTTCCTGTCGGGTCCGCTGGTCGACCGGTTCGGCACGCGGCGGGTGCTGCTCACCGCGATCATGCTGTTCTCGCTGTGCACCGCGCTGACCCCGCTCGCGGGCGGCTTCGTCGGCCTGCTGCTCATCCGCCTCGTGCTGGGCGCGGCCGAGGCGCCGGCCTTCCCGGCCGCGAGCCGGACCGCCAGCCGGTGGCTGCCGCGGGACGAGCGCGGGTTCGCCCTCGCCCTGATCGGCGGGGTCGCGGTCTCGGGCAGCCTGCTCATCGCCGGCCCGCTGCTCACCCAGCTCATCGGCGCCGTCGGCTGGCGGGGCACGTTCTGGACGATGTGCGGGCTCGGCCTCCTCTGGGCGGTCGTCGCCGTCGGCCTGCTGGCCGCCACCCCCGAGGACTCGCGCCGGGTGAACGCCGCCGAGCGCGCCCTCATCGCGGCCGGCCAGGACGCCGCCGAGCAGGACAGCGCCCCGCGGCGCACCGACTGGCGCTCGCTGTTCACCAACCGGAACCTCTGGATCGTCGCCGTCGGCTACTTCTCCTGGGGCTTCATGTTCTGGGGCTTCATGTACTGGCTGCCGCAGTACCTCGGCACGGCGTTCCACCTGAGCCTCAAGGCCGTCGGGGCGTTCGCGATCGCGCCGTGGGCGGCCGGGATCGTCGGCGCCCTCATCGGCGGATTCCTCGTCGACCGGGTCTACCGGCGCACCCGCAGCGTGCGCAGCCGCTTCACGATCATGGGCGTCGCGCTGCTGCTCTCCGGCGCGTCGCTGATCCCGGTGTTCCTCGACCCCTCGCTGACGGTCGCGCTGGTCTCGATCTCCTGCGGCGTCGGGTTCGGGTTCGTCACCGGCGGCATCTGGTGGGTCGCCTCGATCGACGCCGAGCCGGCGCAGCCTGCGACGGCGGCCGGGTTCGCCGACGCCGCGTTCGCGCTCGCTGGGATCGTCGCGCCGCTCGCGATGGGCTTCATCGTCGCGGGCACCGGCACCTTCACCAGCGGCTTCATCACGATGAGCGTCCTGGCGGTCGTCGGCGCGCTCGCGATGCTGCTCGGCACCCGCGAGCCGGAGCACACCGACCGCCCCGCCGTCCCGGCCGACGCCCCCTCGGAGGCCGAGTCGGTGTAGGTGCGCTCCGCGCCTGTGAGCACTTTCCGGGGTCATAGCCCCGGAAAGTGCTCACATGGCGTCAGCCACCCAGGGCGCCGGACGTGGTCGACTCGTGTGCCGTGGGCCCGGTCATCGGGTGGCTCCTTCCTCGACGTCGGCCGCAGGCGCGCCCGCCCCGTCCACGAAGTGCCGTTGGGGCACCGCTCGGATGAGCTCGTTGCACACGAACGCGACGACGAGCAGCCCGATCATGATCAGGAACGCGACGGTGTAGTGGCTGGCCAGGCTGCCGCCGATCACCCCGTAGCCGAGCACGACGAGCCAGAGCTGGCCGGCGACGATGCCCGGCGCCGCCACGAGTCCGCTAGGTGCACTTCGTGCTCGTGAGCACTAATCCGTCCTAGAGGGCGGGTTAGTGCTCACCTGGGCGGAGCGCACCTATGAGGCCCTCGCACGACCGCACCACCGCGCGCGCCACCTCGGCCGCCGCCCGCGAGGTCAGCGGGCTCTCCGCCCGCACCCGCCATCGGTCCAGCGCCTCCAGCGCCGCCGCCCGCACGTCGGAGCCGGCGCCGTCGTCGAGCCCCAGCCGCTCCGCCGCGCCCGGCCCCTCGCCTCCGAGCAGCCGCTCCGCCTCGCCCGCGGTCCCCTCGGGCAGGCCCACCTGACCCTGGCGCAGCGCCGCGAGCAGCCGCTGCTCGGTGAACGCGTGCGCCCCGGTCAGCAGCCGTTCGAGCTCGGCGGCCACCGGCCCGGCGTCGGGACGCGGCGCCCGCCCCAGCACCAGGTCGACGGCGAGCAGCGCCGACCGGGCCTGGTGCACGTCGCGGCGCCCGAGCACCCGGGACGAGAGCACGTCGCGCAGCTCGCCCAGCCCGCTGCGCCGCACCAGTTCTTCGGCCAGCGACGGCGAGTCGACCACCCCGCGCCCGGTCCGCGCGCCGCGGCGCAGCACCGTCGTCGCCGACCGGATGCCGAACACCCCGAACCGCTCCATGAGCCGGCGCCGGGTCGGCTCGTCCAGCCGCACTCCGTCCGGGTCGGACGCCAGGGCCTCCGCGACGACGGCGGGCGGCTCGGCCGCGGTGAACCGGTCCGCGGAGAGCAGCAGCGCGTCGACCTCGGCCCGCGGCGCCCGCGCGAGCGCGCGCAGCGCGGTGAACTCCGACTGCCGCAGCGTCCGCGCGGTCTCGGCCAGCAGCCCGTCGACCGCGACGACCGTCTGGCACAGCGGCCGCAGCGCCGGGTCCTCGCGGTAGGCCTGGGCGACCTGGCCCGCCGTCGTCACTGCGTCCAGGCCGCCGCCGCCGACCTCGTCGGCCCGCGAGAGCACCACGATCGTCCCCGACGCGCCGACCGCGCCGAGCCCGCCCGCGCCCCCCTGCGCGAGGTCGGCGAACGCCTCGAGGAACCCGACGTCGGAGCGGTGCGCGTGGCGCATGAGGTAGACGACGGCGTCGGCCCCGCTGGGCCGGTCGTCCGGGGTCACGAACGAGAGCGTCCGCCGCGAGTTGGTCTCGCGGATCGACTCCAGCCCGGGGGTGTCGACGAGCGTCGCGTCGGCCAACCCGCGCGAGGGCCAGTCCACGAGCAGGCGCCCGACCCGCGCCGGGTCACCGATCCCGCCCAGGTCGATCCGCAGGCCCTCCGCGTCGCGGGTGAACGGGACGGCGCCCCGCCGGCCGTCCACGTCCTCCCGCACGACGGCGGCGCTGGGCGCGTCGCGGTACCAGGTCACCAGCCGGGTGCACTCCCCCGCGTCGGTCGCCGCGATCCGCTCGCCGACCAGGGCGTTGAGCAGCGTCGACTTCCCCGCCTTGAGCGTCCCGGCCAGCGCGACCCGCAGCGGTTCGTCGAGCCGGGCGCGGGCGTCGTGCAGCACCGCGCGCGCCCACGCCGTCGCCGGGTCCGCGGGACCGGAGCCGTAGAGATGCAGCGCGCCGTCGACGACGCTGCGGGTCGCCCCGACGAGCCCGCTCGGATCGGGCGCGCTCACGCCCCGACCAGCCGCGACGGGCGCGACGACGACGAGCGTGCGGGACCCGCCGACGCGCGGGCACGCTCCCGGCGCGCGCGGTCGGCGAGGTGCTCGACCCGCTCCAGCTCGGCCTCGACGTCGGCCAGCCGCGCCGAGCGCTTCGCGCCGTCGGCCTCCACCGCGTGGGCCGCCTCGGCCGTCGCGGCCAGGGAGCGCTCGAGCTCCTCGGCGGTCGTCGTGAAGTGGTCGCGCAGCGTGCGCTGCACCTCGCGGAGCATGTCGCGGGAGTTCTTGCCGGCCTGGAAGATCACGTCGTCGACGTGGCGGCGGACCGCCTGCTTGGCCTCGGACTGCCGACGACGTAGGGCGCGCTTGCGCTCGTCCACCAGCGTCTTCGACCCGAGCAGCAGCCCCGCCCCCACGGAGAACGGGTTGAGCAGCGCCATGCCCCCGATCGTCGTCAGCATGCCGATCATCAGCACGCCCCCGTAGGACCCGCGCATCCCGATCATCAGCGACTGCGCGAACCCGAACTTCTCGTGGTCCGGCGCGGCGAGCATCCCCACCGGGTCGGCGACGAGCCCGGACCCGTCCGGCGAGGGCCCCACGGCGACCGGGGGCAGGACGCCCTCGCCGTCCTCGGCGAAGTGCGTGGCCACCCGCTCGGCGAGCCAGCGGGTGCGCTCCTCGGCCCACACGACGTTGGTCGACACCCCGGCCGAGACCTGCTGGTGCAGCCAGGGCGCGAACTGCTCCCAGGTCTTCGCGGGGTCGGTGTCCTCCAGGGCGGTCTCGGCGTCGGTGACGACGGCGCGCAGCCGGTCGCGCAGGTCGTACTCGATGTCGGAGACGAGGTCGGCGACGCCGTCGTTGAGGGTCTGCTGCCAACGCGCCGCCCGGTCGCGCAGCGCCGCCGCGCGCGCCCGGGAGTGCTCGACCTCAGCGGCGATCCGGTGCGCCCGCGCGGGGTCGGCGAGGGCGTCGCGCTCGGCGCGGAAGGTCGTCGCGAGCTGCTCGCAGGCGACGAGCACCTCGTCGGTGGCCATGCGGACGCGGCGGGCCTGCCGGCCGGCCACGACTTCGGACACGAGCAGCCGCCGCAGCTCCTCGATCCCGGACTCGGTGACGAGCGCCTGCGCGGTCTCGGCGGGGAGGTCGGCCTCCTCGGCGGCGTGCAGCGCGAGCGCGGCCGACGTCGGGAGCACCCGGACGGCACGCAGTCCTTCGTTGCCGTGTCCTCCCCCGCCGCTGCCCTCGCCCCTGCCCCGGTCCAGGTGGCCCCGGTCCAGGTCCGCGATCCGGCGCCAGTGCGGGTGCAGGTCGGTGCGGGTCAGCACGACGGCGACCGTCGGGCTCACCGCTGCGGCGGTCCGGACCAGGGCGAGCTCCGGGGCGGTGAGCTCCCGCCCGGCGTCGGCGACGACGAGGACCGCGTCCGCCCCCGGCAGCTCGGCCATCGTCGACAACGAGGCCGGCGACGCGAGCCCGCCTGCCCCCGGAGTGTCCACCAGCCGTAGGCCCTCGAGCACCGGGCGCGGCAGCGTCGCCTCGGCGTGCGACCAGCCCGCCCGGTTCTCCGGGTTGCCCTTCTCG
Organism: Actinomycetospora sp.; assembly: GCF_036497585.1. Lineage (GTDB taxonomy): Bacteria > Actinomycetota > Actinomycetes > Mycobacteriales > Pseudonocardiaceae > Actinomycetospora. Next base: position 6,606 of record NZ_DASXJD010000133.1, on the reverse strand, counting down.
GTGACGTGCTCGGCGAGCGCGCCCGGCGAGACCGGCTGCTGCTCGGTGCTCGCCCTCCCGTCCGGCTCAGCGACGCCCCGGACCAGCACGACCCCGGCCTGCTCGCCGTGCACGCACACGGTCGGCACCGTCGTCGCCCGGTGGGCGTCGGTCGGCAGCGCCCGGCCGCCGAGCAACGCGTTGACCAGCTCGGTCTTGCCCGCCTTGAACTCGCCGACGACGAGCACCCGGGCCCGGTCGTCGGCGACCGCGCGGGCCACGACCGCGAGCCGGCGCTCCAGGTCCGGGCGCTCGTAGGCGGTCGCCGCCCGGCGAGCCAGGGCGACGAGCTCGGTGAGCTCCCCACCCGTTCCCTGCTGGGTCATCCGTGCTCCCCCTGCCTCGTTCCCCCGCTATGACGACAGCCGGGACACGGCGCGTGTGCACCGTGCCCCGGCTGTGTCGTCACGCGGCCGACGTTACGCGGCCGTGACTCCCCCTCGTTGGTCGACCTCAGTGGTGGATCGCCGTGAGGTCGACGGAGTTGTCGTGGACGTTGAGGTGCTGCGAGTCGTCCGTCGCCGAGAACGTGTTGCCCGAGTGGCTCGAGTCCAGGTGGGACGAGTTGTCGGTGTCGAACGACCCGTGGTTGTTCGAGTTCGTGTTGTCGTGCGAGTCCGTTGACGTCTTCGTGACGTCGTGGGAGTCGGTCGAGTTGTTCGAGTCCGTGTTGTTGTGCGAGTCGGCCGTCGTCGTCGCGGCGTTCCCGTGCGTCGCCGTGGTGACGTTGCCGGAGCCGAACGCCTGCGAGTTGACGTGCTCCGAGTCGCCGGTGGCCGAACCGGTACCGGTGTTGATCGCGCCGCCGTCGCCGGTGCCGACGTGCGAGAGCGCCGAGCCGTTGCCGAACGACGTCGTCGAGCCGTCGCCGGACTGCTCGTTGCCGTTGCCGATCTGGTTGTGCCCGCCGGTGGCGACCGTGCCGTTGTTGTCGCCCTCGACGTCCACGCCTCCGGCGCCGACGTTGTGGGTCTCGTTGTTGACGCTGACGTCGGCGCCGTGGTCGGCCCAGATCTTGGTGATGTTGTTGGTGTTGTAGATCGTGTCGTGCGAGTCGAACGAGTAGTTGTTCGTCACGTAGTTGAGGTGCGTGACGACCTTGTCGATCTCGTTGTCGTGATCGGACCACTTGTGGTCGTCGTGGTCCCCGTGGCCATCGTCGTGGCGCTGACCGTGATGGTGGTCGCCGTGGTGACGCGGGGCGTCGTCGTGGTCACGGCCGGAGTCGCAGTCCTCCTCGTACTGCGCGCACTTCTGCGGGTCGACCTTCTCGAGGACGACGGGCATGAGGTCCTTGATGTCGTCGACGCAGACGTTCTGGAGGCCGGCCGCGTGCAGCGCCCCCTGCGGGTCGCGCTGGAAGTCGGCCAGCGCGTCCTTGTTGTTGAGCAGGTCCAGCAGGAACTGCAGCAGCGTCTTGTGCTCGCTCATGTCGTGTGCCCCCTGGCAGTCGGAGAGCGCCTCGGCGGTGCTGCCGGGCGGCGTGGTCACCACCGTGCCGCCCGGGGTCCCGCCGGCCATCGGGGCTCGCTCCGGGTTCGCGGTCGGGGCCCCTAGGGGGTCCGGGCCCACCCCCGGCTGCCACCCCCGGGGCCCGCCGTCACCGGGGGTGGCCACTACTCCCCGGGTCCTGCCGTGTCGTCACTCGGTCGAGCTACAACTGTGTAACGACGCTTCCGGGGGGGTCGATGATGCCCACGGATCAGCGACGCGCGGCCCCTCTCTCGAGGGGCCGCGGGAGCGGTGCGCGGGGTGCCCTCCGGGGCGCCGGGACGGGGGAGCTGGGAGTGCAGCACATGCCGGGACCGCACCAGGGATGGGCGCCGTGGCCGCCCGCGCCGCAGCACGCCGACAGCGTGGGCATCCCCTACGACCTGGGGATCGATCTCGGCACCACCTTCACCGCCGCCGCCGTGCGCGTCGAGGCCCGCCCCGGGAGCCCGGAACCGGGCGTGCGCGTCGTCGGCCTCGAGCGCGGCGCGGTCCAGGTCCCGTCTGTCCTGCTCGTCGACGACGACGGCGGCCTCCGGGTCGGCGCCGACGCCGAGGAGCGCGCCCCGTGGGCCCCGCAGCGCGTGGTCCGCGAGTTCAAGCGCCGCCTCGGCGACGACACCCCGATCGTCGTGGGCGGCGAGAGCTTCTCCGCCGACGGCGTGGCCGCCGAGATGGTCCGCTGGACCGCCGACCGGGTCGCCGAGACCCATGGCGCCGAGCCGCGCCGCATCGCCGTCGCCCACCCCGCCGGGTGGGGCGCCTACCGCCGCCGGGTGTTCACCGAGGCGCTCGCCGAGGTCGGCCTGCACGACGTCGTCCTGCTCACCGAGCCCGAGGCCGCCGCGGCCGCCCACGCCGCCGCCGGCCGGCTCCCGCTCGGCCGCACCGTCGCGGTCTACGACCTCGGGGGCGGCACCTTCGACGCCGCCGTCGTCCGTGGTGTGCCGGCGGGCCCGATGGCCCCGGTCGGCCTCACCGTCCTCGGCCGCGGCCAGGGCCTCGAGGCCCTCGGCGGGATCGACTTCGACGAGGCCCTCTTCTGGCACGTGTGCTCCGAGCTCGGGGGCGCCGTCGCCGCGCTCGACCCGGCCGACCCCGACACCGTCCGCGCCGTCGCCGGCCTGCGCCGCGCCTGCGTCGTCGCGAAGGAGACGCTCTCGGTCGACACCGAGGCCGTCGTCGAGGTGCGCCTGCCCAACGTCACCACCCGCGTGCGCGTCACCCGCGGCGAGTTCGAGGAGATGATCGAGCCGGCGCTGCGCCAGACCGTCGACGTGCTCGGCGAGGTGCTCGACTCCGCCCGCGTCACGGCGCGCGACCTCGACGGCGTGCTGGTCGTCGGCGGGTCGTCGCGCATCCCGCTCGTCGCCCGGATGCTCTCGACCGAGCTCGGCCGCCCCGTCGCGGTCGACCCCGACCCGACCACCGTCGTCGCCCGCGGCGCCACCTGGGCCGCTGCGGCCGCGAGCGGCGCGATCCGCCCCGCCGGTCCGCTCTCCGGCCCCTTCCCGACGCCGGGTTCGGTCCCGTTCCCGACGCCCGGCTCCGGTCCGTTCGCCGCGGTGCCACGTCCGGCCCTGCCCGGCGACGACGAGCCCCGCACCGAGGTCGTCGGCCGGGACGCGGCGCTGCTCGCGCACGCCCGCCACGCCGACGACCCCATGACGACGCCCGTGCGGCTCGATCTGCGCGCGGTCCAGTCCCGTCCTCGCGCGGGCGCGCCCGACCCGGTGACCGCGCCCATCGCCTCCCCCGGGCGCCCGACCGCCGTCTCCGCGACCCCCGGCGTCGCGGGTGCCGGGCCGCTGCAACCGCCCGGCACGCCCGACACCCGCAAGCGCCGGATCGCGCTCGGCGCCGGCGCCGCCGCGGTGCTGGTCGTCGGCGGCGCGGTCGCGGTGACCGTCCCGATGATCAGCAACACCGGCTCGTCGAGCGCCACGCTGGCCGCCCCCACGCCGGGCGCGCCGGCCGGGGTCACCGCCCAGCCCGCGGCCGCCGACGCCGGCACGCTCCCGGCGGGCACCCTCCCCGCCACGACGGACGCCGCGACCAGCACCGGCGCCGACCGGACCACCTCGGCCGCGAACAAGGCCTCCACCGAGGCCGCGCCCGCCGCCCACGCGGCCGCACCGGCCGCCGCGAGGCCCGGCGCGCCCGTGGCCGCCTCCGCGCCCGCTCCCGCCCCTGCCGCCCCCGCTCCGGCGGCGACGACGACCCCCGCCACCGGCGGGACGACGGGCACCACCACGACCACCCCGGAGCAGGGCAAAAGCGGCGGCACGCCCGGCGGAGCCGGCGGAACGACCGGCGGTGGCACCACCGGCGGGACGACCGGAGGCACGACGGGAGGCACCACCGGAGGAACGACCGGCGGGATCACGTCCACGCCGCCGACCTCCACCGCGCCCGTCGCCCCGGGCCCGACGGTATGACCGTGCTCGACGAGACCCTCGTGTACGGCGCCCTCGACCTGGTCGACGAGGCCGAGCGGGCGGTGACGGCCGGCGAACTGGTGGAGGCCGCCCGCTGCGCCGACGCCGTGCTCGCCGAGCCGGACGCCGAGCCGTCCCGGCTGGTCCGCGCCGCACACGTGCTCGCCGGGGTCCACGCTCACCGCGGCATGCTCGCCGACGCCGCCGACCTGCATGCCTGGGTCGCCGCCGTCGCCCCCGGCTCGGCCTCGCCCGCGGCCGCCGTCGCCCTCGTCGGCACCGGCCGCGGGACCGTTGAGCCCGCCACCGCCGCGGGCCGCCCGGCCCCGCCGACCCTGCGCGCGGGCGCCGAGGGCCTCGTCGGGCGGGCGGTGTCCGCGAGCGTGCACCCGGGCGGCTCGGCCGCCGCCCTCTCCGAGCTCACCCGCGCGGCCGCGATGCTGGAGTGCCGCGGCGGCGCGGTCCTGCTCGACGACTCCCCCGCCGCCCTGGGCGCGCTCGTCGCCCTGCACCGCGGCGAGCCCGACCTCGCACGCTCCCTCGCCGACCGCGCCGTCGCCGCCGACCTCGGCGGCGCGCCCCTGCGCCGCCGCCACCTGCTGCTGCGCGCCTGGGCCGACATGGCCGGCGGCGACCTCACCGCCGCCCGCGCGGGCCTCGACACCGCCGCCGCCCGCCCCGAGCCGGCCCACGCCCGCGACGAGCTCGTCGCCGTCGCCCTCGAGGCGGGCCTCGTCCGCCGGGCCGGCGACACCCGCGGCCTGCTCGCGGTGTGGACCCGCGCCCGCGAGGCGGTGCTGCACCACGCGGTCGACCTGTGGTCGCTGCTGGCGATCGGCGAGCTGGTCGTCGTCGCGGGCCGCCTCGGCCAGCAGGCCTGGCTCGCCCCGCACGCCGACGCCGTCGACGAGCTCCTCGCCGTCCTCGGCCGCCCCGTCCTGTGGGCCGCCCCGTGGCACTGGTGCGCGTTCCTCGCCGCGGTCGCCGCCGAGGACCCGCCCGCCGCCCAGCGCCACGCCGCCCACCTCGCCGACGCCGCCTCGGACCCGGCCGCCCAGGCCGGCTCGCTGGCCGCCGTCCTCGCCCGCGCCGCGCGGGTGTGGCTGCACGTGCTCGCCGGCGAGGTCGACCTCGACGAGGTCACCACTACGACGACGGCGCTGGCCGAGGCCGGCATGGCCTACGACGGGGCACGCCTCGCGAAGGAGGCCGCCGGCCGCACGACCGACAAGCGCGTCCTCGCGGCGATGCTCGGCCTCGCGCGCGGCCTGCTGGCGGGCCCGGCGACGGTCGAGGAGCCCGCCCCGGCCCCGGTGGCCACGCCGGCCGCCCCCGCACCCCGCGCGCCCGAGCCGCCGCGCCCGGCGTCGCGACCCGGCAGGCTCTCCGACCGCGAGCGCGAGGTCGCCGAGCTGCTGCTCGACGGCATGACCTACCGCGAGATCGGCGACCGGCTCTTCATCACCGCCAAGACGGTCGAGCACCACGTGGGCCGGATGCGGCAGCGCCTCGGGTCCGAGTCGCGCACCGACCTCTTCGCGGACCTCCGGGACGCCCTCGCGGCCTGAGCACGGACCCCGGCCGCCACATCGCCCGTCCGGCGGTGACCGTGCCATGCTCGTCGGGGAGAGGGGGCCGGGTGGACGCCGAGCGGTACACGACGAAGTCGAGCCCCTGGTCGGTTCCGGAGACCGTGGACCGGCTGACCGGGCTCATCGCCGCGCAGGGCATGACGCTCTTCGCCACGACCGACCAGCGCCCCGCTGCCCGTGGCGCCGGGCTCGAGCTGCTCGTCTGGGACGACGGCGGCCGCACGCGGGTGTCCTACGTGACGCCCGCCGCGCTCGCGGCCCGCCACGACCTCCCGCCGGAACTCGCGGCGCCCCTGGCCGGGATCGACGGACTGACCGACGCGGCGCTGACGGCGCCGTCGCACGACTGAGGAGGGCAGGAAGCGGATGGGTGTCCCGGCGCGGATCTGGCAGCGGGGCTTCGTGGGGCTGATGGCCGTGGTGCTCGCGTTCCTGGTGGGTTGCGGCATCTACGGCGCGACGGCCGTCGGGGCCGGGCCGCAGCAGGAGACGACCGCCGCCCCGCCACCGGCACCCGTCGTCACCCTCTCCCCCCGCGCCGGCACCGCGGACGTGCCGCCGAACCAGCCCGTCACGGTCACCGCCGACAACGGCCGCCTCACCGCGGTCACCCTGCGGACCCCCGACGGCACCCCCGTCGCGGGGACGGCGACCCCCGACGGGCGGAGCTGGCACGCGACCGGGGCGCTCGGGTACGGCACCTCCTACACGTGGTCGGGACAGGCCGCCGGGCCGGACGGCACGACGGTGCCCGTGACCGGCGCCTTCAGCACCCTCACCCCGGCCCGGACCACCCAGGCGCAGGTCAACATCGGCGACGGGGAGACGGTCGGGATCGCGGCGCCGATCATCGTGCAGTTCGACCGGCACGTGGCGGACAAGGCGGCCGCCGAGCGGGCGATGACCGTGCAGACCTCGGTGCCGACCACCGGCTCCTGGGCCTGGCTCGACGACGACAACGGCGGCTCCCGCGCCCACTGGCGACCGCAGAACTACTGGACGCCGGGCACGCAGGTCGCGGTCACCATCCACCAGTTCGGGACCGA
>NZ_DASXJD010000132.1:0-5346 GCF_036497585.1 Actinomycetospora sp. | reverse complement strand
TCTGCCGCCACGACCACCGCGCCAAACACCGCGGCGGCTGGCGCTACACCCAACCCGCCCCCGGCCGGTTCGTGATCACCGACCCCACCGGCACCGTCCACCACACCGAAAGCCGCGTCACACACCCCCGCCCAGTATCAGTGACTCCCGGCTACGCGATCGCCCCCGACCCCGCCCCGCTGATAGTCCGCGAGGACTGGGCCCCCCGCCGCACCCGCTACGGCCGCATCACCACCAAAACCCGCGACACCATCGCCCGCCTCACCCGACACACCCGCCAACACCACCACCAACCACCCAGCCGCTACGACCACGACCCCGACTTCTGACGCCCGCGAGCACCGGCTGAGCAGCCGGACAGCACCAGCCCGGAGGGCCGACGGCGCACGTGGATCCGGTACGCGACCGGCAGGGCCAGGCCCGGCGTGCCGTCCACGGCCCGGTCGGCCACGGACGGGGTGAACTCGATGTGCAGCACGGCCGAGAGGGTCGCGCGGTCCGGGAAGCGCCACATCGTGTCGACCCGGCGCGTCGAGAATCCGCGCTCCGTGAAGAAGCGCTCCGCGACACGCGGGTCGTAGCCCGGAGCCGAGGCGCGCATCCAGGACCCGTACGAGTGCCGGGTCGCGTCGAGGTCGACGATCACCAAGGTGCCGCCGGGGCGCAGGACCCGCTCGGCCTCGGCCAGCCCGGGCTCGCAGCCGGGACCGAAGAAGTAGGCGGTCCGGGCGTGGACCACGTCGGCGGAATCCTCCGGCAGCGGCAGGGACGCGGCGCTGCCGCCGAGCACGGACACCGATGTCAGTTCGCGGCACCGGGTGCGGGCCCGGGTCACGAGCGGGGGGTGCGGCTCCACCCCGACGACGTGCCGGGCCCTCGTCGCGAAGCGCGGCAGGTGGTAGCCGTCGCCGCAGCCGACGTCGACCACGTCCGCCCCGTCGAGGTCCACCGTCTGCTCGAGGGCCTCCCAGAGGGCACCGGTGGCGTCCTGGGCGGCGTTCTCGGCCTCGTAGACGTCGGGCCAGCGCCAGATGTTCGGGCTCTCGGCCACTCCCGGGAACGTCACCGGGGGTCAGGTGACGGTGGGGACGAGCAGGAACAGCAGCAGCCAGGCGACCGGTGCGGACGTCACGAGGGAGTCCAGCCGCTCCATGAGGCCACCGTGCCCGGGGATCGTGTGGCCCATGTCCTTGATGCCGAGGTCGCGCTTGATCAGCGATTCGACGAGGTCACCGATGACGGCGGTGCACACCAGCACCGGGCCGATGATCAGCCCGTACCACCACGGCGCGTGAAGCAGCCACATGATCGAGAGCGCCGCGCCGGTCGCGCCGAGCAGCATCGACCCGGCCAGGCCCTCCCACGACTTCTTGGGGCTGACCTTCGGGGCCATCGGGTGCTTGCCGAACAGCACACCGGCCGCGTAGCCCCCGGTGTCGGAACAGACCACGATGATCAGGAAGGTCAGGACGCGCCCGGTCCCGTCGTGGGGCACCACGAGCATCGCCCCGAAGGCCATGCACAGTGGGATCCAGCAGAGCACGAGCATCGACGCGCCGACGTCCCGCACGAACCCGGCCGCGCCGAGACGCATCCGCCACACGAAGCAGCCGAGCACGGTCACCAGCAGCGATCCCAGGATGCCCTCGGTGCCGAACGGCCACGACAGCCAGATCATCGCCTGACCGCCGATCAGCACCGGCACCCGGGACAGCCGGATGCCGGCCGCCCGGTTCAGGGCCCCGAAGACCTCCCAGGTCCCGATGACGGCGGACACGGCGACGATGCCGACCCAGATCTGCCGCACGGTCAACAGCGACACGATGATCACTGCACCCATGAGCAGGGCGACACCGATCGCGAGGGGCAGGTTCCGTCCCGCGCGCGAGCCGGCCCCGGACGAGCCCGACGACCCCGACCCGTCCGACGATGCTGACCCGTCCGACGATGCCGTCCCGCCCGACGGCGGGGCCGCGTCCGACGGGGCGGGCCCCGCCACGTCCTCCGCCACCGCGGACCTCCCCGATCGAGGACCCGGCGCGCTCGGCTCCGGGTCGGGCACCGCTCAGACCTCGAGCAGCTCCGTCTCCTTGGCCTTGACCATGTCGTCGATCTTGCCCACGTACGTGGCGGTGGTGCCCTCGAGCTCCTTCTCGGCGCGGCCGACCTCGTCCTCGCCGGCCTCGCCGTCCTTCGCGATGCGCTGGAGCTCGGTCATCGCCGTGCGCCGGACGCTGCGGATCGACACGCGGGCGTCCTCGCCCTTGCTGCGGGCCACCTTGACCATCTCGCGGCGCCGCTCCTCGGAGAGCTCCGGGAACACGACGCGGATGATGGTGCCATCGTTCGACGGGTTGACGCCGAGGTCGGAGTCGCGGATCGCGCGCTCCATGACGCCCAGCGAGCTCACGTCGTAGGGCTTGATCACCGCCATGCGGGCCTCGGGCACCGCCACCGACGCGAGCTGGGGCAGCGGCGTGTACGCGCCGTAGTACTCGACGTTGATGCGGTTGAACATGGCCGGGCTCGCACGCCCGGTGCGCACGCCGGAGAGGTCCTCACGGGCGACGCTGACGGCCTTCTCCATCTTCTCCTCGGCGTCGAGGAGGGTCTCGTCGATCACTGGGGGCTCCTCTCCCGTCGTCGAGGCCGGTCAGTGCTGCAGCGGTGTGTGGACCAGCGTGCCGATCCTCTCACCCCGCACCGCCCGCGCGATGTTCCCCTCGACCAGCAGGTTGAACACCATGATCGGCATCTGGTTGTCCATGCAGAGGCTGAACGCGGTGGCGTCGGCGACCTTGAGGCCCTTCTCCAGGACCTCGCGGTGCGTGATCTCGGTGTACATGGTGGCCATCGGGTCGATCTTGGGGTCGGCGGTGAACACGCCGTCGACGCCCTTGGCCAGCAGCACCATCTCGCACTCGATCTCCAGCGCACGCTGGGCGGCGGTGGTGTCGGTGGAGAAGTAGGGCATCCCGACGCCGGCGCCGAAGATGACGACGCGGCCCTTCTCGAGGTGCCGGATGGCACGGCGGGGGATGTACGCCTCGGCGACCTGGCCCATCGTGATGGCGGTCTGCACGCGCGTGTCGATGAGGTGCTCGCGCTCGAGGAAGTCCTGCAGGGCCAGGCAGTTCATGACCGTGCCGAGCATGCCCATGTAGTCGCTGCGCTGGCGCTGCATCCCGGCCTGGGAGAGCTCCTCGCCGCGGAAGAAGTTCCCGCCGCCGATGACGACGGCGATCTGGACCCCGGACCGCACGACCTCGGCGATCTGGCGGGCGACGGTGCGCACGACCGTCGGGTCGACCCCGACGCCGCCCCCGCCGAACATCTCACCACCGAGCTTGAGCAGCACCCGGCGTCGTGGACCCTGTCCCCAGCCCTCGGTCGGCACCGCCGACGCGTCGGCGATCCCCGTTCCGGCCATGGTGACGGCTCCCCTCGTCCCGTGGGCTGCTCCCGATGGCCGCCGCCCGGGCCGCGGTGGTCCCACCGCGGACCCGGGCGACGGAACGGCTCAGGGCTGGCCGACCTCGAAGCGCGCGAAGGTGCGCAGCTCGACGCCCGCGTCCTTCAGCACCGCGCCGACCGACTTCTTGTCGACCGACACCGAGTCCTGCTCGAGCAGGACGGTGTCCTTGTAGTAGCCGTTGAGCCGACCCTCGACGATCCGGTCGATGATCTTCTCCGGCTTGCCCTCCTCGCGCGCGGTGGCCTCGGCGACGCGGCGCTCGCCCTCGAGGACGTCCGCCGGCACCTCCTCGCGCGTGGTGTAGAGCGGGCGGGCGGCCGCGACCTGCATGGCGGCGCCGCGGGCGGCGTCCTCGTCGTTGCCCGTGTAGGACACGACGACGCCGATCGCCGGCGGCAGGTCGGAGGACCGACGGTGCAGGTAGGTCGCGGTCGGGCCGTCGAGCGTCACGACGCGGCGCAGCTCGAGCTTCTCGCCGATGCGCGCGGAGAGCGCCTGCACGGCGTCCTCGACGGTGCCGTCACCGAGCTTCGCGGCCTTGAGGGCCTCGAGATCGGCGGCCTTCTCCGAGATCGCGACACCGAGGATGTCCTCGGCGAGCTGCACGAAGTCGGGGTTCTTCGCGACGAAGTCGGTCTCGGAGTTGAGCTCGATCATGGAGCCGTCGCGGGCGGCGACGACGCCGTTGGCAGTGGTGCGTCCGGCGCGCTTGCCGACGTCCTTGGCGCCCTTGATGCGCAGCGCCTCGATGGCCTTGTCGAAGTCGCCCTCGTTCTCCTCGAGCGCCTTCTTGCAGTCCATCATCCCGGAGCCGGTGGCTTCGCGGAGCTTCTTCACGTCGGCGGCGGTGTAGTTCGCCATCGTGGTCCGTTCCCTCGTGGGTCTTCGGTGTGGGGTGGGTGGGCCGGAGCCGCACCGGGCGGCGGTCGCCTGTCCGACGACCGCCGCCTCGGCGTCAGCGGCTGGCCTGGCCGTTCGGCGGAGTGCCCGCGTCGGGCGCCACCGCGATCGCGTTGTCGTCGGTCTCGCCCTCGGCGTCGACCGTGCCGCGGGTCCGCTCCGGGCGGGCCTCCTCGCCCGTCGGCTGGACCTCGTCGCTCGCCGCGGCGGCCTCGGCCTCGGCGGCCGGGCTCGCCACCGGGGCGTCGCCACCGGCGTCGACGACCGAGTTCGACGGCAGGCTCTCCGGAGCGGAGGCGCCGTCGCCGCCGACCGGCGCGAAGTCGCGCTCGGCCTGCGCGTCCGTGCCCGGCTCCTCCTCGGTGCCGCTCTGGCGGCGGCCGCGGTCCTGCAGCCCGTCGGCGCAGGCCTGCGCGACGACCTTCGTCAGCAGCGCCGCGGAACGGATCGCGTCGTCGTTGCCCGGGATCGGGTAGTCGACCTCGTCCGGGTCGCAGTTGGTGTCGAGGATCGCGACGACCGGGATGTTCAGCTTCCGCGCCTCGCCGACGGCGATGTGCTCCTTCTTGGTGTCCACGATCCACACCGCGCTCGGGACGCGGGCCATGTCGCGGATACCGCCGAGGGTCTTCTCGAGCTTCTCGTGCTCACGGGTGAGCATGAGGATCTCCTTCTTGGTGCGACCCTCGAAGCCCCCGGCCTGCTCCATCGCCTCGAGCTCCTTGAGGCGCTGCAGCCGCTTGTGCACGGTCTGGAAGTTCGTGAGCATCCCGCCCAGCCAGCGCTGGTTGACGAAGGGCATCCCGACTCGGGTCGCCTCGTCGTCGATCGCTTCCTGGGCCTGCTTCTTCGTGCCGACGAAGAGGATGGTCCCGCCGTGGGCGACCGTCTGCTTCACGAAGTCGTAGGCGCGGTCCACGTAGGACAGCGTCTGCTGCAGGTCGATGATGTAGATGCCGTTGCGCTCGGTG
>NZ_DASXJD010000131.1:0-15259 GCF_036497585.1 Actinomycetospora sp. | reverse complement strand
CGTAGTCGCCGAGGCCCAGCAGCGCCAGCGACGGCGCGCGCAGCGGGTCGACCGCGTCGGCGACGGCCTTGCTCGCCTGGTCGCGGGCCTCGCGGACGTCGAACTTGGTGGGGAACGTGACGGCCATGATGATCACTCCTGTTCGTGGCTGACGCCGGTCAGGTCGGGCGCGACGGCCAGCGCGGCCGTCCCGTCCGTGGCACCGGTGGGGGTGCCGGGGGCCGACCTCGGCGTCGGCTCGGTCGAGGTCCCGGCGTCGGGACCCGCACGATTCTCTCGGCGGAAGGACTCGTAGATGTCGTGGAGGACCTGCTTCTGACGCTCGGTCAGCTGCGGGTCGGTCGCGAGCGCGTCCAGCACCCCGGACCCCTGGCGCTCCTCGAGCAGCCCGGCCCGGATGTAGAGCGCCTCGGCGGAGATCCGCAGCCCCGTGGCGATCTGCGCGAGGATCTCGGCGGAGGGTTTCCGCAGTCCCCGCTCGATCTGGCTCAGGTAGGGGTTGGAGATCCCGGCAACCTTCGCGAGCTGGCGCAGGGAGACCTGCGCCAGCTCGCGCTGCTTGCGGATGTAGCCCCCGATGTCCTCGACGGCCTGTCCGAGCGCCTTGTCGACGCTCTCGACCCCGGACATCCCCACGACCTCCTCCGCTCGACTGACATCCACGCTAACACGGGTGCTAGCTCGTGCAAGCACATCGCGTCGTGGCCTGTCGCACAGGGGTGGAGGGCGGTCAGGGACCCGCCGTCAGGCCCCGTCGAGGACCGCCCGCAGCGCCGCCCGGGCGCCCTCGGCGTGCAGCCGGTCGAGGTGGCGGCGGTAGGCCTGCGTGAAGCGGTCGTCGTCGATCAGGTCGCCGAACAGTGAGCGGTCCTCGAGGAAGGCCAGGGGCTCGTCGGGGTAGCGCCGCGCGGCGGCGGTGCGCTCCTCGGCGCGGCCGGTGTCGACGACCTCGATGGGGTCCCCGGCCTCGTCGACCCCCTCGGCGTAGCGCGCCCACGCCGCCACGATCAGCGCCGACCGCTCGATCCCGCCGTGTCCACCTTCCCGGCCGTTCTCGAGGTTCTCCCGGATCACCGGGACGAGCCACGGCGGGATGCGGTCGGACGACTCGGCGGCGAGCCGGGCGAGGGTGTCGCGGATCTCCGGGTTGGCGAACCGTTCGACGAGGGTGGACTTGTACTCGTCGAGGTCGACCCCCGGGACCGGGAGCAGCGTCGGGGTGGCCTCGTCGTCCATGTAGCCGCGGACGAACCGCACGAACTCGTCGTCGCTCGCGACCTCGTGGGCGTAGCGGAACCCGGCGAGGTAGCCGAGGTAGGCGAGCGCCTGGTGCGAGGCGTTGAGCAGGCGCAGCTTCATCAGCTCGTAGGGCTCGACGTCCGCGACGACCTGGACGCCCGCCTCGTCGAAGGCCGGCCTCCCGGAGACGAACCGGTCCTCGAGCACCCACTGGCAGAACGGCTCGCACACCACCGGCCAGCCGTCGTCGACCCCGAAGCGCTGCGCGAGCTCGGCGCGGTCGTCGTCGGTGGTGCGCGGGGTGATCCGGTCGACCATCGAGTTGGGGAAGGGCACCTCGCGCTCGATCCAGTCGGCGAGGTCGGTCCCGAGCGTCTCGTCGCGCCGACGGGCGAACGCGGTGATCATCCGGTGGGCCACGTCGCCGTTGCCGGCGATGTTGTCGCAGCTCATGACGGTGAAGGGCCGGTTGCCCTCGGCCCGGCGCCGCCGCAGCGCCTCGACGAGGTAGCCGAAGGCGCTCGTCGGCTCGGCGTCGAGCGGCCGGGCGAGGTCGTGGGCGACGGAGGCCTCGGACGGGTCGAACTCCCCGGTGGCGGTGTTGACGTGGTAGCCGCCCTCGGTGACGGTCAGGCTCACGATCCGCACGTCCGGGTCGGTCATGCGGGCGAGCACGGCCTCCGGGTCGTCCGGCGCGACGAGGTACTCGACCATCGAGCCGATCACCCGCGGCTCGCGCGACCCGTCGGCATGCTTCTCGACGAGGGTGTAGAGCTCGTCCTGGCGGTGCAGGACCTCGCCCATGGCGCGGTCGGCGTCCAGGACCCCGACCCCGCACAGCGCCCAGTCGCGGTCGTGTCCGGCGGCGAAGAGGCGGTCGAGGTACATCGCCTGGTGGGCGCGGTGGAAGCCGCCGACCCCGATGTGGACGATGCCGACCCGCAGCAGGTCGCGGTCGTAGCCCGGGACGGGGATGGCCAGGTCCGGCAACGTCGCGCGGTTGAGGGCCGTGGCGTGCTGTGCGGCGGCGTCGGCGCTCATGACGTCAGGGTAGGAGCGCAAGCGGTTGCCGCAAAGGCGTCGCTACCGGCCGCCGGCCACGTCGAGGACGCTGCCGGTCACGTAGGAGGCCTCGTCGGAGACGAGCCAGACGATGGCGGCGGCGACCTCGTCGGCCGTGCCCGCCCGGCCCGTCGGGAGGCTGGGGCCGAGCCGTGAGACGCGGTCGGGCTGACCACCGGAGGCGTGCAGCTCGGTGTCGATGATCCCCGGCCGCACCACGCTGACCCGCACGCCCTCCGCGGCGACCTCTTTGGCCAGGCCGAGCCCGAGGGTGTCCACGGCGGCCTTGGACGCGGCGTAGTCCACGTACTCGCCCGGCGAGCCGAGCCGGGCCGCCGCGGAGGACACCAGCACGATCGCCCCGCCCTTGCCGCCGTGCGCGGTGGAGAGCCGCCGGACCGCCTCGCGGCAGGTGACGATGGTGCCGGTGACGTTGGTGGCGAGCATCCGCTCCACGCGCTCGACGGTCAGCTCGTCCACCCGGGCCTTCTCGCCGACGATCCCGGCGTTCGCGACGACGCCGCCCAGCGGCGCGAGGGTCGTCGTCGCCTCGACGGCGGCGACGACGTCGGACTCCACCGCGACGTCCGCGCGGACCGCCGCGGCCCGCCCCCCGGCGCGCTCGATCGCGGCGACGACGGCGGACGCGGCGGCCTGGTCGCTGCGGTAGGTCAGGCACACCGCCCACCCGGCCGCGGCCGCCCGCCGGGCGGTGGCGGCGCCGATGCCGCGGGAACCTCCGGTGACGAGCAGGCTGCGCATGGGCGTGATTCTCCGACGGCGGGCTCACGCGCCGCGGCCCGACACGGTCCACGCCCGTCTCGGGTGGTCGCGAGCGCCGTCGGCCTCGGGCTCGGGTGACCACCGGGACGTCCCGGCGGTCGACGCCACCGGCCCGCGCGGGACGAGCCTGCGCGGGCCGTGCGGTGGCCCTCAGTGCTTCTGGACCGGCTCCGTGCCGAGGAAGTCGGCGAAGTCGGCCGGCAGCTGGCTGGTGACGTCGTCCCACTCGCCGTCGGAGAGCGCCGTCTCGAGACCCTTGGCGACCGCACGGGCGTGCTGGCGGGCCTGGGCGTCGGTGACCTCACGACCCTCGGCGCGCTCGGCCTCGGCCACGCGCTGGTAGAAGGTCGTCACGTCGAAACGCTCACCGGGCGCGTCGTCCGGGATCTGCGCGGCGAGGCTGCCCGGGAGCTGGGACGCGAGGTCCTTGCCCTCCCCGCCGGCGAGCCGTCGACCGAGCACCGCGAGCGTGGCCCGCACGGCCGAGCCCGCGCTCTCGTTGTCGGGCAGGTCGAGGGACTGCCGGACGGCGCTGACGAACTCCTGCTCCTGCATCCTGCTCCTCTCGTGTCGTGGCCCGGGACGGTCCCGGGCGGCACGCGTCGGCGGGTCCCACGCGCTCGGTGACGTGAAACGGACGTCCGACGCCAGCAGGTGGCGGCGCCGTGAACGTTGTCGGATCGCGGCCTGCGGTCCTGATCAGCGGGGCCCCCGTTCGGGTACACAGCTTTTCGTGCCGAAGACAGTCACCGCCGCCACGCTCGTCCTCGCCGCGATCCGCGACCGGGTTGCCGCTCTCCACGCTGCGGTCGAGCCCGAGACCGATCCCACGCCCGTCGTCGAGGACACCGAGATCGGCACCGACCCACACGACGACGAGAGCACCGGGCACCCCGACTTCGGCGGCGACGGCGGATCCTCGGTGACGGTGCCCGCCACCGAGGACGAGACGCCCGACGACGATCCGGCCACCGGCTCCCTCGGGTCCGAGGGGCCCGACGTCGAGCGGCTGGCCGAGGCGCTGGCCGACCTGGAGGCCGTGGTGACGGGCTTCGCGTCGCTCATCGAAGGCGGCGAGCTCCCGGCGCTGCGCGCGGAGCTCGCGTGGGCGCGCTCCACCGTCGAGGAGGCGCGGGCGCTGGACGGCACCGTCGACGTGCTCGAGGAGCTCGTCGAGGACCTCGACCCGACGCTGCGGCAGGGTCCGGTGGAGGCGCGGGTCGGCATCGTCGTCGCCTCCCGCAACGCCGAGCGCCGCGACGCGGTCACCTCGATGCTGGCCCAGCCGGAGTGGACGAGCCTGCTCGCGCACGCCGACCAGCTCGTCCTCACCGCCCCCATCGGGGGTCGCAAGCCCAAGCACACCACCCGGGTCCTCGCCCGGGCGCTCGCCGACGCGGACGCCGCGGCCCGCGAGGCCGCCGCCGCCGCGGTGACCGAGGCGCAGGGCTCGGACCGGGCGGGGGAGCCGCGGCTCGCCCCGGTCGCGACCGCGGCCCACACGGTCGCGACGACGGCGCAGGTGGTCCGCGGGGCGCTGGGCAAGCAGGCCCGCAAGCTCGCGGACGCGGCGGACGCGCTCGCCGGGGCGCTCGAGGAGCGGCGTCGCAACGAGGCCGTCGCGCACTGGCTGGTGGACCTCGCCGACCTCGCGCACCGCGCGGGCGAGCCGAGCTTCACCTACGGGGTGCTGCACGCCGAGGCCCGCGCCCGCCGCATCGCCGCCGACGAGACCCTCGCCGCCGCCGTCACCGCCTACACGAAGCCGAAGCTGCACAAGTGGCTGGATGCCGCAGGCTCGTAGGTGGCCTTCGGCCTCCTATCCGGCGGCCGCCGCGTAGGTGGTGGCCAGCCGGGCGCTCTCGATGTCGTAGGTCGCCGTCGAGGTGAGGGTGTTGTCCCGGTACATCCCCATCTTCCAATAGTCGAACTGCGACGACGTCGTTGACGCGGTCACGACGGTGTCGGTCGAGGCGGCCGGCTCCTTCGGGGTGTCCTTCGGCTGCGGGGTCTTGTCCTTTGCGGCCTTCTGCGCCGCGGCCTGGGCCGGCGAGGCCTTGGTCTTCTTGGCCGTCGGGTAGAGGGTGCCGGCGACCGGGTGGTACCCGGTGAGGACCTTGGTCCCGTTCACCCACGCGTCGATGCTGCCCAGCTTCGGGTTGGCCGAGAAGTGGATGTGGAGCACCACCGTCGTCTGTGTGGTGGTGGCGGCCGGCGCCAGGGTCTGGGTCCAGTACTTGCTGCCCGCGGGCCCGGTCGGGTAGCCGTAGCCGCCGTCGAGGATCACGTTGCCGTGGCCGACCTTCAGCTCCTCCGGCGGCGAGCCGTCGTCGGAGTTCTTCCACTGCGTGATGACCTGCCAGCTCGTCTCGTTGACCGGGAAGGTCGCCGGCAGGGTGAAGGAGTCCCCGAAGTAGAAGTCAGAGCCTTCGGTGAAGTTCACGACGTTCGGCTCGATCTCCGAGCGGGTTCCGCCGCCCGGCACGGTGAACCGAGCTGCCTGGGCCGGGGCATGGACCGTGCTGGTCACCAGGACCGGCGCCGCGGCGCCGACGTCGTTCCAAGGCGTGGCCTTGAAGTTGTTGAACCCGCTGCCGGTGAAGTCGGACTGCCACACCAGGGCGGCCGCGGCCTGGGCGGCTCCGGTCCACGTGACCACGGCGGCTGCGGCCACCAGCAGGATCAGTAGGGCGGATCGGGGTCGCACGCGCGACGTCGTCATCTGTCTCCCCCAGGGACTCAGGTCGCGGCCGGGCGGTCGCGACGGTCCCCAGATCGACTCCCTCCCGACGATTGTTACGACCGTCGTGACGCTTCCGGCGGCGCGTGGAGATCCATTCTGGGCACGGTGCCCGGTCGTGATGCAGAAACGTCGGACGCAGTCACCGCGCCGCCCGGGTCGGGGAGCGGGTCACCGTGCGGGGCTCGCTGCTGCGGCGCACCCGCGCCCTCGCCTTCGTCACGGTGACCGCGCACGGCCCGGCCGGCGCCGTGGCCCACGGCCAGATCACCAAGTCCGTCGTGGCCTTCTGAGCAGCGTCGCCGCGAGGGCGAACCCGATCGCCGCGGCGATCAGGTGCCCGACCGTCGTGAAGTCGGGCAGCAGGCCCGACCAGTCCGCGTCGAGCAGCGGCCACCCGATCACGAACCCCACCCACGGCACCCACGCCCACCGCGGCAGCGCCACGACGACGGCGGCGAGCGCGGCCTGGGCTCCGTAGCTGATCCCGACGTCGACCGCGGTCCGGACGTCCTCGGGGTACCGGCCGGCCCCGATCGCCGCGAGGATCACCGGCAGCGTCAGCAGGGTCGCGCCGACGTGCCCGGCCAGGAACACCGCCGCGGCCCGCGCCGGGCCGTGACGGGCCTCCACCCACCAGAGCGCCACCCCCACCCCGAGCCACAGGGTGATGGCGGTGCCCCCGTCGAGCAGCGACCCGTTGACGACCAGCGCGCTCGCGAGCAGCGCCCGGACGGGATGGGTCGTGAGGTTGGCCGCGTTCGTGCTGGCCCACGCGACGAAGGGTGCCGGGTCGGTCCGGGACATCCCGGCGTGCACGGCCAGGAGCACCACGAGGTAGCCGAGGGTCCACGGACCGGCGACGATGTAGCGCCGGATCCCGGCACCCGTCGCGGAGATCACCCCACCAGGGTGACGGGTGCCCGGGGGTCAGCCGGCGTCGGTGTGCCGCCGCTCCGGGCCGCCGATCGGGAGCGGGCCGGACCAGCCGAACTGCTCGGTGCTCACCCGCTCGGCCGGGACCCCGAGCTGCTCCAGGGCCGCGAGCGATCCCGCGAGCAGCGAGGGCGAGCCGCAGACGAAGTAGTCGAGCTCGGCGCGCCACGGGTCGGGCGGCAGGACGGGATCCAGCAGCGCGGCGTCGACCCGACGGCCCGCGGTGCGGGTCACGCGCAGGTCCAGCCGGCGGGCGAGCGAGGCCAGCTCCGGCTCGAAGAGCGGCTCGTCGGGCCGCTGGGCGACGACGAGGTGGTGGGTGCGGCGGTCGCCGTGATCGGCCAGGGTGCGCAGCATCGACATCATCGGCGTGATCCCGACGCCGCCCGCGACCAGCACCAGTCCGGGGGCCTCGGGGGCCGAGGTGAACGCGCCGTGCGGCCCGTCCAGCCACACCCGGGCGCCCGTCGGGAGCGCCGCGAGGGTCGCCGAGAAGTCACCGGCGTCGCGCACGGTGAGCTCGAGACGGCCGGTCACCCGCGCCGAGGACGCGATGGTGAAGGGGTGCTCCTCGGTGGCGAGGACCGAGCGACGCAGGCGCAGCCACACGAACTGGCCGGGGTGGAACCGCAGCCCCCGGTGCATGTGGACCGGGGCGAGCACGAGCGTGGCGGTCGACGGCCCCTCCGGCCGGACGCCGTAGACGACGTAGGCGCCGTTGCGGGAGAACAGCGGCCGCCACACCCAGCGCAGGAAGAGCACCGTCAGGAGGCCCAGGGTCAGGACCGAGAGCACGACGCGCAGCACCGGGTCCGCGACGAGGTTGCCGAGCCAGAGCACGTGCAGGGCCGCGAGCACGGGGGCCACCGCGGCGAGCAGGACGTGGACCCGGGCCCACAACTCGTACCGGCGGCCCGACCGGCGACCCCAGGCGGCGACGAGTCCGACCCCGGCCAACGCGAATGTCGCGAACCATCCCCACTGGATCGACAGCGACGCCGCGAGCGGGTTGAGCAGCCTCGGCGAGCGCACCACCGCGAGCCCCAGGTGGGTCAGGGCCGCCGCGATCGCCAGGATCCCCAGCCACCGGTGGGCACCGATGACGCGGTCGATCCCGAACGCCGCCGTCAGGCCGCGCACCCGCGACGGCGCCACCGTGGCGACCCCCATCGCGACCAGCGCGACCACCCCGACGGCCACGAGCAGCGTCGAGAGCAGCCTGCCCTCCCCGGTCCGCCACACGGTGAGGGCCACCGGCCCCGCCAGCACGACGACCGTGAGCGCCGTCCAGATCGTCCTGCGCGTCTGCTGCACGGGCCGGGACGCTAGGCATCCGGGTGCGGACGACCGTACGAATCTGAGAACGCCGGTGATCACCGCACGGTCAGCGGGCGATCACGCGCGGTGGCTCGCGGACGATTGCGCCGTTCGGCCGCCGTCGTCGCTCCTCCTGCGCCGCGGGGCGCTCACGGAGAGCGCCGTCGTCGTCAGCCGAGCGTGACCCGCATCCGGTAGGTGCGGGTGACCTCGCGGGGGCTGTCGTTGTCGTCGCTGACCAGGAGCAGGTCGAGCGCCCCGTCGGGCTCCCGCCCGGTGACCGTCAGGCCCTCGACGTTGTCGAGCAACGGGTTGCGCTGGGCCTGCGGGCTGGTGGCGCCGAGGGCCGGGCAGGTCCCGAGGTCGGCGAGCAAGGTGCTGCGGACCGGCGTGCCGGCCGTGGCGGGGGTGAGGGCCGCGACGGCCGCGACGTCGGCGGCCCCGGCCGGGTCGAGGCCAACGAGGTGCACGGTGTTGCCGACCGCCGCGTCGTAGCCGCGCTCGAGGGCGAGCAGGCGTCCGTCGCCGAGCGGGGCGAGCTCGGCGACGCCGAGGCCGGCCGGCAACCCGAGCGCGTACTGCGGGCCCGCGGTGAACGCCGCCGACGTCGGGTCCGGCCGGGTCCAGGTGACCAGGCGGGTCAGGCCTCGGTCGTCGTCGCGCAGCGGTTCCTCGAGCGAGGCCACGAGCGTGCGGGCGTCGGGGGAGAGGGCGAGCCCCTCGAACGTCCCGTTCGACCGGCCGCGGTCGGTGACGTCCGGCGGCACCGGCAGCGCGCCCAGCAGCCGGCCGTCGCGGTCCACGCGCAACACCTGCGGGCCGGTCTCGTCGCCGATGAGCAGGCTGCCGTCGCGGTCGACGACGAGGGACTCCGAGTCGAGCGCCTTCCCTGCGGGGTCCGCGAGCGCGACGGCGTCGAGCGGGCGGTCCACGGCGGCGTCGAGGGTGAAGAGGACCGACCGGTCGGAGAGAGCGAGGACCCGGCCGTCGGGCAGGGCGGCGAGCGCGGAGAGGTTGCCCACCACCTGCGGCTGCGGCGTCCGCCCGGCGAAGTGCTGGCCCTCGAGGGCGTCGGACCACCCGACGATCGCGGTGCTCGGCGAGCACGGTTGCGGGGTCGGCGCCGACGCGGCGGTGGGCGCCGGGGGAGCGGTCGACCCGCACCCGGCGAGGGCGAGCGCCAGGAGCGCGGTGAGGACGGGGCGGCGCACGCGGAGATCGTGCCCGCGACGGGTGGCCGCAGGGTGAACGCCACCCGGGTTCGCGCGTGATGTCCGGAACCGTGTCGCGAGAAGCGGGCGGATCCGAGGGGAGACGCGTGACTCATCGGCTTCTTCGTCGGGCGGGCCGTCGGGCACAAGCAGGGTCCGGCCCACGAGGGGGCCGGGAGCGACGCCGGCCAGCTGACGGGCTGATCACGCGGCCCGTGGCCGCGGTGGTGAACGCCTACCCGGCGGGCGGCTGAGCGGGCATCGCGGCCATCTTCGCGGGGTTGAGCACCGAGGACAGCAGGACCAGCTCGCCGGTCGCCGGGTCGAACTCCGGGGTCATCACGACGAGCACCTGCTCTCCCGCGCGCGCGACCACGCCGATCCCGGCGTTGACCTGCTCGACGGCGATGGTCACCCCGGAGGCCTGGCGGGCCTGACCGGCGACGAAGCGCGCGACCTTGGCGCGTCCCTCGACCGGCCGCCGAGCCGCCGTGACGACGCCGCCGCCGTCGGAGAGCGCGACCGCGTCGTCGGCCAGCAGCCGCTCGAGCGCGGCGAGGTCCTGCCCGCCCACCGCGGAGAGGAAGCGTGCGGTGAGCGCGGCGGCCCGCTCCGGGTCCGCCTCGAAGCGGCGGCGCCCCGCCCCCACCCGTTCCCGGGCGCGGTGCATGTGCTGGCGCACGGTCGCCTCGGGCAGGTCCAGCAGGTCCGCGATCTCGGCGTGCGGGTGGCCGAACGCCTCGTGCAGGACGAAGACCGCCCGCTCGGCGGGCGAGAGCGCCTCGAGGAGCCGCAACATGCCGAGCGAGAGCGTCTCGCGCTGGGTGGCGGTGTCCGAGGGCCCGAGGTCGACGCCGCCCGGCCCGGTCGGCACCGGCTCGGGCAGCCACGGGCCGACGTAGTCGGTGCGCCCGTCGCGCAGCGCCCCGAGCCGGGTGCGGCACAGGTTGACCACGACCCGGGTGAGCCACGCCTCCGGGTCGCGCACCTCCTCCTCGTGCACCGTCCACCGCAGCCAGGCGTCCTGCACCGCGTCCTGGGCCTCGTGGAGCTCGCCGAGCATCCGGTACGCGAGCCCGGTCAGCCGGGCGCGGTTCTGCTCGAACCGTGCCGTGGCGACGTCGGTCCCCGTCGGCCGGGTCACGCGCTCGTCGGGACGCGGGGGTGGGTCTGGACCCGCAGCGCGTTCACGACGATCGCCTCCTTCACCCGGGCCGCGGCGCGGCCGGTGAGCACGAGATCGCGGGGCCGGTCGTCGGTGTGCACCACCTGGACGAGCCCGTCACGACGCCCCAGGCTGACGCACCGGATCGCGTAGCGGAAGCGCCACGGCCGGGGTTCGCGCCCGGCGAGCACCGCGGCGACGGTGCGCGCGGCGTGCTGGGCGGCGGGCACCGCGGTCGCGCAGGCCATCCGCACGACGTCGCCGCTCGCCGCGACGGGTGCCGCGGCGTCGCCCACCGCGAGGACGTCGGGGTGCGAGGTCGAGCGCAGGGCCGCGTCGACGAGGATCCGGCCGTCGGCGTCGACGGCGAGCCCGCCCCGGGCGGCGAGGTCGTCGACGGCGAAGCCGGCGGTCCAGACCACGGCGTCGGCGGGCTCGTCGAGGCCGTCGGCGAGGGTGAGCCCGTCGGGGTGCACGGCGGCCACCGGGGCGTGCTCGACGAGCCGGATCCCGAGCCGCGCGGTGGCGCGTCGCACGTGGGAGGCGCCGCGGGGCGAGAGGTCGTCGTCGAGCGAACCGCTCGTGACGAGTGTCGTGGTGAGCCCCGGGTGAGTCTCGGCGAGCTCGGTGGCGGTCTCGATCCCGGTGAGCCCCGCCCCGACGACCGCGACCCGCCGCACCCCGTCGTCCGCCAGCCGCACCGCCAGCCGGGCCGCGCCGTCGGGGGTGGAGACGTCGTGGGCGTGCTCGGGGACCGCGGTGTGACTGCCGAGGGCGTGGACGAGGACGTCGTAGTCGAGCGGCGCCCCGTCGCGCAGCTGCACCTTGCGGGCGGCGAGGTCGAGGTCGACCACCCGGTCGTCGACGAACGCCACCCCGGTGCCGGCCAGCAGATCGGCGAACCGGGGCGCCTCGACCGGTCGGCCGCTCGCGAGCTCGTGCAGCCGTATCCGCTGGACGAACCGGTCGCCGTCGTTCACCAGCGTCACCGCCGCGTCGGTGCGCCGGGCGAGTGCCTGGGCGGCGAGCTGCCCGCCGTAGCCCCCGCCGAGCACCACCACGCGCGCCCGCTCGCGCCCGCGTCGCGCACCCGCCGTCCCGAGAACCCCTGTCGCCGTCATGGCCTGACCTCTCCTCGCCCGTTGGTCGTCGGGGGAGAAGACCGGGGGGAGCATGCGCGCGTGACAGGGCGCGGCGTGACGTGTGGCACATCATCCGTGGGGAGCGGCCGGGCCCCGATTCGAGCGAAGGGCACCTTCGGTCGACTAGATCGGCCGTGGGCGCCCCTCGCCAGAATCGCGTTCCCCGGCCCAGTCCGAACGAAGGGCACCTTCGGTCGAAACCCGGCCGCGGCCGTCCGGGATCAGGAGGGCCCGACGACGGCGTCGCGGTGCAGGTAGCGGTCGGCGACGATCGTGAGCAGCCGGCGGGCCGACCGCGGGGAGTCCACGACCCCCGGCGGCACCGCCCCCCGTGTCTGCCGGTAGGCCCGCCCGGCGAGGTCCTCGAGGAGCTCGCCGACCGGTCCCTCACCGCGCAGGTGCAGCCCGGTGGCCCGCGACAGGCGCGTCGAGCCCGCCCCGCCGTAGGTCCGCTCGGCGTACTCGGGATACACGCCGGCGAGGAAGAGCGCGCCGTCGCCGATCCTCCGCCACACCCCGGGCCGGTCCTGGGCGGGCACGTCGGCGAGGAGCTCGGCGAGACGCGGAAGGTCCAGCTCGTCCCAGCGCCGCCGCTGCCAGCCTCGCTCCCCGCGGCGCCACACCACCCCGGACGCGAGGCGGGCGTAGGAGGCGAGGAGCTCGGCGAGGAAGAGCCGGTGGGCGGGGTCGGCGGCGAAGGCGGCGATGACGGGCCCGTCGAGGATCGGGAGCCGCGAGCGCGGGGCGGTGCGGTCGACCACCGCGGCCTGCCCCACCAGCGACCCGGCCGCCCGGTGCACGGCGGCCGCGAACACGAGGAAGGGCGAGACGTAGCGGAACCGTTCGCCCTCGTCGTGCACGGCGGTGAGCACGGCGTCGGCCACCGTGGGCCGGTCGAGGAGGTCGAGCACCAGCTCGGGGCGCCGTCGCAGCGCGTCGACCTGGTCGGGGTGGTCGCCGGTCAGGGCGAGCAGATCGCGGTCGGTGAGGTGCTCGCCGTACCGGCGGGCCACGGCGTCACGTGACCTGTCCATTCGTCCATGTTCCCGCCGGGGACGGTTTCTCGCCTCGCTGACGAGGGGAATGTCAGGTCGCTGGTCGGATGCCGCGTGGCGAGGCGCGGACCGCGACGGGAGGACCGAGATGGATCACGTGCGCTGGCTGGAGACGCTGTCGTCGGAGGACACCGACGCCGTCGGCGGCAAGAACTCCTCGCTCGGCGAGATGATCCAGAACCTGGACCGGGCGGGGGTCCGGGTGCCCGGCGGGTTCGCGACGACGTCCGAGGCCTACCGCGCCTTCCTGTCCGCCAACGGCCTGGACGACCGCATCCGCGAGCTGCTCGACGGCCTGGACCCGAACGGCGACAAGCTCGCCGAGGTCGGCGCCGCGATCCGCGAGGAGTTCGCCAAGGCGGAGTTCCCCGGCGACACCGCGGACGCGATCCGCGAGGCCTACGCCGAGCTCTCCCGCCGCTACGACACCGACGACGTCGACGTCGCCGTCCGGTCCAGCGCCACCGCCGAGGACCTGCCCGACGCGAGCTTCGCCGGCCAGCAGGACACCTACCTCAACATCACCGGCGCCGACGACCTGCTGCGCGCGTGCAAGGACTGCTACGCCTCGGTGTTCACCGACCGCGCGATCAGCTACCGCACCGAGCAGGGCTACGACCACCTGGACCTGGCGCTCTCGGTCGGCGTCCAGAAGATGGTCCGCTCCGACACCGGTAGCGCCGGTGTCATGTTCACGATCGACTCCGACACCGGCTTCCCCGACACGATCGTCATCAACGCGGCCTGGGGCCTCGGGGAGAACGTCGTCGGCGGCGAGGTGACCCCCGACCAGTACACGGTCTACAAGCCGTTCCTGGAGAAGGAGAACCTGGTCCCGATCATCGCGAAGACGGTCGGGGCGAAGGAGAAGACGCTGCAGTACGCCGAGTCGGAAGATTCGGCGGGCGACACCACCGAGAACGTCGACACCCCCGCCGAGCACCGCAGCCGCTTCGTCCTCTCCGACGACGACGTCCTCGCCCTCGCCCGCTGGGGTGTCACCATCGAGAAGCACTACGACCGGCCGATGGACATCGAGTGGGCCCGTGACGGCCGCAGCGGCGAGCTGTTCGTGGTGCAGGCACGTCCGGAGACCGTCCAGTCGAACGCGGGCGCGGGCACGCTGCAGACCTACCGGCTCGAGGGGACCGGCGACGTCGTCGTCTCCGGCCTGGCCATCGGCCAGGCGGTCGCGGCCGGCGAGGTGCAGCGCATCGCGTCGGCCGACGACATCGACACCTTCGAGGAGGGCAAGGTCCTCGTCACGGAGATGACCGACCCGGACTGGGTGCCGATCATGCGCAAGGCCGCGGCGATCGTCACCGACCGCGGGGGGCGGACCTCGCACGCCGCCATCGTGTCCCGCGAGCTGGGCGTGCCCGCCGTCGTCGGGACCGGCGACGCGACGGAGACGCTCGAGGACGGCCGCGAGGTCACCATCTCCTGCACCGAGGGCGACGAGGGCTACGTCTACGACGGCATCCTCGACTACACCGTGGAGGACCTCGACCTCGACGACGTCCCGGAGACGAAGACCCGGGTCATGATGAACATCGGGAGCCCGGCCGCGGCGATGCAGTGGTGGCGGCTGCCCGCGCACGGCATCGGGTTGGCCCGGGTCGAGTACCTGGTCAACAACGTGATCCAGGCGCACCCGCTGGCGCTGCTGCACCCCGACCAGGTCGACGACCACGCCCGGGCGCAGATCGAGGAGCTCACGGCGGGCTACGACGACAACGCCGAGTACTTCGTCGAGCAGATGGCCCGCGGGATCGGCGTGATCGCGGCGTCGCAGTACCCGGAGCCCGTCGTCGTCCGGCTCTCGGACTTCAAGACGAACGAGTACGCGGGCCTCATCGGCGGGACGGCGTTCGAGCCCGACGAGGAGAACCCGATGCTGGGCTGGCGCGGGGCCTCGCGCTACTACAGCGAGGACTACGAGGAGGCCTTCGCGCTGGAGTGCCGAGCCCTCTCGCGGGTGCGGGTGGACATGGGCTTCACCAACGTCATCGTCATGGTCCCCTTCTGCCGCACGCCGGAGGAGGCCGACCGGGTGCTGGAGACGATGAAGAAGCACGGCCTCGAGCGCGGGCGCGACGAGCTGCAGGTGTACGTGATGGCGGAGATCCCGTCGAACGTGCTGCAGGCCGACGAGTTCTCCGAGCGCTTCGACGGCTTCTCGATCGGCTTGAACGACCTGACCCAGCTCACGCTCGGGATCGGGCGCGACGACGACCGCCTCGCGCACCTCTTCGACGAGCGCAGCCCGGCCGTCAAGAAGATGATCTCGATGCTGATCGAGACGGCGCATGCGAACGATCGCTACGTCGGCATCTGCGGGCAGGGGCCGAGCGACCACCCGGACCTGGCCGAGTTCCTCGTCGAGCAGGGGATCGACTCGATGTCGCTGAACCCGGACAGCGTGCTCACGGTGATCGAGCGGGTGGCGCAGGCGGAGCGGTCCGGCGGAAGTACCGGGTGACCGGCAGGGGAGCGAACGCCGCCCGCTCGTAGAGACGGCGGGCGGGGGCGTGGCCGGGGTCGCCGGCGAGGTGGTGCCGGCCTCGGCGGACCGGCCCGTCGCGGTCGCCGACGGTGCCGCGGACGAC
>NZ_DASXJD010000130.1:0-21987 GCF_036497585.1 Actinomycetospora sp. | reverse complement strand
GCGTCCAGGCGATCAGCATCTTCGGCACCTGGACGGTCGCTGGTTTCGCCATCGGACTGGCATGGCCGTACCTGCCGGGCCACCACGGTCCCATCAAGGTCCTGCTGCCGGCGGCGTTGTACGCGATCACACCGGTCGTCTACCTGACGACCTCGTTGCTCGGCGACCAGATCAACGTGCCCGACGCCGTTCCCCTCCTCATCGAAGCGGTGACCTTCTGGGCCGGGATGACAATCGTCGGTCTCGCCATGGATCTCCGTTCGCTCCAGCCGACCAACCGCTTCTGGACCCCGCGACGCAATGCTCTTGCGGTCACCTACGGGATGCAGAACCTGAGGACCCAGGTGGCCTTCGTTCTCGCCCAGGCGGCCGCCATCGTCGCCATCGCGACGTTCGTGGTCAGTCAGGTCAACAACCCCAGCCCTGCGGCATCGACGACACCGCAGCCCAACAGCTCCGTCGGTTCATCTGCTCCTGGAGGCCCGCAAGGCGCTGGCCCATCGTCGGCTGGGGGTGGTGGGTGACGCACGGATGCTGATCATCACACACGCCATGCCGGTCAGTTGACCAAGAGTCCATCGCATTGCCCCAAGGATTGGGCAAGTGTTCGGAGGAGGAGCCATGGGGGGTGGCCTGGTCCCATCGCGGCGGGGACCACACTTTCGCCGGGGCATCGGATGCATTCTGCTGCTCGGATCCCTGTCGATCAGCTCTTGTGGTGTCGACGGCGGAGCAGGCGCAGGCGCGTCGCAGGAAGTCCGGGTCGGCGATCCGCCGTCGGGCGGAAGCTCGACCGCATCGGCGCCACCGGCCGACGACTCACCGCGGTCCGACCAGGGGTCACAGGACCGGGGCAACCCTCAGGGCCCGGCGCTTGCACCAGCTCCCCCTCAGGGCCCGGCCCATGCACCGGTTCCTCCTCAGGCACCACCGTTGCCGGCTCAGCCTGCTCCGCCGGTTCCGGCTCAGCCAGGTACCCGGCTGGCTCCGCCGCCGGGCCCGCCTACTTCCTCGGCCGGTACCCGGGTGACAGCCCGGGTCGTCCTGAGCGGTTCCCGCGGGCTCGCCCTGCGAACTGCACCCTCCACGTCGTCCGAGGTCCTTCGCAGAGCTGCGGATGGCACGACCCTTTTCGTGGACTGCGCCCTCCCTGGCGAACTGGTCTCCGAGGGCGCGCCCCGCTTCCAGGGAACGTCGGTCTGGGTGCGGACCGCCGACGAAACGTACGCGACCCTGCTGTATCTCCAGGTCGACGGTGACACCACCCTGCCCGACTGTCGGCCGGGGCAGCCCGCTGTACCGCTGGTGGTCACAAGCGCCCGGTGATGGGTGCCCCGGTCCGAGCCACTCTCCGGACCGATTCCCTCGGTCATCGTCGGGGCCGCGGCCGACGACGCCAGTGGTCGGCGCCGTGCCGCCCGCTAGCGCAGGAGCTTGAAGGCGTGGCCGCAGGTCCCGGTGCGCGCGCCGTACCGGACCCACGCCAGGCACATGGCCTCGAGCTCCCGCGCGGCGGTGATGTCTCCCAGGTCGGCGGTGTCCCAGCCCGTCGAGACCAGCAGCTCCGTCACCGCCTTCTTGGCGTCCTCGTCGCCCGCCAGGAACATGGTCGGCGGTCCTGCCCCGCAGAGCCAGGACCACCAGCTCGTCCGGCGCGGGCCGCGTCGGCGAACCCCGTCACGGTCTGTCCGGTCTCCTCAGACCACGCCCGCAACTCCGGGCGCGCCGGGTCGCTCGTCCCGAGGTGGATCTGGTGGCCGTGACGGGCCCAGCCCCGCCCGAGTGTCTGCGCGACGACGCCACTGCCCAACAATCCGATCTGCATGCCCCTTCATGTGATGTGACCCCCGTCAGGTGCCAGGCGATCACGAGTGGGGTGGCCTCTGCGGGGGCAGTACCGGACCGATGCGGTAGTTCGTGGTCGACAGCGTGCCCACCTTCTCGATGATCAGCCCGGCGGCGACGCCGGTGGCGTCCGGTGGCGTCGGCGGCGTGGTCCACGACGCTTTCTGCCACGTGTCGGAGGGGTCCATCCACGGGCTCGAGGTCCAGTACGTCCACGCGCCGGCGCCGTCACGCAGGTAGACCGAGAATTGCGTGGGCACCGACGAGCGGTACGAGGCGTCCGTGTCGACCACCAGCCCCCGTTGCGTCCACGCGGTGCACTGGCCGAGGTCGAGCCGGGGCAGCAATGTCGCGTCGCCGTCGGTCTGTGACGTCATCGTGATCGTCTCGGCGGCCGGCTGGCCGGCAGCAGGCCCGTCGCGACGGTAGGTCGCGGTGTTCGTCCCGAAACCGGCCGTCTGCCAGCAGTCGGGTGTCGTGGCGTTGCCGGCGGTCAGGGTCGGGTTGGCGACGTCGGGACGTGTCGAGGCCGGGGAGGTGTGAACCGGTCCATCGGGCTGACCGACCACCTGGCCGACGGTGCGCACCGCGACCCGCCCCTGCTGCTGCTGGCCGACCAGCCACGCGGCGAACTGGTCGAGCAGCGCCGGCGTGCTCGCGAGGTCGCCGCTGCCGCAACCGACGCTGCACGACTCGTGGTGGAAGATGAACGGCACCCAACCCCCGCCGGTGTTCTCCGCGTTCACCACGTTCCGCTGCAGGTCGGCCAGCGTCGTGGTGTCGGTGACCTGAGCGGCCGTGCGAACGGCGTACGGGTCGGACGGCGGCACGCTCTCCGCGGTGTGACAGGTCGGGCAGGTCGGCCCGGCGATCCCGAGCCCGCCCACGGCGCGGGCGCTGGCATAGCCGCAGTCGCGGACGGCCGCCTCGACCGCCGGGTCGTGGGCGCCGTAGGGGTAGGCGAACGAGATCGGGTGGTAGCCCCATTGGGCCAGCGTGGCCCGACCGTCACAGATCTGGCGTGCCTGCTCGGCCGGGTCGTCGGCAGTCAGCTGGGGGTGCGAGACGGTGTGCCCGCCGATCTCGTTGCCGGCTGCCGCGATCCGGGCCAGGTCCTGCTGGGTCAGGTAGTCGGGTTGCCCGGTCACCCCGGTGACGATGTAGAAGGTGCCGTGCAGGCCGTGCGCCTCGAGCGCGCTCAGCAGCCCCAGCTGGTCGGCGTTGCCGTCGTCGAAGGTCAAGGACACCACGGTGGACGGCGCGGGAGGCTGTGCCGGGGCGCCGGCCCGCGTCGGTGGGGCGACTTCGGAGGGCGCTGCCAGGGCGGTCCCCACCAGCGCAGCGGCGAACACGACCAGAGCGAGGGCGAGCACGACGACCAGGGGGCCACCGCGCGGACGCCGGCGTCGGTGGCGCCCGGTCGGCCCGGCCCTGGTCCTCGCCCCACCAGGGAGCCCGGCACGCGGCGGCTCGGGTGATCGGGCAGGCGGTGCCCGGCCGGCGAGGAGCCGGCGGCTCAGCTTCACGGCCTCATCGTGGCCCGACACACGGCCGACGACCCCATGCACTTGCACGACACAGGGTGGGGCGTCTGGTGTACCGAGCAAGGCCGACGCCGGCCGTCTTGAGGAGGGCCCGATGTCCGCTTCCCCGGGCCACACGATCGCCACGTTCTTCCACGAATGGCACCTCCCGGGAGTCGCTGCCCGCGAGAATGGGCCCGAACCGGACAGCTGACTCGGAACGCGGGGTCACCGGTTCAGCCGAGCGATATTGCTGTTCGAGTGACTAGATGGCGATCAGTGCAGGAAAATTACTACGCTGTGTAGCCATCCGGGGAAACAGTTGACAGGGGGACCCGAGATGGCCAAGACGCCGCAAGACCACGACCTCGTTCCGCTTCCGGGCAGCGACCGCACGCCGGTCGTGGGGGCCGAGCGCGTGGAGGACGTCGCACCCGACGACCAGGTGAGCGTCACCGTCGTGCTGCGCCGGCGCGCCGACGCCGACCTGGGCGCGGTGCGCGAGGCGAACCCGACGGAGCGTCGCCGCCGGTTCGCCGAGCTCGCCGGCGCCGATCCCGACGAGGCGGACGCGGTCCAGCGCTACCTCGAGAACGCGGGCCTCGAGGTCAGCACCGACCTCGCCCGCCGCACGGTCACCGCGACCGGCACGACGCGCCAGGCCCAGGCCGCGTTCGGCGTGAGCCTGGGGCGCTACCAGGCCCACGGGGCGACCTACCGCGGGCGCGAGGGACAGGTGCAGCTCCCGGCCCAGCTCGCCGAGTACGCCACCGCGGTGCTCGGCCTCGACGACCGCCGGCAGAGCCGAGCACACCTGCAGCAGGGCGACACGATCACCGAGGGCGATCTCCCGGACCCGGGGGCTCCCGCGAGCACGCTGCTGCCCGATCCGCCCGCGGCCTCCGCCCACGCGGCCACCAAGCCGAAGCCGCAGCCGCTGTGGACCACGCACGTGGCGGAGCTCTACGACTTCCCGACCGACCTCGACGGCTCCGGGCAGACCATCGCCATCCTCGAGTTCGGCGGGGGTTACACCGACCCCGACCTCGACGGCTACTTCGCCAAGATCGGCGTGAAGCGGCCGAAGATCCTGTCGGTGGGCGTGGACGGCGGTAAGAACAGCCCCGGGGACGAGGCGGACGGAGAGGTGCTGCTTGACATCGAGATCGCGGCGACCATCGCCCAGAAGGCCACGGTCGCCGTGTACTTCGCACCCAACTCCGACCAGGGCTTCGTCGACGCGATCTCCACGGCCGTGCACGACAGCGCCAACAACCCCTCGGTCGTCAGCATCAGCTGGGGCGGCCCGGAGGACGACTGGACCGTCCAGGCGCGCACGGCGATGGAGGAGGCCTTCGCCGACGCCGCGGCGCTCGGTGTCACGGTGCTCTGCGCCGCCGGCGACCACGGCGCGGGCGACGCGTCACGCCGGAAGGACG
The DNA here is from genome assembly GCF_036497585.1 of Actinomycetospora sp. Classification (GTDB taxonomy): domain Bacteria; phylum Actinomycetota; class Actinomycetes; order Mycobacteriales; family Pseudonocardiaceae; genus Actinomycetospora. The sequence continues at coordinate 17,180 of NZ_DASXJD010000130.1, read as the reverse complement.
GGGAGCGGCGCGTCGACTACCCCGCGGCGAGCCCGCACGTCGTGGCCTGCGGCGGGACGGCCCTCACCGGTGCCTCGTCGCAGATCACCGCCGAGACGGTGTGGAACGACCACGACGGCTGGGCGACCGGCGGCGGCGTCAGCCGCATCTTCCCGACGCCGCACTGGCAGCGCGTCGACGAGCCGGACCTGCTCGTCGTCGACGGGTTCGCCGGCCGGGGCGTGCCCGACGTCGCGGGCAACGCCGACATCGCCACCGGCTACGTCATCCTGGTCAACGGGAACTGGGGGCCGGTCGGCGGCACGAGCGCCGTCGCGCCGCTCTACGCCGGGCTGGTCGCGCTGATCAACCAGGCCACGCCCACGCCGATCGGGGCGAAGTTCCCGATCTCGCTGTACGCCGCCAGTGCCTCGCAGCTCGACGACCTCGTCCGCGACATCACCGACGGGGACAACTCGACGCCGAAGGCCCCCGACCTCGGCCCGGCGGTCTCGGGCTATCCGGCCGGCAAGGGCTGGGACCCGTGCACCGGCCACGGGAGCGTGCGGGGACGCGGCCTGCGCGACTTCTTCGTGGGCTCCCTCGCGTAGGGAGATCGACGGCACCCAGCCCGCCAGCGGTGCTCGGCCTCCCTGCTGAGACGTCGGCGCTCGGCCCTGAGGGGTGGGTCTCGGGCCTCACGGCCGTCCGAACGCGCGCAGGGAGGGCAGACCCTCACCGTTCCAGCCGAACATGCCGAGGTTGGCGTGGTGGTCGCCCTCCCCCGCAGCCCACCCCACGGGCGGCAGCCAGCCCGGTTCCCAGGCCAGGAAGCCGAGGCCGTGGCCGCCCGGCACGCGAGCGATCGCGGTGCGCAGCGCGTCGTAGTAGGCGGCCTGGCCCTCGGGGGTCGGAGGGAATCGCCCGCCGTCGGCCAGCTGGTCCGCCGAGGTCACGATGTTCTCGACATGGTCGCCCTGCTCGAGGGTCCACGGGTAGGCGGTCTCCGCGACGAGGACGTCGCGGCCGCGGGCGGCGACCTCCTCGAGCGTGCGGCCGAGCTGATCGAGCGAGCCGTTCCAGAACGGGTAGTAGGACAGCCCGAGGATGTCGAACGGGATGCCCGCGGCGCCGACATGGTCCAGGAAACGGCCGGTGGTGACCGGGTCGCCGCCGCTGTCGACGTGCAGCATGACCCGGGCGGTCGGCGCGCCGTCGCGTGCTCCGGCCACGCCGGCCCGCAGCAGCGTCAGGAAGGGGCCCCAGTCGGCGTCGTCGCCGGGCCCGACCCAGCCGGCGGGCCAGAGCATGCCGTGGGAGATCTCGTTCCCCACCTGCACGATCTCGACGGGCGTGCCCTGGCGGCGGAACGCGGCCAACGTGTCGCGCGTGTAGGACCGCACGGTGTCGGCGAGATCCGCGAGGTCCAGGCCCCGCCATCGCGCCGGTGGGTCCTGGCGGCTGTGGTCGGCCCAGGTGTCGGAGTAGTGCAGGTCCACGATCACGGCGAGGCCCACCTCGTGGGCGCGCCGGGCGAGGACGAGTGCGGAGGCCAGATCGCTGGTGCCGGCGGGCGGGTCGACCCACACCCGCAGCCGGACGGCCGTGGCTCCGTGATCGGCCATGATGCGCTCGAGGGGCGCGGCCACGCCCTCGTCGCGGTACTCGGTGCCGGCACGCTCCTCCTGCAGCGTGAACGAGATGTCGGCGCCCCGGATCGGGAGCCGGCCCGACCGCGGGTTCTGCCCGAGGGCGACGGCGACCGTCGTCACGATCGTCAGCACGACGAGCACCACCACCAGCATCCCGAGCAGTGTCATCCTGTCGCGGCGGCTCACGGCCCGATGCGCGAATCGAGCACCCGCACGGCCTCGAAGCCCTCGGCGTGGCGCACCCGGCCCTGCCGGCCCCGCACCACGGCCAGCGCCCGGACGTGCTCGGGCCGCATGTAGGGCTTCGAGCCCTGGCTGTCGTGCCGTCCCACGGCCTCGACCTTGGTGTCGACGTACTGGTCGATGTCGACGAACACCTGGGGAGTGAACTCGTCGCTGGCCGAGGGGCTCTCGAACGAGAGGATCGAGGGGTGCCCCCGGGCCGCCCGGACGGTCGCCTGGTGGACCGCCTCGTGGTCCTGGTGGCGGTCGTGCGCGGAGTGGGTCAGCACCAGGTCCGGGTTGTAGCGGTCCAGCGCGTCCTCGATCGCCCGGATCATCGCGGGCCCGTGATCGGGTAGGCAACTGTCGGGAAGGTCCAGCACGACGAGGCTGGTGACGCCGAGGAAGTCCCCTCCCGCGGCGGCCTCGTCCTGGCGCGCCAGTCCACCGCCGTTGCGTCCGCCCGACATGACCACGCTGTGCACCTCGTGTCCGGAGTCGACGAACTTGGCGATCGCCCCGCCGCAGCCCAGCTCGAGATCGTCGGGATGGGCGCTGACCGCGACGATGCGCCGCGGCAGGCACGTCGGGTGAGCCACCAGTCGGGCGCTCCGGAGCGCCACGACGCCGCCGCAGAGGACGACCAGATCGCCGGCCAGGATCGCCGGCGAGGTGGCCAGGTCGTCCGGCGCGGCAGCGACGCCCGCGTTGAGACCCGTCATGAGCAGGCAGGCCACCACCACCGAGCGGCGGACGACGCCGGGTGAGCGCCAGCCGCGACCGACACGCACCGGCAGGACGGCGGCGGTGTAGGCGGCGAGCGCGAAGCCGGACGCGAGCACCGCGAAGAGCGAGACTGTCACGGAAGTACTCCTCACGGACGGACCGGATGGTGGCTGGGCCACCCGGGGTGGCGACAGCGACGGCGCTCCCCCGGGGATGTCAGGCGGCGATCGGCCGGCGGCCGAGCGCGCCGACGTCCCAGCCGTGGGTACGCCAGTGCTCGAGATCGAGCGTGTTGCGGGCGTCGAGCAACCGAGGGGTGTCGACGACCGTCACGAGCTCGGCCGGGTTGAGGTCGCGGTACTCGGCCCAGTCGGTCAGGTGCAGGACGAGGTGCGCGCCCTCGCAGGCCTTCTCCGGTTCCCGGGCGTAGTCCAGGCACGGGAACGCCGCGCGGGCGTTCTCGAGTGCCTCCGGGTCGTGCACCCGCACGTGCGCTCCCTGGAGCTGGATCGAGGCTGCGACCGCGAGGGCGGGCGAGTCGCGGACATCGTCACTACCGGACTTGAACGCGGCCCCGAGGACGGCGACCCGGCATCCGAGGAACCGGCCGCCGAGCATCGCCCGCGCCCGGTCGACGGTCCGCTGCCGCGCCCGCATGTTGATCTCGTCGACGTCCCGCAGGAACCGCAGCGACTCCCCGAAGCCGAGCTCCTCGCCGCGCGCGGCGAACGCCCGGATGTCCTTGGGCAGGCATCCGCCGCCGAATCCCACACCGGCGGCCAGGAAGCGGTGCCCGATGCGCGGGTCGTACCCGATGGCCTTGGCGAGCGTCGTGACGTCACCGCCGGTCGCCTCGCAGACCTCGGCCATCGCGTTGACGAACGAGACCTTCGTGGCGAGGAACGCGTTGGCCGAGACCTTGACCAGCTCGGCGGTCGTCCGGTCCGTGACCAGGTACGGCGTCCCGGCCTCGCGCATCGTCGTGTACACCGCGCCGAGGATGGCCTCGGCGCGGTGGGACTCGACGCCGACCACGATGCGGTCGGGCCGCAGGGTGTCCTCGACCGCGGTGCTCTCGGAGAGGAACTCGGGGTTCCACGCCACCTCGGCGCGGGCGCCGACCGGCGCGAGCTCGCGAATGCGGGCGGCGAGGCGCTCGGAGGTGCCGACCGGCACGGTCGACTTCCCGACGACGAGGCAGTCCTCGTGCAGGTGCGGGGCGAGCCCCTCGACGACGGCCTCGATCGGCCGCATGTCCGCGGCCGCCGAGCCGGGCTGCTGCGGGGTGCCCACGCACAGGAAGTGCACCTCCCCGAAGGCGGCCGCCTCCTCCAGCGAGGTGGAGAAGCGGAGGTTCCCCGACGCGACGGTGCGGGCGAGGATCTCCTGCAGCCCCGGTTCGTAGAACGGGGTCCGCCCGGCGGCCAACGCGGCGAGCTTGGCCTCGTCGACGTCGACGCCGAGGACGTCGTGGCCGATGTCGGCCATGCAGGCGGCGTGGACGGCACCGAGGTAACCGGTGCCGATGACGGTCATGCGCATGATGTGCTCCCGGGAGGTGGGGACGGCGATGGACGAAGGGGAGATCAGCCGGCGTAGCCGGCCGGGTTGGCGCGCTGGAACCGCCAGGCATCGGCGCACATGGCGGTGAGATCGCGGGTGGCGTGCCACCCGAGCACGGACTCCGCGCGGGAGGGGTCGGCGACGAGCACCGCCACGTCGCCGGGGCGGCGGCCCTGCACTTCGTAGGGCACGGAGCACCCGCTCGCGGCCTCGAAGGCCGCGACCACGTCGAGCACGGAGGAGCCCACCCCGGTGCCGAGGTTGAGGACCTGCAGGCCCTCGACGAGCCGATCGAGGGCGAGGCAGTGGGCCCCGGCCACGTCGAGGACGTGGATGTAGTCGCGTACGCAGGTCCCGTCCGGGGTCGGGTAGTCGTCACCGAAGACGCGCAGCCGCTCCCGGCGGCCGACGGCCACCTGGGCCACGTAGGGCAGGAGGTTGTTGGGCACTCCGGTGGGGTCCTCGCCCAGGTCGCCCGAGGGGTGTGCCCCGAGCGGGTTGAAGTAGCGCAGCGCGGCGACGCGCAGCTCGGGCAGGAGCCGGCAGACGTCGGCCAGCATCTGCTCACCCATCCATTTGGAGTGGGCGTAGGGGTTGGTCGGCCGCGGCGGGTCGCTCTCGGTCAACGGCACCCGGGTGGTCTCGCCGTAGATCGAGCACGACGACGAGAACACGAGATCGTGCACACCGTGCGCACCCATCGCGCGCAGGAGCGCGCTCGTGCCGCCGACGTTGACGTCGAAGTACTCCAGGGGAATCTCGGTGGATTCGTTGACCGCCTTCTTCGCCCCGAAGTGGATCACCGCGTCGATGGGATGGGCGGCGAACACCGCGTCGAGCGCCGCGCGGTCGCGGAGGTCGGCCGTGTAGGCGGTCAGGGGGCGTCCCGCGAGCTTCTGCACGCGGTCCAGCGCCACCGGAGAGCTGTTCGAGTGGTCGTCGACGGTGATGACGTCGTGTCCGCGCTCGAGCAGTTCGACGCAGGTGTGGCTGCCGATGAAGCCGGCGCCTCCGGTCACGAGCACAGTGCGGGCGGTGTTCATGGTGGGTCGTCTCCGTTCGTGGTGAGAGATCGTCACGGGATCGCGCCCGAGAAGACGGCGACCGCGTAGGTCGGGAAGCGCAGGAGCGCGATGAGGACGGGGACGGCGGTCAGCCCGGTGACCAGGAGGGGGCCCGCCACCGTGCTGCGCAGCGCACGCCTCAGGCCCACGCCTGAGTGGCGGGCGGCCTCGGTGGCGTGCAGCACCGAGACAGCGCCGGTCACGACGAGGTAGGTCGTCGCCCCCAGCAGGCAGAGGAAGACGTAGCCGACCGCGGACGTGGAGGCCTGGCCCACGAGCGCGGCGGACGCGAGCACCACGGCGATCACCGCATAGGGCACCGCGATCCGCGTCGGCAGCGGTTCCAGCCCGTCGACGCTCTTGGGCGTCACCTTGAAGGTCAGCGACCGCGGTCGGACCGTCTGCAGGGCCGCCGCGCACACTCCCCACGACACGAGCGGCCACCGGGACAGGCTGTAGAGCCAGATCTCCCAGCTGATGATCGGTGCGTCACGCGGGCGCAGGAGGCCCCGTCGTTTCAGCAGCACCGCCATGAGGAGGACCCACGCCGAGATCGACCACCAGTGCAGCAGGAAGGCCACGTAGTTCACGTGGATCCACGGCAGTCCCGTCACCGCGGCGATCGGCGGCAGCGAGAGCCCGCCGACGGTCGTGACCGCCAGGGAGACGTAGAAGAGCAGCGCGAACATGAAGCGCAGTCGCAACCGCCAGGGCATGCGCCCGAGATGACGCGGCACGAGGCCGAACAGCACGGTCGTCAGGCTGCGCGACCACTGGAACTCCTGGACCAGCATCGCGGGAAGTGTCTGCGGTCCCTCGCCCCGGGCCTCCGCGTCGATGGCGAAGGCGCCCTGCCAGCCTGCCGAGCTCAACAGGAAGCTGGTCGAGAAGTCCTCCGCCAGCTCGGGACCCACGCCCCCGATCTCCCGGAGGGCGGCGGTCCGCACGGCGTAGTGCGAACCGATGCACGACGGCGCCAGGCCGTCGCTGTGACCGAGCTGCGCCGGCCCGTGGAAGGTGGCTTCCTTGTGCAGCCGGCCCCGTGCCGCCCAGGAACGGGAGGCGTTCGCGTCGCACACGCTCGGCGCCGCGACGTACCCGATCGCCGGGTCGGCGAAGGGTCGGACCATCTCGGCGAGGTAGGTCGGCGAGGGGACGTGGTCGCAGTCCAGCTGCGAGACGACGTCGTAGAGCGTGTAGCCCCAGCGGTCGTAGAAGTAGGCGAGGTTGCCTTCCTTGCATCTGGTCCGGCGAGGCCACGTCGACCGGTGGTACGCCTCGACCCCGCGGCGGGTGGAGAGGAGCACCCCGTGCTCGTCGCACCAGGCGACCACCTCGTCGCCGGGGTCCTCGTCGCAGAGCCACACGTCGTAGTGGTGCGGGAAGCGCTGAGCGAGCATCGCGGTCAACGTGCCCCGCGCCATCGACCAGGGCTCGGACGGCGCACGGGTCACGACGAACGCCACGCGCAGAGGCGGGATCGACAGTGCGGGGTTGACCCGCCGGAGTCGGTTCACCGCCAGGATGAAGTAGCCCGGCACGACCGACAGGTAGAGCAGCACCAGGCTGTTCACCAGCAGGCCGATCCAGCTGACCCGGTGCTCGGGCTGGGACCACCAGGTCCAGAACCACACCAGGCAGGCGATCCACCCGACCGTCAGGCCGACCATGACACATCGGTCGCGCCGGGCGAGTGCCGGGACGAAGGTCACCGCACGGAAGGGCCGCATCGGCGCGGCACGGCCGGACAGCGTCGGACCGCTCGGGGGAATGTCGACGACGTTCCCGTCCGAGAGCCGCCGGATGTCTTGCCACAGAGCGCGGTCTGGGGCGGGGCTCGTCCTCGCAAGTCGGACCGTGCGTCGGCCGCGGGTGCGGGAGTCGAGGTCGGTCACGGTGGGGTCTCCGGGGAGTCGGGATACGGGTCAGCTCGCACGGGCCGGCTCGCCTCGCGGCGGGGCGGGGAGCTCGGCGGTCTGGGGCCCGGCGAGGACGGACCCGGCGAGGGCGACGGCCTGCGGGCGTGCCGCGAACCAGGCGACGGTGCGGCGCAGGCCGTCCTCGGCATCGACCTGGGGCACCCAGCCCAGCGCGGCGCCCGCCCGTGTGATGTCCGGTTTCCGGCGGGTGGGATCGTCGACCGGGAGCGGCTGGTGGTCGATCGGCGAGACGGACCGGGTGATGGTGAGGACCAGGTCCGCGAGCTCGCGGACGGTGCGCTCGTGCGGATTCCCCAGGTTCACCGGCCCGGCCTCGGTGCTGTCGAGCATGGCCATCAGGCCGGCCACGAGGTCGTCGACGTAGCAGAAGCTGCGGGTCTGGGAACCGTCCCCGTAGATGGTGAGCGGGTCGCCGTTGAGAGCCTGGACGACGAAGCTCGACACCACGCGCCCGTCCTCGGGTCGCATGCGCGGTCCGTAGGTGTTGAAGATGCGCACGATGCCGACGTCGGCGGACTCGGTGCGGGCGTAGGCGGACGCGAGCGCCTCGGCGAAGCGCTTCGCCTCGTCGTAGACGCTTCGGGGTCCGACGGAGTTGACGTTTCCCCAGTAGTCCTCGGTCTGGGGATGCACGAGAGGGTCTCCGTACACCTCGCTGGTCGAGGCGAGGACGAACCGCGCCCGGTGCGCGACCGCCAGCTTCAGCGCGTTCTCGGTGCCGCGGCTGCCGACGGCGAGCGTCTCGAGCGGGAGTCGGTGGTAGTCCGGCGGAGACGCCGGACTGGCCAGGTGGGCCACCGCGTCGACGGCGCCGTCGATGACGAATGCCTCGCTGACGTCGGCCTGCACGAAGGTGAACGCGGGGTCGGCGAAGAATCCGTCGAGGTTCTCGCGGCGACCGGTCGAGAGGTCGTCGACGCAGACCACCTCGTCGCCGCGGCGCAGCAGCGCCTCGCAGAGGTGCGACCCGAGGAAGCCGGCGCCCCCGGTGACGACGACGCGCCGACGGGCGCCGTGGACGGGCACCGAATCCGGGCGGGGCAACGGGGTACTGACGGGGATCGTGGACGTGTCCATGAGCGCCTGCCTGCCATGGTCGAAGCAACCCGGGCCCGACCTCGACATCGAGGCCGTTCGGTGGAGCCCGGGCTTCGACGGCAAGCCTCACCGAGCGGCGGCGGGCGGCTCATCGGCATGGTTGACCATTTGACCGTCCGCGAAATTGCGGATGGCGCCGACGGTCAGCGCCCGGCACGGTAGAGCGCTGCGGCCTCGAGCTGGGACCCGACCTCGAGCTTCTCCCGGATGGCCTGGACCTGGCTGCGCACGGTCGCCACGGAGACGTGGGAGCGGCTCGCGATGTCCGCGACCGGCGAGCCCTCCGAGAGCGCGTGCAGCACCTCGCGCTCGCGCGGAGTGAGCCGGTCGAGGAGCGCCTGGTGGGCCCTCCGCTCGGCATCTCGGGATCGTCGTCTCGCCAGCATGACCCGGCGCGTCTCGACGGGGAGGATCGGCCGGCCCTCGGCGGCGGCGGCGCAGGCGGCGACGAGGTCGTCGAACGCCTCGTTCTTGTGGACCCAGCCGATCGCGCCCTCGGCCAGGGCGTCGCCGAGCCGCTCCTCGTCGGCGACGCCGGTGATCATGACGACGGTCCAGCCGCCGGCGGCGAGGGGCCGTACCAGGTCAACGCCGTCGAGCCGGGTGCCCTCGGCGTCCACCCCCAGGTCGAGATCGAGGAGGGCGAGGCCCGGCGGCCCGTCGATCAGCGCATCGAGCTCCGGCCCGGGGGCAGCGCGCACCAGTGGACGTCGAACCCCGCCTGCCGCAACGCGGCGGCGAGCGTCGTCGCGATCAGCTGGTGATCGTCGACAAGGACGATCCGGTCCGTCATGAAGCCCGGAACGTGGTGTAGGGGGCCTCGGCCGGAAGGGCGGGGACCTCGATCTCCGCGCGGGCACCGCCGACGGGTGCCGGACGCACCATGATGGTGCCGCCGTACCGACCGAGCTGGCGTGCAGTCGCCCGCAGCCCGATTCCGCTGCCGCCTGCACGGCTCGGCCCCGCCATCCGGCGGGGATCGATCTCGCCCGACAGGCCGGGGCCGTCGTCGGTGACCTCGATCCGCGCTCGCGTCCCGGTCGTCCGCACCGTGATCGACACCCGGGCGCCCGGAGCGTGTCGGGCGCAGTTCGCCAGACAGTTGGTCAGCGCGGATCTGAGCACCGAAGGACTGCAGTTGCCCCACACGCTGCGTGCTTCCGACGAGAAGGACAGGTCGGCGCCCACTCCCCAGAGGTCCGCCACCTCACGGGCGATCTTCGCCACGTCGATCCGCTCGTGCACCGCCACCGGACGGCGCGCGCAGGGGTCACGGAGATCGAGGAGGGCCCAGAGTCGCGCGATTTCTTCGTCGAACGCGTCGCGGATGCGGTCGCGCTCGTCCTGGCTCAGACCGGTGCGCTTTCCTCCGAGCAGGTGGGAGGTGCCGGCGACCCCCGCCAGGATGTTGCGGATCTCGTGGTCGCGCTCCGTCGCGGCCCCCTCCATCTCCTGTGCCAGCCGCGCCCGGTCACGGTCGCGACGACGGCGCTCGTGGAACAGCACGGCGAGCAGCGCCGCGAGCAGTCCGACGGTCGCAAGGGTCACGACCAGACCCGCGGTGCGCCGGGGCATCCCGTCGAAGCCCAGCAGCGCGCCGATGCCGACCGCACTCGCGAAGCGCACCAGGAACCACGCGGTCCCCATCCGACGCCACGTGGCACGTAGGGCCACGACGAGCAGTCCCGCCGCCAGGAGAGACGCCCCCTGCCGGACCGCTCCCGGAGGCGCCGAAAGAACGATCGGGAGCACCACCGATCCGTAGGCGATCGCCGGGACACTCGCGCCCGCACCGCTCCACCGCGCCGCGAGCGCCCCGACGCAGATTCCCCCGATGGCGGCGCCCGCCACGATTCCCGATTCGGCAGCGTCTGTCGGGATCATCCCGGACCCGAGATTCGCTACGCGAATCGCGAGGAGCACGGCACACCCACCCAGCACGACCGGCGCCGCGATTCTAGCCACGGCGTGAGAGGTCGAAACCGACGACCAGATCCGCATTTACGCTCCCCCAGTTACTCTGCGTATGCGGTTGCCTCATGCAAGTACACGGTCGACCTCACTGTCGGACCAGGAGATTACGGCCTGTGGCGCGACTGTGTGTACCCCGGCCCGGGCCAGTGCATGTGAAGTACGGCTCGAATGGACACGGACGGATGCCGGAAGCCGCGTCGCGCCCCACGCACGAGGGGGAAGATTGCCCTACACCGTACGTACGCCGATGAAGCCCTGGTGACGTCAGGCGGTCCCGCGCCTGGCCATTCCGCGTCGACACGGTCCAGAATGCGCGGTACTCACGAGTAGCAGCTCTCTCGGACCGGGCCTTCTGGAATTCCCGGCGGATGTCTCTGCCTCACCCGCAACCGAGTCGTCACGAGTTGTTTACCCGGGCGTCTGCCACAGGGACCGCGAACCCTGGTCGCCGCGTGTCATCACTCGTGCCCGGGAGGGGCGCAGTTCCCGATCCCCGGGTCCCGGGGTCCGGGCGCCCGCCCCGGGTGTACGGGGTGCCTACCGGGGCGGGCGTCCGGTTGCTCGGTCACCGGGATACCAGGCGTGCACCTCGAACGCCGTCGCGGCGGTCTCGGCCGCAGTCACCGCCGACCGGTGACTGGAGCAGACCCACGGCGCTGCCATCAGCACGGCGATGCCGCGTGGGTTCCCGGGTTCCGAGCTCGGCGCCCGCTCGGGGGACAGGATCTTCTCTTCCGGTCCTGCCGTGGCCGATGAGGCGCCGTCCCGTAGTTGTACAGCCTCTGCGTTTTCCGGCCAACCCTCCCGGGCCGCACTCCCCCCAACCGAACCGATTCGGACAACTGGGAGGTCGCCGTCGCTCAGGAGCGACTGTGCCGGGCTCCGGCGTGCCCGTGCGAGGAGGACTGCTGGGTGCCCGTGGAGCGGGAGTGCCCCTCGTGCTGGGTGCTCCCGGACGGCCGGGATCCGCTGTGGTGGACGCCCGACACGTGCCAGTCGCGCATCGTGGCCCGGGCCGTGTGGCTGGTGCCGGCCTCCCGGCGCAGCCCGGCCTTGAGGTAGCTCTGCTGGCCCGGGTAGAGCGTGCCGCCGCGGGGATGGTGGTCCTTGACCACCGTCCGCCCGTCGCGCCGGACACTGACGCGGCCCTTCTCCGGGTTCGCCGAGAACCGGACGCGGACCGCCAGGTGGGTCCACTCGCCTTCCGGTGCGTGCCCGAGGTCCTTCGTGAAGGTGCGCGACCCCGACGGGTGGCCGTCGCCGCCGTGCAGGACGAGCCGGCCGTCGTGGACCCGCACATCGACCGGCGCGGAGCCCGGGCCGTCGTTCTCCCACCGGAGGAGGACGTGCCGCCCCGAGCGGCCGGACGACGGGTGATCGAGGCGCACGGCAACCGAGACGAGGTGCTCGTCGCCCTCGTCGACGGCCGGGAGGGCGGGCTCGACCTCGCACCGGCGCACGCCGGGGGCCAGGTGGAGCGACACCTCGCCGTGCTCGACGCGGGGCGCCGCACTCCCGGACGCCGACGAGGCGGGACGGAAGGCGGACGCGGCGTGGGCGCGCCAGCGGGTGCTGGCATGGGTGAGGGCCGGGATCGATGAGGGCTCGGCAGTACGGGGCGCGGGGACCACCGCCACCGCCGGGGAGCCGCGCTCGCCCGGCGCCGACACGGGACCCACCTGTCGGGTGCCGGGTCCCGCGGCGTGATCGTCCTGCGGCGCCCGCCGGGGCTCGGGCTGCGGTGCGGTGTGCGACCACGGCAGGGTCGCCGCGGCGATCGCCGCGCCCCCGGCGAGCGCGCCGGCGGTCAGGATCGAGACCGTCCGGGCACGGGCGGGACCGCGCGCTCGCCGATGCGAGGTCAGCGGCCGGGCGCCCGCGAACGCTGCCGCGACCGGACCGACTCCTGCCGAGCGACGATGGCGCGCCATGGTCGTCTCCGAAGGCCTCGGGAGCTGAAGATTCTCCTGGAGAGCGTGCCCGACGACGCCGTCGGGCCAAACCTCGTCGTCGACGCCCTGCGTGCGTCAGCCGCGCAGCACCAGCTGGACGAACGCCACCAGCCCGACCACGACGATGACCCCGCGCAGCACCAGCGGCGGCAGCCGGCGGCCGATCAGCGCGCCGAGCACGCCCCCGACGATCGACCCGCCCGCGATCAGCCCGACCACCGGCCAGGACACCGGCGCGACCAGGGCGAACACGATCCCCGACACCAGGTTCGCGAGCGCCGCCAGGACGTTCTTGACGGCGTTGTGCCGCTGCAGGTCGTCGTCGAGCAGGATCCCGAGGAAACCCATGAGCAGGACGCCCTGCGCGGCGCCGAAGTAGCCGCCGTAGACCCCGGTGCCGAACACCGCGGCGAGCAGCGGCGGACGCACCTGGGTCCGGGGTTCGCCGGACGGGTTCCGCAGCGCCACCCGGCGCGACACCCACGGCCCGACGACGACGAGCACGACGGCCAACGCCACGAGCACCGGCACCACCGCGTCGAACGCCGCGGAGGGCAGCACCAGGAGCAGCAGGGCGCCGAGCAGGCCGCCGAGGACCGTCGGGACGGCCAGCCGGAACACCCGCCCCCGCAGGCCCGCCAGCTCCCGGCGGTAGCCGATCGCCCCGGTCACCGAGCCCGGGACCAGGCCCAGCCCGTTGGACACGTTGGCCGTCAGCGGCGGGAACCCGAGCGCCAGCAGCACCGGGAACGTGACGAGGGTACCGGAGCCGACGACCGTGTTGATCATCCCGGCCCAGACGCCGGCGACCGCGATGATGGCCGCCTCGCCGATCGTCACCCCGGGATGATCGCCCACCCGGGGCCGGTCCGCTGCGTCCCCCCGGTCGATGGCGGGGCCCACCCTGCGGGCAGAGCAGGGACTTCCGGCCCTGGGCCGGACCCTCCGCCCGGGTGGGTCATCGGGGGACGACACCGCGTCGGGCCACCGACCGCACGGGAGGACGAGGCCAATGTCCACGATCCACGCCGAACAGCCAGCGATGGAGCGCGACGCCGAGCGGCGCCTCGTCGCGGGCCGGTACCAGGAGGGCTCGAGCCTCCGCGAGATCAGCGCCGGGATGGGACGCAGCTACGGCTACGTCCGCCGCCTCTGCCTCGAGGCGGGCGTTCCCATGCGTCCGCGGGGCGGCGCCAACCACCGGGGTGGGGCGGGGCGGCGCTGACCACGCGCGCCCTCGGGCACCGTCGTCAGCCGCGACCGCGCAGCTTCGCGAGCCACTGACCGGCCATCCTCGTCAGCGCCTGCTCCGGGTCGTCGCGGCGCTCGTGCGGGTCGGCCGCGGGGATGCGGGCGAGCTCGGCCGCGGTGGGCCGCCGGAACAGCCACGTCGAGAACCGTCGCCACCCCCGCTGCGGCAGCGTCGTCGCCCACGCCAGCGCGCCCAGGAGGACGACGAGGGCCCCGGCCAGCGCCCCGGCCGCCGCGAGCGTGCCCATCGGCGGCACGAAGCGTCCGGCGGGCGTGGTGGGCGGGGTGCTGGTGGCGACGACGACGCGGGGCGGCTGCCCGGTGGGCGTCTCGAGCTGCGTGATCGCCCCGCTGAGGGACTTGACGACGGCGTCGGCCTCGGCGGTCGCCGCCTCCGGGGTCGCGGCCCTGACGACGAGGGTGAGCGTCGTCGAGTCCTCGGCCGAGGTGGCCGTGACCTCCTGCCGCAGCGCGGCGACGGTGGTCCCGGTGCTCGTCGCGGCGGGTTCGAGGACGTTGTCGCTGGTCGCGATCGCGGCGTAGGTCGGCATCTGGTTGGTGATGTAGGAGTTCATCGTCTGGGCGGAGTCCGAGTTAGCCGGCGCTCCGCTGGAGTCGGAGACCTCGAGCCGTGCCGTGGAGCTCACCGGTGAGCGGTCGAGGCGGAGGTCGAGGAGCAGCCCGCCCACGGCGCCCACCAGCACGAGGACCACGAGCACCCACCGGGCCGACCGCAGCGCCGCCCTGACGTCCGTCCCACGCATCTTCATCAGTGTGCCCAACGACCCTGGGGGTTCCGTGAGACGGCCCCGGACGGCGGAACCGGTAACGCCGGACGACGGTGCCGCGATCGTCAGGCATTCGGCCCGTGTGTCGCGGCCGTGAACGAGCGGGGACAGCCATGACGCAGGGCGTGAACGTTCGACCCGGGACCGTGACCGCGGCCCAAGTGATCATCTGGGTGCTCAGCGCGATCGCCGCGCTCGGGAGCGCGCTGATGCTGGTGTTCGGGATCCTCGGGCTGGTGTCCGGGGCCTCCGTCGCCGCCGGCGCCGTGGGGACGGAGTCGTCGGGCCTCGGCGCCGCGTTCGGCGGGCTGATCGGGTTCTTCTCCGGCGGGCTCATCGTCGTCGCCGTGATCTCCCTGGCCTTCGTGGGCCTCTGGTTCTGGATCGCCACCGCGCTCGGGCGCGGGAGCCGGGCCGCCCGCGTCGTCGCGACCGTCTTCTGCGGGATCGACATCGCCTTCGGCCTCCTCGGGATCGTCGGGTCCCTCGCCGACCGCGGAGCCCTGTCCGTCGTCCCGGCCCTCCTGGCGCTCGTCGTCCCGGCGACGCTCACGGCGCTGCTGTGGGGCGCCGAGAGCTCGCGCCGCTTCTTCGACGGCGTCCCCTCCTCGGCCACCCCGGCCCCGATGTCGCCGCCGGTCGGGTTCGCGCAGCCGCCGTACCCGCAGCAGCAGTACGGCCGGCCGCAGCAGTGGGGTCAGCAGCCGCAGTGGGGTCAGCAGCCGTGGGGCGGGCAGCAGGTCCCCGAGGGCGTGACCGCGCCGATCCAGCTCCCGGGCGCCCGGTGCGGCACCTGCCAGGCGGCGCTGCGCCCGGGTGCCGCGCACTGCGCGGCGTGCGGCGCCCAGGTGACGCCGCAGCGCCCGGTCGGGGCCTGACCGACGCCCGGCGGCCCGGGGCTCACGACAAACGGTGACCATCGGTCAGGGTTTCTCCGCTCGCTCTCGGGACGTCGGCGTCGGGGATCGCGCCGTTTATGCTTCCCCGCGGTTCGGGGGAACCACGACGTGAGGCGTTGATGGCGGAGCAGTTCGGTCCGTACGAGGTGGGGGCACGGCTCGGGCGCGGTGGGATGGGCGAGGTCCACGAGGCCTTCGACACCGCCCGCGAGCGCACCGTCGCCCTCAAGCGGCTCCTCGCCGACGACCAGGACGACCCCGACGTCCGCGAGCGCTTCCGCCGCGAGTCCCGGATCGCCGCCCGCCTCGACTCCCCGCACGTCGTGCCGATCCACGATTTCGGCGTGATCGACGAGCGCATGTTCATCGACATGCGCCTCGTGCGGGGACGCGACCTGGGCTCGCTGCTCGCCGCGGAGGGGCCGTTGTCGGCGGAGCGGGCCGTCGGGATCGTCGAGCAGGTCGCGGACGCGCTCGACGCGGCCCATGAGGCCGGGATCGTGCACCGCGACGTCAAGCCCTCGAACGTCCTGCTCGCCGCGCGTGACTTCGCCTACCTCGCCGACTTCGGCGTCGTCCACATCCGCGAGGCCATCGACCAGCCACGCTTGACCACGACGGGCACCTCCCTCGGCACGCCGTCGTACATGGCGCCCGAGCAGTTGCGCGGGGAGCCGTTCGACCAGCGCCTCGACGTCTACGCCCTCGGGTGCGTGCTCTTCGAGACGCTGGTGGGGCACGCGCCGTTCGTCGGCAAGCGGATGGAGGTGCTGGTCAGCCACCTCGAGGACGCGCCGGCCCGCCCGTCCGCGCTCGCGGCCGCCGTCCCGACGGAGCTCGACGACGTCGTGCTGCGCGCGCTCGCCAAGGACCCGGCGGAGCGCCCGACGACGGCGGGCGAGCTGGCCACCGCCGCCCGCGCCGTCATGGAGCGGCTGAGCTCCTCCACCGAGGCGCGGACCTACGACGTCCACACGATCCCCGCCCGCCCGGCGCCGCGGGACCCGCGCCCCGCCGCGGCGGGCCCGCTGCACCTCGTCGCTCCTCCGGGCCGCGGGTCCGCAGCGCCGCCGCGCCCGCGCGCCGCCGGCCGACCCCCGTTTGACCGGACCGACCCGCACTCCCCCGTCGGCGGCGCCTCGCCGCCGCCGATCCCGCAGCCGCGGGTCGGGAGCGGACCGGTCGTGCCGCCGCCGCAGGCCCCGGCCGCGACAAGCGGACGGCTGGGCGTCGTCGCGCTGGTGCTCGCGGTGCTGCTGGCCCCGGTGGGCCTGGTCCTCGGCGTGGTCGCCCGCCGCGACGGGGATCGGCGGGGGACGGTCGCGATCGTCCTCGGGGCGGTCCTGACGGTGGCCGCGGTCGGGGTCGGCTACGTCCTGCTGCGGACGCCGGTCGTCTCGTCGAGCGCGGTCGCGGGCCAGATCGTGGCGCAGTCGGGGCTCGCGCCGGGCCAGGTGACCTGCCCGGACGCGCTCCCGGCCCGAGTCGGCGCCTCGGTCGTCTGCACCGCGACGGGAGGCGGCGGCACGCAGTCGCTCCGGGCGACCGTCACCTCGGTGAGCGGCAGCCAGGTGCGGTTCGACATCGTCGCGCAGTAACCGGGGTGGTCTCGGGTGTAACTCGTTCGAGTGTCGGAGCGATGACGGCTCCGGGGCCCCGATCACGGGGGGCGAACGGGGGGATCGATGACGCTGGCGAACGGAGCACCCGGAGCAGCACGCCCGGGAGAGGGTGCGGGGCCGCGACGCGGTCCGGGAACGCCGCAGTCGGGCATCCCGACGCAGGGGGCGCCCCCGGCAAATCTGGGATCGGTGCCAGCCCGTCCCCCCGGGCTGCTCTCCGCGCCCTTCACGGCCCCGCCGGGCTCCGTGCCGCCGCCCCGCCCGAGCCCGCCCGCAGGTGGCCCGGCGCAGCGTTCCGCCCTCTCCATCGGCACGGGCCCTCGACCCGACCCCGACGACGACCGCACGTCGCTCGTCCAGCGGCCCGAGCCCTCCGTCGCCGGGGGCTGGAAGAACGTGCGCGCGGTCCTGGGCCGAGGCGGGCCGACGCGGTGGGGGCTCCTCGGCCTC
>NZ_DASXJD010000129.1:0-4979 GCF_036497585.1 Actinomycetospora sp. | reverse complement strand
GTCGCGGTCGGGTTCGCCGAGGGCCCGGCCGCAGGGCTCGAGGCGTTGGGGCCGCTCGCCGAGGAACCCCGGCTCGCGTCGTACCACTACCTGGCGGCCGCGCGCGCCGCGTTCCTGCGCCGGCTCGGGCGCGACGACGAGGCCGACCTCGCCGACGCCGAGGCGCTCCTGCTCGCCGGCAACGCCGTGGAGCGGCGGGCGCTGCACGACCGCGCCCGGTGATCTCCTGGAGCGAGGCGCAGACCTCAGCCGTCAGGACCGCACCGCCTCGCCGCGGTGCCGCCGCTCGACGGGCCTGCAGGAGCGGGTGCTCCCGCGAGCTCGCCCGAGCACCCCGCGGTCCCGGGCCAGCGACACCGCCTCGGTGCGGTTGGAGGCGCCGAGCTTGGTGTTGATGTTCTTCAGGTACCACTTCACGGTGTTGACAGTGACCCGGAGCTCGCCGGCGATCTCCTGGTTGGTCCGCCCCACGTCGAGCATCCGCAGGATCTCGAGCTCCCGCGCCGTGAGGCCCGACGAGACGTCGGGGACGGGCGCCCGGGAGGCGAACGCCGAGGCGAGCAGGTCGTCGAGCCGGTCGGCCGGGCACAGCCGCACGCCGCCGACCAGGAGGAGACCGGCCCGGGCCCGCGCCGCCAGCCGGGCGAGCACCGCCCGGACCCGCGGGCCCCCGTCCGCGACGAGCCCCGGCAGCCCGGCACCGGCGATCCGGCCGACGACGCCGGCGAGGGCCCGCTCCGCCGCGAGCTGGCGCCCGGCCCCCTCGAGCAACCCGACGAGCGCGACCGTCACCTCGACCTCGGCCCGCACCTGTCCCTGCGCCGCCGCCGCGGCCGCGGCGTCCTCGAGCATCGTCGCGGCCCGGCCGTGCTCCCCCTCGGCCGCGAGCACGGCGGCCAGGGCGCCCGTGCGCATCCGCTCGACGGCGGCCCCGACCCCGACTCCCTCGGCGGCGCCGCAGGGGATCTCCTCGACGATCCGGCGGGCCTCCCCGACGTCCCCGGTCGCGAGCAGCAGGCGGACCCGCTCGGCCGCGACGGCCGCGCGCAGCTGCGGCAGGCCGAGCCGCTGCGCCACCCGGTCGCCCTCCACCAGCAGCGCCGTCGCCCCGGCGCGCTCGCCCCGCTCCGCGCGGACCCGTCCCAGCAGGGCGTAGCTCGCGACCATGACGTCGACGACCCCGCTGTCGGAGCCGAGCTCGCCGCTCTCCTCCAGGAGCCGCTCGGCCTCCTCGCGCTCGCCGCGCGCGTGGTGGAGCTCCCCGAGCAGGGCCCCCGCCAGCCGCGCGGCGTGCGACCGGCGCCCCGCGGACTCCCGGGCGAGGCGCACGGCCGCGAGGAGGTGCTCCTCGGCGGCGACCACGTCGAGCTCGGCGAACGCGGCGATCCCGGCGAAGCACCGCCGGTACACCGCCGTGAAGGGCCCCGCGTCGGGCCTGAGACGGGCCGGTTCGTCCTGGACCCTCGCGGTCACCTCGTCGTCCACTCCCGCGACGCTCCGGGCATCCGGCGCGCCGGGGCAGGGTCGGAGGGCCCGCGCGGGAGGGACGACGTGCGCGGGCGGGTTACCCGAGCCCGTCCGCGGGGCACAATCGTGCACGTCCCCGGTGCCGTGGGCGTCCTTGACCGAGAGCAGCGAAGGAGACGTCCGCATGAGCACCGGCCGCCGTACCGCCCGCGCCGACTCCGTGCCCACCGAGGGCGGCGTCTCCTCCGAGAGCGAGCACTCCGCGCTGCGCACCGACATCCGGCGGCTCTCGACCCTGCTCGGCCGCACCCTCGCCCGGCAGAACGGCGAGGAGATGCTGGAGCTCGTCGAGCAGGTCCGCCGGCTGGTGCGCGAGCTGCCGGAGAAGGGCGACACCGGGATCCGCGACCTGCTCGCCGACCTCGACCCGGGCACGGCGGCCGTGCTCGCCCGCGCCTTCGCGACCTACTTCCACCTGGCCAACGTCGCCGAGCAGACCCATCGGGCCGCCGAGCGGGCGGCCCGTCACGACGACGGCGAGGGCCCCATCCACCAGCTTGCGGACCGTCTCGTCTCGCAGGCCGACCCCGACGAGCTCTCGACCGCGCTGTCCCGCCTGGAGCTCAAGCCGGTCTTCACCGCGCACCCCACCGAGGCGCAGCGCCAGTCGGTGCTGGGCAAGCTCCGCGGGATCGCGAACATCCTGTCCCAGGACCTCCCCGACGAGGTCGAGGAGACCAAGCTGCACCGGTTGGTCGACCTCATCTGGCAGACCGACGAGATCCGCCCCGAGCGCCCGACGGTGCTCGACGAGGCCCGGTCGGTGGCCTACTACCTCGAGCAGCTGGGGCAGCACGCCGTGCCGCAGGTGCTGACGGTGCTCGACGAGGAGCTGGCGCGCGTCGGGCTGTCGCTGCCCGACGGCGCCCGGCCGCTCGTGCTGGGCTGCTGGGTCGGCGGCGACCGCGACGGCAACCCCAACGTCACCGCCGAGCTCACCACCGAGGCCATGCGGATCTACGCCGAGCGCGGGGTGCGCATCCAGATCGGGCTGATCGAGGAGCTGGTCCAGGAGCTGTCGGTCTCGACGCGCCTGGTGGGCGTCTCGGAGGACCTGCGGCGCAGCCTGGCCCGCGACCGGCGCCACCTCCCCGAGGTCTACGACCGCTTCGTCCGGCTCAATGCCGAGGAGCCCTACCGGCTGAAGTGCTCGTACGTGTACTCGCGGCTGGAGAACACCCGTGACCGGTACCAGAACGGCACCCCCCACGTCCCGGGGCGGGACTACCTGGGTTCGGAGGAGTACCTGCGCGACCTCGCGGTGATGGACCGCTCGCTGCGCGCCCACCAGGGCGAGACGATCGCCGACGGGATGCTGCGCGACGTCATGCGCACCGCCAACGCCGTCGGGCTGCACCTGGCGAGCGTCGACGTCCGCGAGCACACCAACTTCCACCACACCGCCCTCGCGGCGCTCTTCGACCGGCTCGGCGAGCTGGAGACCCCGTACGCCGAGCTCGACCACTCCGGGCGCATCGAGGTGCTGTCGAAGGAGCTGGCCGGGCGGCGGGCGCTCGCCCCACGGACGTGGCTGCAGATCGGCGACGGCACCAGGGAGACGCAGCGCAGCGGAGCTCGACCCGACGGCTCCGTCCGCGAGACCCTCGAGGTCTTCGACTGCATCCGGGACATCCAGGAGATCTACGGGCAGGAGTCCCTGCACACCTACATCATGTCGATGGCCCAGAACGTCGACGACGTCCTCGCCGTCGCCGTCCTGGCCCGCGAGGCCGGGCTCATCGAGATCACGGCGGCCGAGGACGGCGGTCAGCAGGCGGTCTCGTCGCTGGACATCGTCCCGCTGTTCGAGACCGCCACCGAGCTGAAGATCTCCGGGGACCTGCTCGACGGGATGCTCTCCGACCCGTCGTACCGCGCGATCGTCGCGGCGCGGGGCGACGTCCAGGAGATGATGCTGGGCTACTCGGACTCCAACAAGGGCGCCGGGCTCACGACGAGCCAGTGGTCGATCCACCAGGCCCAGCGCCAGCTGCGCGACGTCGCCGCCAAGCACGGCGTGCGGCTGCGCCTCTTCCACGGCCGCGGCGGCTCGGTCGGTCGCGGCGGTGGCCCCGCCGGCGAGGCGATCGCGGCGCAGCCGCACGGCGTCGTCGACGCGGTGATGAAGGTGACCGAGCAGGGCGAGGTCATCTCCGACAAGTACTCGCTGCCGACGCTGGCCGAGGACAACCTCGAGATCATGCTCTCGGCGGTGCTCGACGCGACGCTGCTGCACCAGACCAGCCGGGTGCCCGCCGACCAGCTCAAGCGCTGGGACGAGGCGATGGACGTCATCTCCGACGCCGCGCAGCAGGCCTACTCCGAGCTGATCGACCACGAGGGCCTGCCGAACTTCTTCACCCAGGCGACGCCGGTGGACGAGCTGTCGATGCTCAACGTCGGCTCCCGCCCCGGCAAGCGTCCGGGCGCGGGCGGGCAGGCCTCGCTGGACGACCTGCGGGCGATCCCGTGGGTGTTCGGGTGGACCCAGACGCGGATGATCGTGCCCGGCTGGTTCGGGCTGGGGTCCGGGCTGAAGGCCGCCCACGACGCCGGGTACGGCGACGTCATCGACGAGATGCGCGACTGGGCGTTCTTCGCGAACCTGCTCTCCAACGTCGAGATGACGCTGGCGAAGACCGACATGCGCATCGCCGGGTTCTACGTCTCCGAGCTCGTCGACCCCGAGCTGCAGGACGTCTTCGAGATCATCAAGACCGAGCACGCCCTGACGCTGAGCCAGGTCCTCGCGCTCTCCCCCGGCGACGCGCTGCTGGCGAACAACCCGCTGCTGCGCCAGACCCTCGAGGTGCGCGAGAGCTACCTCGAGCCGCTGCACCACCTGCAGGTCCACGCCCTGGCCGAGCGGCGGAAGGTCGACGAGCCCGACCCGGACCTGCAGCGGGCGCTGCTGCTGACCGTCAACGGCATCTCGGCGGGGATGCGCAACACGGGCTGAGGCGGCCACACACACGGGGGATGTGTCAACCCGTTGCACATCGGGGTGGCGCCGATCACCATCGAATTCGATCTCGGACGCCCGATGGAGTTCGACGACGTCGCGTACGGGATCGTGCTCAACGTCGACGATCTCAAACGAGCCGCGCTGGGCACGGTGATCGGGACGACGATCGCGATGACCGGGATCGTGCTCGCGCTCGCGGCGATCATCGCGCCGTGCGAGTTCGAGGTCCCGAAGTCCTATCTCGTCCTGTTCGTCGCGTCGCCGCTCGTCATGTACGCGTTCGCCGTCACCGGGGCGCTGACCGTGGTCCCCGGCGTCGTCCTGGTGCTGTTGTTCGTGGCCTTCGTGGCCTGGATCGCCTACCGCGAACGCGCGGCACGGCGTCCGGTCTGGCGCAACGCCGAGTTCTACGAACAAGTCGAGATGGCCGAGGCCGGCGTCAGCGAGGGTGGCGGGACCGCGACGCTGGTTGGAGGTGGCGGAGACG
>NZ_DASXJD010000128.1:0-2192 GCF_036497585.1 Actinomycetospora sp. | reverse complement strand
CCGCGCCGCGGTGCTCGGGGCGAACGACGGCATCGTGTCGGTGGCGGGGATCGTGCTCGGCGTGGCCGGCGCGACCGCCGAACGCGCACCGATCCTCACCGCCGGCGTCGCCGGCCTCGTCGCGGGGGCGGTGTCGATGGCCCTCGGCGAGTACGTCTCGGTGTCCAGCCAGCGCGACTCGCAGCGCTCGATGCTCGCCAAGGAACAACGCGAACTGGACGAGGACCCCCAGGACGAGCTGGCCGAGCTGGCCGCGATCTATGAGGGGAAGGGCCTGAGCCACGAGACCGCCGCCCAGGTGGCCCGCGAGCTCACCGACCACGACGCGTTCGCCGCTCACGTGGAGGCGGAGCTCGGCATCGACCCCGAGGTGCTCAGCAGCCCCTGGCAGGCCGCCGGGGCGTCCGCGCTGGCGTTCACCCTCGGCGGGATCCTCCCCCTGCTGGCGATCCTGCTGCCGCCCGCCGACTGGCGCGTGCCGGTGACGTTCGTGGCCGTGCTCATCGCCCTCGGGATCGCGGGCTGGGTGTCGGCGAACCTGGGTGGCAGCTCGGTCCGCAAGGCCGTGCTGCGCGTGGTGATCGGCGGTGCCCTCGGCCTCGCCGTCACCTACGGCATCGGGCACCTCGTCGGCACGGCGGTCGGCTGACGTGACGCGGGACCCCACCACGGCCGACGCCGTCGAGCTCGGCGTGGTCGTCACGGCGACCCTCGAGCAGGCCTACGACGCCGTCGAGGAGCTTCCGGACGTCCGGGTGTGGCTGGAACCGGCGGGGGTCGAGGCCCGGGCCGACGGCACGATCGCCGTCGCCACCGGGGCCGGGGGCACCGTCCGCGTCGTCGACCGCGAGCCGCCGCACCGCCTCGTCACCGAGGCGGACGTCCCGGTCGACGGCGGGGAGGTCGTCGTCACGACGACGTGGCGCATCGAGTCCCACGACGACGGCACGACGGCGGTCCGGGTCACGACGACCGCTCCGGGCGCCGGACCCGCGTGGGACGCCGAGGCCGTGGCGCTGCGCGAACGGGCGAGCACCGCGCTCACCACGCTCGCCGTTCACCTCGAGCACTTCCCCGGCCGCACCGGGACCGGCGTCGGGGTGCACGCCTGGGGACCTTCGCGCGGGCGCACCGCGGACAGCGGCCACGAGCGCGCCCACGCCCGGTTCCTCGCTCAGGTCGGGGTCGTCGTGCCGCGCCAGCCGCTGACGATCTTCCGCGGCGTCCCGCAGCTCTCCGGCACCTGCCTCGAACGCCGCGCGGGCCACCACCACAGCGCCGCCCTGCTCCTGCTCGACGGCCCGGCCCCCGGCGTCGCCACCCTCGCGACGACGGGCACCGGCCCGGTCCACGAGGTCCGCGCCGTCCTCTACGGGGACACCGCGGCGGAGGTCGCCGAGCGCCTCGCGGCGCAGTGGTCCGCCTGGCTCGCCAACACCTGACCCACCGCGGGCCGAGAGCGTCGGCGCAGCGCGGACCGCGGGAACCCGAAGCGCACCGTGACCCCCGGCGAGTAGTGCACGAGGTCCGGCGCCCGGCCGGCGAGCGCCGGGAATCCCGCCGCGGCGACCAGCTCGTCGTCGCAGGCCAGGAGCTCGGCGCGGCGCAGCGGCCAGGGCTCGTGGACGTTCGGCACGTACCAGGTCAGGCCTGCGTGGTCCTCGTGCAGCCCCCAGCGTGCGGTGAGGAAGTCCGCCAGCGGATCGCCGTCGACCGGCTCCCCCGGCCGCAACGCGACGACGCTGCGGTGGCCCCCGCGCCGCGTGACCGCCCGGTAGACGACCTCGCCGTCGGCGTGCCGGAAGTCCATCCGCGCCCACCGGTAGGGCAGCCCGAATCCCGCCTGCGCCCCCAGCACCACCGCCAGCCGGGACGCGTCGAGGCTGCGGAAGACGATGCCGCGCCTGCCGGTGTCGTCCACGGTGTAGAGCCGGACGTTGGTCTCCAGGAACGTCCCGAACCACGGCACCGCCGGGCCTGTCAGGGCGCCGGCGCCGACCATCCGGAACGGCACCAGCCCGACGTAGGTGGCTCCGCCGATCACGTCGGGGTACACCCCGCGCGGAAGCATCGGCGCCACGTCGTCCGGGTCCACGGCCCAGTGCAGGAACCCGGCGTCGCGCCAGGACTGGGTCATCATCGTCGGGCCGGAGTACCCGGGCGCCCGCACGGCGAAGGTCTCCGGGAGGGCC
>NZ_DASXJD010000127.1:0-2572 GCF_036497585.1 Actinomycetospora sp. | reverse complement strand
GCCTGCAGGTAGAGCCGCTGACGGGTCAGCGAGGCGACCGCCCGGTCCACGTGCCCGGTGACGTCGACGGCGTGCCCGGACGCCGGTGAGTGACCCACGACGACGTGGCGGGCCTCGTGCGGCTCGAGGCCCTCCCTCACGAGCTCCGGGTGCAGCCAGCGGTTGCCCGCGTCGCCGACCGCGTCGATCGTGGCCCGCCCGACGGCGCGGTGGTCGGCCGAGTTCCAGCCGACGGGACGTCCGTCCGGGCCCGGCCACTGCTCGGCGTGGTTCAGCGCGACCACGAGGTCCGGGCGCACCGCACGGATGACGCGCGCGATGTCGCGGCGCAGGTCGACGCCCTCGGTGACGACCCCGTCGCGGTGGTCGAGGAAGCGCACGTCCTCGACCCCGACCTCCGCCGCACTGGCGCGTTCCTCGGCCTCGCGCACGGGCCCCGCCTCCTCGGGCGCCATCGTCGCGATCCCGGCCTCCCCGCGCGTGACCAGCAGATACGTGACCCGCTTCCCCGTCGCGGTCCACGACGCGACGGCCGCGGACACCCCGTACTCGAGGTCGTCGGGGTGGGCGGCGACGGCGAGGGCACTGGTCCAGTCGTCGGGCAGCGGCGGCAGCGCGGGCTCCATGACGACGAGCCTGCACCCTCGATCGTGGTTCAGGTCCAGCCCGTCATCCGGTCGATGGACTGATCTTCTGCCGGGGCGCGCGGCGGGCAACACTCGAGTCCCCATCGAGCGATCGTCGACAGGAGTGATCGTGCGACCGAGCCGCCGTGTCCTGACCGCCGGACTGTGCCTGGCGGTCACCGCGCTCACCCTCACGACCACCAGGGCCACCCGTCCGGCGGACGCGGCCCCTCGCGCCGCGGCGCCCACGACGCTCGTCGCCCTCGGCGACTCCTGGGCAGCGGGCACGGCCGCGGGCGGTGCCCCGCTCGTCGATCCCGCGGGCGCCGACGGGACGTCCTGCCGCCGGACGGTCGCGTCCTACCCGGCACGGACCGGACCCCGGCTAGCCCCGGGCGCCTGGACCAGCCGCGCCTGCGCGTCGACCTCCGGTGGCCCGGACACCCAGTTCACCGCACTGACCCCGGCCGTCACCCGCGTCACGATCACCGTCGGCGCGGACGCGAGCGGGCTCGGCGCGCTCGCGGGCGCCTGCGCCGCCGGCGGCACCCCCGCAGCGACGGCGGGTCGCTGCGACGCCGCGGCGGCCCGGACCGACCGCGCCCTCGCCGCGCTCGGGCCCGCACTGGACAGCTCGTTCGCGGACATCCGGCGACGTGCCCCGGGCGCGCGCCTCGTCCTCACCACCTACCCCCGGCTGACGGAGGGACTGTCCTGCGCCGCGGGGGCCGCCGACCCGGGCGCCGCGCGTCGCCTCGACGACACGGTGACCCGCCTCGACGGCATTCTCACCGACCGGGCCCGGGCCGCGGGAGTGACCGTCGTCGACGTCCGCAGGGCCTTCGTCGCCCACAGCTCCTGTGCCCGGCAGCCCTGGATCACCCCGTTCGCCGGGACCGATCCGCTGCGCACCGGGGCACCGACCGCCGCCGGCCAGACGGTGATCGCGAACGCCGTCGACGCCGCCACCGCGCAGCCGACCGCGACCGGCCCGCGCCCGACGATCGCCGCCTCCCTGCCCCTGCCCCTGCCCCTGCTGCGGGACGCGCCGGGCCGGCTCCTCGCGCCCCTCTTCCCGGGCTGACCCAGGGATTTCCCGCCACTATCCCCTGCTCGTCGGGTCACGATGCGTCGACGATCGGTGACCCTGCGGTGAACGGGAGCGCACGAATGGGTAGTGCTCCCGTCGGAGCGCCACCGACACCGTGACGAGGTAGCCGGATGAACGAGGTAGCAGCATGACGGACACGAGCGCCGTCCCCTCCCCCACGCCCGCCGCCGAGGACGGCCGCCCGGACGCCGGCCTGCACAAGGAGCTGGGCTTCTGGTCGCTGCTCGCGGCCGGGCTGGGCAGCGTGATCGGCTCGGGCTGGCTGTTCTCCTCGCTCTACGCCGCGCAGGACGCCGGGCCGGCCGCGCTGCTCGCCTGGGTGATCGGCGGCGCGCTGATGCTGCTCGTGGCGCTGGTGTTCGCCGAGCTCGGGATGGCGAAGCCGGAGTCGGGCGGCCTCGTGCGCTACCCGATGTACTCCCACGGCGGGCTCACCGCGGGCATCGTCGGATGGGCGATGTGGATCAGCTACGTCGGCAACCCGCCCACCGAGGCCGCGGGCGTCGTGCAGTACGCGGCCGCCTACCTGCCCGGGGTCTACGACGGGGAGTCGCTGACCGGCCTCGGCATCCTCATCGCCGTCGTGCTCATGGCCGGCTTCGTCGCCCTGAACTGGTTCGGGGTCCTGCTGTTCGCCCGCTCCAACACGATCGTCACCGCGATCAAGATCCTGATCCCGACGTCGACGGTGGTCCTGCTGATCGCCTCCGGGTTCGACTCCGCCAACATCACCGACCACGGCGGCGTGGCGCCCTACGGCTGGAGCGCGGCGCTGTCGACCATCGCGACCGCGGGCATGGTCTTCGCCTACACCGGCTTCCGCAACGTCGTCGAG
>NZ_DASXJD010000126.1:0-8877 GCF_036497585.1 Actinomycetospora sp. | reverse complement strand
CACGGTCACCGGGCAGTAGCGCTCGAGCGTCGTCAGGAACCCGGTGCCGCGGCGCAGCGTGGCCTCCGTGGCCGGGGTCGCGTGCACGGTCACCCCGCGACCCTCGCGCAGCAGCAGCAGGCCGAGCGTGTGGTCGATCTCGGCGTCGGTGAGCAGCACCGCCTCGAGCGGGGTGGCCCGGCCCTCGCGGGGACGCAGGCCGGGGCAGGCCGTCATCTGCTGGCGCACGTCGGGCGAGGCGTTGACGAGGAACCACCGGTCGTCGGCCTCGACGGCGATCGAGGACTGCGTGCGGGGGGTCGCGGCGCCGACGCGGGCCGCCCGGCAGCCGGCACACGAGCAGTTCCACTGCGGGAAACCGCCGCCGGCGGCCGCTCCGAGCACCCGTACCCGCACGCGGCCTCCTCGCCGTGGGACGCGGCCGGACGGACCGCACGCGCGGCCGCCCGACTCGTGGCAACAGGCCTCGACCGGCCCGCCCCCGACCGTAGGAGTGTTCGCGATCACGTCCCACCCGCACGGCGGCATCCCCTCCGGACGGACGGGTCACCCCCGCCGTCCGGACAGCGGCCGAGTTCCACTCCCGGGGGTGGGCGTCGTCGCCGACGATCTCCCGGGAACCCTGGTGACATGACCGTGGAGGTATGTCCCAAGCGCATGGTGTTCGGGCCCTGCGGCGGCGTCCGTCCCGAGGGCGCCTGCGAGCTCGATGTGGCGCTCCCCTGCCCGTGGGCCGCCGGTGACCCGGCCCCGGTCCGCCGCTGGGACGGCCCCACCCCGCCGCGGATGCCGCCGGTGCCGGGCGGGCTGCTGGACACCGCCACGCGGCGCCCCGTCGTGCTCACCGACCTGTCCGTCCCGCCCTACGACGTGGCCACCCTGCGCGACGTCGCCCGCCGGCTCGCCGAGCACAGCGACGCGCTGCTGGTCGGCGAGCACCACGACGTGCCCGACTTCCCGCCCACGATGATGGCCGCCGAGCTGCACGCCGCGGGCGCCCGGCCGTGGATCACGCTGACCTGCCGCGACCGCAACCGCGTCGTGCTCGAGCAGGAGCTCGCGGGGCTGGCGGCCCTCGGCGTCGAGGGCGTCCTGTGCGTCACCGGCGACGGACGCGGCCCCGGAGTGCGCCCCGAGGTCGGCCGGGTGTTCGACCTCGACTCGACCCGCCTCGCCCACCTCGCCGCCGCCGCCGGGCTCGTCGCGACGTCCGCCCTCGCCCCGGCCGCCCCGCCCGCGGACGCGCGGGCGCGGGTGCTCGCCGAGAAGGGGCGGGCCGGGACCTCGCTGGTGGTCACCAACCACGTGGGCCGGGCCGACGAGCTCGACGCCTCCCTGACGCGGGTCCGCGCGGCCGGCGTCGACCTGCCGGTGATCGCGGGCGTCGCGCTCTACACCGACGAGGCCACCGCCCGTGGGCTGGCGGCGCTGCCCGGCCTGGAGCTCGACGAGGAGGCCGTGGCGGCCGTGCTCACCGCGCCCGACCCGGTCGAGGCGGGCATCGAGACCGCCCTCGCCGAGGCGCGGGCGCTGCTGGCGGTGCCCGGCGTCGTCGGGATCAATCTCTCCGGTGTCGGCTCGCGCGCGGGCTGGGTACCAGCGGCCGACATCAAGGCGGAGGTGGGGCGACGGCTCGCTGCGGAGCGGGTCACGGCCCCGTCGTGATTCGGTCCGCGCGGACCGGTGGAGGTGGCCGGTGCTGCCCGCCGAGGGGTCCGGGGGGACCCTGGACGACCTGGGGCCGACGGGCGCCGACCCGTCGCTCGAGGCCGAGTTCGACACGGTGGCCGCGTGGACCGAGGCGGCGGTCGCCGAGCTCGGCGAGGACCACGCGATCCCGGCGGCGTGCCGCGGGTCCGGTAGCCCGGCCGACCTCGGCTGGCTCGCCGAGGGCCTCGACCTCCACCCGGACGGCCGCTTCCTCGACGCCGGGTCCGGGCTCGGCGGCCCGACGGCCTGGCTGATCCGGGAGTACGCCGACCGCTGGACGGGGCCGGCGGTGCTCGCCGAGCCGATGCCCCACGCCGCGGCCGCCTCGCAGCGACTGTTCGACCGGCCCGCGGTGGCCGCCTGGACCGAGCACCTGCCGCTGCGCGACGACGCCGTCGACGCCGCCTGGTGCCTGGGCGTGCTCGACACCACCGACGACAAGCGCGCCCTGCTGACCGAGCTGCACCGCGTGCTGCGCCCCGGCGGGCACCTCGGCCTGCTCGTGCTGGTCGCCCGCCGGGAGCTCTCGGAGGCCTTCCCGAGCAACAGCTTCCCCAGCGACGACTCGCTGCACGACGACCTCGCGTCGACCGGCTTCGAGGTGCTCGACCGGCGGGACTCCTCGTCGCTGCCCGGCCCGCCGCCGGAGTGGACGCGACGCGCCGAGGCCGTCGGCGAGGTGATCGCCCGCGACCACGGCGACCACCCCGAGCACCGGGAGGCCGGGCACCAGCACGAGATCCTCGGGCGGCTGATGGACGCCGGGGAGGTCGTCAGCGTGCTGCTGCGCGTCCGGCGGAGCTGACCAGCTCCTCGCAGGAGGCGGCGAGCACCTCGGCGGCCTCACGCACGCCCCGGTCCGCCGCGACGTGGCCGGCGAGGCGCTGCCACCGGGCGCGCTGCTCGCGCGCGGCGGTGTCGATCTCCTCCGGCCCGGCGTCCGCGGCCAGGCCCAGGCGGGCCGGCGTCGACGCGCCGTCGCGGCCGAGGAGGCGGGCGGCGGACTCGCGGTGGCCCTCGGGCAGGACGGTCCGGCCGGCGCGCAGCGCCTCGTCGAGCTCGGACTCCGCGAGCTCCTGCGCCCCGGCGGTCCGCACGCGCTCGACCTCGAAGAGGACCCGCCGACCCCACGGGTCGCTCCCCGCCCGGCGGGCCAGCGCGTCCACCCCGTCGAGGACGGCCCGGGCCCGTACCCGCGCGGCGCGGGGGCGGCAGTCCTCGGTGAGCACCGCGACGAGCCGCTCGACGCCGGCCCCGTCGGGCGCGCCGGGGCCGGGCAGCACGAGACGCAGGACACCGTCCTCGTCGGGGGCGTCGTCGCCGGTGTCGTCGTCACCGGGGTCGGGGGTCGCGGTGCGCACGTCGACCGTCGGCACGGCGGCGAGCCAGCCGGGCACCCAGGTGCCGGCCTCGCCGTGGCGCAGCAGGACGAGCACGTCCACCACGTCCTCCGGAGGGAGGGGCCCGACCGCCGCCAGCGCGGAGAGGTCGACGACGACGCCGGGTCGCGGCTGGGCGCCGGCGAGCGTCCGCGCGGTCGCCGTGGCGTCGGCCGGGTCCGGCCCGGCGACCCCGACCCGCCACAGCGCCCCGCAACGGGCGAGCAGCGCCGCGAGCGGTCCGGCCGCCGGGTGCCGCGCCGGGGTGCGGGCGAGCACCTGCCGCAGGAGGTCGATCGAGGCGTCGTAGAGCGCCGAGCCGGACGGCGGGAGCACCGGAGGCGGGCCGGCGGGCGCGGCCGGGTCGGGTCCGCGGCGGGGCGGCCCGAGTCGCGGGAGCACCGCCGGGATGCGGCGCACGACAGCCGCCGGCGTCGGCGGTGGCTCGGGCGCCGGCTCGGGTGCCGGCTCGGGGGCCGCCGCTTCGGCGGGCGCCGGTTCGGGGGCCACCGGCCCGGCGGGTGCCGCGGCCGCGGGGGTGACGGGGGCAGCGGCGGCGGCCGGCAGCGGCACCTCCACGCGCACCGTCGTCCCGGCGCCCGGCGCCGACTTGACGTCGACCCGCCCCGACACCGCCGCCAGCCGCGTCGCGAGGTTGCGCATCCCGCGTCCCGGGCCCCGGCCCGGCCCCGCCGGCTCCGGGGTGAAGCCCGGCCCCTCGTCGCGCACCACGGCCCGCAGCACGCCGTCGACCTCGGTGAACCGTACCGAGATCGGGGCCCCGTCGGCGTGCTTGCGGGCGTTGTTCACCGCCTCGAGGGTGCTGAAGTACACGGCGGCCTCGATGGCCTCGTCGTGCCGGGACACCCCCTCGCCGGCCACCGTCACGGGGGGTTCGGCCTCGGCGAGGTCCGCCCGCAGGGTCTCCACCGGCCCGAGGCGGCGCAGCGTCGCCGACGACACCCCGCTCGCGGTCTCGGCGAGCACGGCCTCGGCGGTGTCGAGCTGCCCGACGAGCAGCCCGAGGCGCTCCTGGGCCTTCTCCAGCTGCCCGGCCGACACCAGGTGCTCGACGAGGCCGAGGGTCAGGCGCAGCGAGACCAGATGGTGCTGGGCGCCGTCGTGCAGGTTGCGCTCGATGCCGCGCCGCTCGCTGTCCATCTCCGACACCAGCCGGCGCCGGGAGACTGCGATCTCCTCGGCGTGGGCGACCGCGGCGCGCAGCTGGCGCTCGAGCTCGATCTCGAGGCGGTGCGCGGCGAGCACCCCGCCGAGCCCGTCGGCGACGTCGGCGACCAGCCGGCGTCGCTCGTCGCCCCCGGCGAGGGCCTCGCCGTCGACGGCCAGGGCGCCCACCTCGACCCCCTCGTGCCGCACGGGGAAGGACGCGTCGGGCTCTCCCACCCCGCTCCCGGAGGCCCGCCAGCGCGAGGTCCGGTCGCTCATGCCGTCCCGGTGGGTGGTGAGCCGGACGGCGCGGGCGCCCAGCGCGCGCCCGACCGCCTCCGGGAGCCGGTCGAGGTCGGTGGGGTCGCCTGCCGTGCGCCGGGAGAGCTCGGAGACCTCGGCGAGCACCCCCGCGGGCGTCGCCCGTGTGCCGTAGAGCAGGCGCTCGGCGAGCCGCTCGGTGCGGGAGTGCACCGGCTGCCACAACGCCGCGACCACCACCGCGGCCACCACCCAGCCCGCCACGATGGACCCGGTGACCGCCTCGGTCACCGCGGCGAGCAGGACGGCGAGGCCGCCGAGGGTCACGACGACGACGAGCGCTGCGAGCCCGCCGCGCAGCCACCGCTCGGCCGGCCGGGCCCGCCGCGCGGCGAGCACCGCCAGCGCGATCACCGCGACGGTGAGGCGGGCGAACCAGAACAGCAGCGCGGTCGGCTCGCCGCCGAGGGCGCTGTGGCGGGCGGTGGGGTCGTCCAGGGTCAGTCCCGGGCGGCCGAGCAGGACCAGGACCACGGTGAGCACCGCGAGCACCGTCGCCGCGCCGAGCGAGGCGACCAGCACGCTCGTCAGCAGCCGCGCCCGGGCCCGGGCCTCGGGCGTGGGGGCGCGGCGCACGGCGGGCGCGATCGCGGCGATGCCGAGCACCGGCACCACGAAGCCGAAGAACACCACGCAGCTCACCGTGTGCGGCAGCAGCGCGGTCCCCAGCCCGGCCGCGAACAGCACCACACCCGCGACCACGGGCACGGCGCGGCGTCGCACCGGGGTCCCGGCGATCTCGGCCGGGAGCAGCAGCAGCGCCCCGGCGAACGAGGCCCCGGCGACGCCGTGCAGCAGGACCTGGTGGGCCTCACCGATGTCGATCCCGGTGGCCTCCTGCACCGCCAGCGTGGCCGCGTGCGCCTGCAGGTTGAACGCGCCCGCGGAGCCCACCATCGCCAGCGCCAGCAGCCGGCCCGACCAGGAACGCCCGCCCCAGCGCAGCAGGACGACGGCGACGACGAGCTCGACCCCGCTCGCGAAGTAGTCGACGACGGCCTGCCCGGGCGGCTCGTTCAGCGGCGTCGTCACCAGGGCGCCCACCGTCAGCCACACCAGGGCCAGCACCGAGACCGCGCCGAAGACAACCCAGAAGGCCGCCAGCCACCACCGCTCGCCACCGCCCGTGGACCTCGTCGGGGCGGCCACGGGGCGGGCGGCGCTCGTCGTCACCATGGCGACCCCACCAACGGGCGCAGCTGGGTGGGCAGCCGGGCCCGCAGCACGGTCCGCCCGCCGTCGTCGACGGCCACCTCGAGGGAGCCGCCGAGGGCGGCGAGCCGGTCGGCGTCGTCGGCGAGGGCGGCGCGGGTCGCGTCCGGGTCGGCCCCGGCGTCGGTCACCCGGACCTCGGCGTGCTCGTCGCCCTGCTCGAGCGCCAGCTCCAGGGGTCCCTCGCCCTCGCGGGCACCGCCGAGCAGGTGCAGGGCCGCGGCGGCCGCGTAGTAGAGCCCGGACTCGACCTCCCACGGCAGCCGCGCGGCGAGGCGGCCCGTCAGGCCCACCGGCCGGGGCAGGTCCGCGACGACCTCCTCGAGCGCGGCCCGCGGCCCCTGGTCGCGCAGCACCGCCGGGTGCACGCCGCGTGCGATCACCCGGAACCGGTCGAGCAGCTCCTCGAGGCGCTCGCGGGCGGTCTCGAGGTGGTGGCCCGCGAACTCGGCGGCCTCCTGCCGGGCGGGGTCGTCCTCGGGCTCCTCGAGGCCCTCCTCCAGGGACTCGCCGAGCGCGGCGACGGCGGTCCGGAACGACGCGAGGCGCTCGGTCGTCGCGCCCCCCAGCTCGCCGACCAACCGCCGACGTTCCACCTCCCGCGCCCGCCCGAGCCGGCGCCGTGACTCCTCGGTCTCGCGGGCGAGCTCGTCGGCGCGCGCGACCCGCTCGGCCAGCTCGGCGCCCCGCGCGGCCACGCGGAGCAGCAGGCCCGCGCCCGCGCCCGCCTCGGCGACGAGGTCGCGGTCCGCCGCGGTCACGGCCCGTCCCGGCTTGCCCAGGGTGAGGACCGCGCGCAGCTCGCCGCCGTCGACGAGGGGCAGGGCGTGGTCGACGTCGGGGCGAACGAGGAGCTCGACCAGCGAGGCGACCCGGTCCGGGGCGGTCTGGGCTGCGAGGCCGTCCGGGACGGCGAGCCAGACCTCGGCGTGGGCCGCGTCGGTGCCCTCGCGCAGCACCCGGGCGAGCGCCGGGAGCGACGGCGGCGCGGTGGCGGCGACCAGCGCGGACCGGCCCGCGGGACCGGCGGCGGGCTCGTCGTCGCCGCGGCCCCGCGCCATCAGGGCGAGGACGCCCGCGGCCAGCCCGGCGCCCCCGAACGGCGCGAGCAGCGGGCCGATCGCCGGCCCGAGGACCGCCTGGCCGACCACCAGGGCCACGACGAGGCACACGGCGACCACGGCCACGACGGACAGTGCCCGCCACACCGGTGCCGTGCCCGTCCGGTCCATCGTTGCGCCGCTCCGTCCCCGTGCGTCGAGCACGGAGAGTAGGCGGGTCGCGGGCGACGCGGTAGGGGGATCCGGCGGGTGTCAGTTCTCGCCGCGCTGCGAGCGCAGGTAGGTCAGCACCGCGAGCACCCGGCGGTGGTGCACGGAGGCGTCGCCGTGCAGGCCGAGCTTGTCGAAGATGCTCGCGATGTGCTTCTCGACGGCCTTGCCGCTGACGTAGAGCTCGCCGGCGATGCCGCCGTTCGAGCGGCCCTCGGCCATGAGCCGCAGGACGTCGCGCTCGCGGTCGGAGAGCCTCGCCACCACGTCCTTGCGGTCGTTGCGCGGCCGCTCGACGAGGCGCTTGGCCAGCACCGGCTCGATGACGATCTCGCCGTCGGCGATCCGGGACAGCGTGTCGGAGAGGACCTCGACGCTGCCGACCTTCTCCTTGAGCCGGTAGCCGACCTTCTCGGTCCCGATCTCGAGGATGCGCACCAGGTAGTGCGACTCGGCGTAGTGCGACAGGAACAGCAGCCCCATGTCCGGGTGGGCCGCGCGCAGGCGCTCGGCGGTGACGAGGCCGCCGTCGGGCTCCGGGGGCATGCGGATGTCGAGCAGGGCCACGTCGACGGGGTCGTTGGCCAGGGCCGCGACCAGCTCGTCGCCGCCCGCCACGCAGGCGACGACCTCGTGCCCGGCCGCCTCGAGGAGCATGACCAGGCCCTGGCGGAAGAGGGCGCCGTCCTCGGCGAGCGCTACGCGCACGGGAACCTCGCGGTGATCGAGCCGCTGGTGACGTCGACGGTGCCCCCGAGAGGGCCCGCTTCGTCCAGGACGGAGGGGGCGAGCACGGGGTCCGCCCCCTCGATGACCACGACCACGACGTCCTCCTCGGATGCGGATCCGTCTTCCGTCCGGATCCTGACGGCGAGCGGTCCGGGCGACGATTCCAGACAATCCACCAGGGCGAAGTACACCGCACCCTCCACCGCGGGCTCCGCGCGGTCCGCGGTGACGTCGAGGGCGACGTCGGCGCCGCGGGCAGTGACGAGCTCGCGCAGGGCCGGGCCGAGCCCCGCCTCGTGCAGCAGCGGGGGGTAGATCTGGCCCGCGACCGCCCGCAGCTCCTCGAGGGCGGCCGCCACCTCGTCCTGGAGGGCGTCGATGTCGCGGCGCAGGGCCCCCGGTGCGGGGGCATCGCGGTCGAGCGCGCCGAGCCGCAGGGCCATCGACGAGATGCGCAGCGCGGCACCGTCGTGCAGCTGGCGCTCGAGGCAGAGCCGGCGACGCCAGCGCTCGCGGTGGCGACGGCGGTCGTCGCTGGCGTCGCTCATGGCGCACCAGGGTCCCGGCCGCGGGTCCCGGCGGGCAGGGGGTCCGCCCTCCGGCGAGGTAGGGCTGTCCCCCTTGACAGCGGCCGGCGCGTCGGGTTCGTGATCATGACGCCCGGACCTCCCCCGGCCGCTGCGGATGTCATTACGATGCGTGGGCCACGCGCGGAGGGAGAGGCCGTGACCCATGTCCTCGGGGTCGACCTGGGGGGCACCGCCGTCGCCGCGGCGGTCGCCACCGAGGACGACCGCGTCGAGATGGTCGCCCTCGGGGACCGGTCGACCACGGTGCCCGCCATGGTGCACCGCCGCGACGAGGCCTCGCTCGTCACCGGCGAGCTCGCCGCCCGGCGCGCGGCGGGCGACCCGGCCCACGCGGCCTTCGGGGTCCGCCGCCGTCTCGGGGAGCCCGCGCCGGTACTGCTCGGTGAGAGCTCCCAGCCAGCGGGCGACCTGCTCGCCGCGATCCTGCGCGACGTCCTCGCCCGCGGCACGGCGGTCCGTGGGGAGGCCCCCCGCCGGGTCGTGCTCACCCACCCGGCG
>NZ_DASXJD010000125.1:0-4200 GCF_036497585.1 Actinomycetospora sp. | reverse complement strand
CGGCACCAGGCAGGCCCGCACCCCGGCGCCTTCCCAGTCGACGGCGGCGACGACGCCGTCGGGGGTGCGGTCGGAGACGAACCGCTCCACGCCTCGGATGATCTTGGCCGGATCCTGGTCGGCGACGAGCCGGAAGCTGAGCTTGACGAAGGCGTCGCTCGGTACGATTGTCTTGTGTCCGGCGCCCTGATAGCCGCCACCGATGCCGTTCACCTCGGCCGTCGGCCGGGCACCGATCCGTTCGAGGGTGGAGAACCCGGCCTCGCCGCGCAGCGCCCGTGACTGCGCCACCTTGAGGAACTCGCCGTCGTCGGCCGGCACCCGGGCGAAGAGCTCGCGCTCCTCGTCGGTGAGCTCGAGGACGTCGTCGTAGAAGCCCGGCACCTGCACGCGCCCGGCGTCGTCGTGCAGGGCCGCGACGAGGCGAGCGATCTCGGTGGCCGGGTTCGGGATCGCTCCGCCGAAGACGCCCGAATGCAGGTCGAGATCGGGTCCGTGGAACGTGATCGTGCAGGCGGCCATCCCGCGCATGCCTGTGACCGTGCTGGGGACGTCGGCGGCGATGATGCCGGTGTCGGTGATCACGACGACGTCGCAGCCGAGCCGGTCGCGCTGAGCCTCCAGGAGCTCGCCGAAGTGGGGCGACCCGGATTCCTCTTCACCCTCGATGAGGAACTTCAGGTGCACCGCCGGAGCGGCGGCCCCGGTCGCGGCCAGGTGGGCGCGCAGGCCGAGCAGGTGGAACAGCAGCTGGCCCTTGTCGTCGGACGCGCCGCGGGCGCGCAGCACGTCGCCGTCGACGGTCGGGTCGAACGGGTCGGTGTCCCAGAGATCCAGCGGGTCGACCGGCTGCACGTCGTGGTGGCCGTAGACGAGCACGACCGGAGCGTCGGAATCTTCGCTCGGCCACTCGGCGTAGACGGCCGGGAGCCCCGCAGTCGGCCAGATCTCGATGGTCGGGAAGCCGGCCAGGCGAGCCGCCTCGGCGAACCATTCGGCGCTGCGGTGCACGTCGGGGTGGTGCTCGGGCTGGGCGCTGATGGCGGGAATCCGCAACCAGGCGTCGAGATCGTCGAGCAGGTCCTGGCGGTGGGCGCTGATGAAGTCACGGACTGTGGTCACAAGTGGCGACGATAGCCTCGACGGCATGGACGCCGACGTCGTGATCGTGGGTGCGGGGCTGGCCGGCTCGGCGGCGGCTTGGGCGCTGTCGCAGCGCGGCCGTTCGGTCGTACTGCTCGAGCAGTTCGCGCCCGGCCACCTGTCCGGCTCGTCGCACGGTTCGGCCCGCATCGTGCGTCGCGCCTACGGCGACGGGCTGTACACGCAGCTGACCGGCCGGGCCTTCGAACTGTGGCGTGAGGTGGAGCAGGCCTCGGGCGCGCAGATCCTGCGCATCTACGGCGGCCTCGACTTCGGCCCGCGGCGGCACGTCCCCGCTGTCGCCGAGCACCTGGCGGCCGCCGGCGTTGCGCACGAGTTGCTGCCCGCCGATGAGGCGGCGCGACGCTGGCCCGGGATGGAGTTCGAGGGCGAGGTCGTCTACCACCAGCAGGCGGGCACGATGGACGCCGCGCTCGCGGTGTCGACGATGATCGAACTGTCCTGGGCGGACGTGCGGTACGAGACGCCGGCGGTGTCGGTGTCGCCGGACGGACACGTCAACCTGGCCGACGGGACGTCCCTGTCTGCGCAGACGGTCGTCGTCAGCGCGGGCGCGTGGCTGGGCCCGTTGCTGGCCGACGTGGTGACGCTGCCCCCGCTGCAGGTCACGCAGCAGCAGATCTTCCACTTCCCGCGTCTGGACCCCACCCAGCCGCCGTGGCCGTCGGTGATCCACGAGGGAAGCGACGCGGCCGTGTATCACCTCGCCGGTGGCCGCGACGGCGGGCCCGACGACGACCGCAAGATCGGCGAGCACGACGGTGGCAGCCGCTGCACGGCCGCGGACCGCACCGGCGTTGTCGATCCCGACTCGCGCACCCACGTCATCGACTACGTGCGCCGCTGGCTACCGGGGTTGTCGCCCGTCCCTCGCGGCGAGGCGACCTGTCTCTACACCGAGACGCCGAGCGAGGACTTCGTCCTCGACCAGGTAGGGCCGATCGTCGTCTGCTCACCGTGTTCGGGGCACGGTGCCAAGTTCGCGCCGCTGATCGGCGAACTGGTCGCCGACCTCGTCGAAGGCACCGGTGCAAACGTGCCTTCGCGGTTCCGTCTGGCGCACCACCTCGAGGGACGGCTGGGCTCGGTCTCCCTCTGACCGAGCCTCAGCCGACGCTGATGTCGACCCGGTTGGCGTAGAAGGCGACGTGGTCCTTGATCTGGGCTACCGCGTCGTAGGGCTTCCGGTAGGTCCAGACGACGTCGGCCAGTTCGCCGTCGTCAGTGGCGACGCTGTAGTACGACGCCTCGCCCTTGAACGGGCAGTACGTCTCGTGGTCGCTGGGCCGCAGCACGTCCGGGTCGACCTCGGCCAGAGGCACGTAGTAGACGGCGGGGTAGCCGGCCTCCTGCAGGATCACCGCGTTCGTGGTGTCGACGATGGTGCGTCCGCTGACGGTGACGGTCACCCTGCGGTCGGTGGATTCGATCGTGATCGGGTGATCCGGGCCGGGGACGAGTTGTTGACGGGTCATATCGGGATCAAGCCGATTGCACCGCCTCGTCATTCCCGCCCGCGACCAGGTCACGCAGCCCGGCCGCATCGAGCAGGATCGTCGGCTCGATGGTCTCGTTGCTGCGGACGTAGTGGAACGCCGCCCGGATCCGGTGCAACTCGTCGTCCGGGATGCCGCACAGGCGGGCCCACGCGAGCCGGTACGCGGCCAGTTGCACGGCGGCAGCCCGGGCCGCGTCGCCGGTGGGCTTGCGTCCGGTCTTCCAGTCCACGACCGTCCACCCGTCCTCGGCGCTGCCGAACACGGCGTCCATGCGGCCGCGGATCACCCGTCCGCCGGGTACCGCCATCTCGAACGGGACCTCGACCTCGGTCGGGGTGCGGTGGGCCCACCGGCTTTCGAGGAAGGCCACCCGCAGGGCCGCGAATTCGGCGTCGCCTGCGCTCTCGTCGGCGGCGCCCGGCAGCTGGTCGACGTCGAGCAGCGCCGACGCCTGCCAGCGTTCCTCGAGCCAGCGGTGGAACTCGGTGCCCCGACGCGCCCACGGAGCAGGCTGCCGCGGCAGCGGTCGACGGATGCTGCGGGCGAGCTCGGCTGGGTCGCGCTGGAGCTCGACCAGTTGCGACACGGACAGGTGCCGCGGCAACTCGACCTCGATGTGCGCTCCGGTCGAGAGCCGGGCGCGTTCGGCGAGCAACCGGTCGACGTCGTGGCGCCAACGCTCCGCGCGCTCGCCCAGGCCGATGGGCAGCACTTCAGCCGCGGCTCGGACGAGGTCGGCAGCGTGCTCGACGTCGGGACGGCGGCCGGTGCCGCGGTCGCCCGGGTACGGGCCGAGCGGATCGAGCGGCCACAGGCTGGTGCGGGCCTGGGCGGTGAGCGGGTTCGTTTCGTCCGGGTCCAGCTCGGCCCATTCGTCCGGCTCGGCGACGAACGGCAGCACATCGGCGAGGAACGGCGAAACCTCGCGCGGCTTGATCGCGGTGTCCCACAGGTAGCCCGAGACGAACAGCGCCGACCGAGCCCGCGTCATCGCCACATAGGCGAGTCGGCGTTCTTCTTCGCCGTGCCGCTCGACGAGCTCGTCGTGGTGGCGTTGCAGCAGGTCTCGCACGGCCTTGCGGTCGCTCGCCCCGGCCAGTTGCAGATCCGGCAGGTCGGGGGCGTCACCCCGCAAAGGGCCAGGCAGTTCCTGGCGAGTGCGGGTCCAGTTGATCGCGGTCGCCTTGGCCGGAAAGACGTCGCTGACCAGGCCCGGAACCGCGACGAGATCCCACTCGAGCCCCTTGGCCCCGTGCACGGTGAGAACCTGCATTCGCTCGGTGTCGACGACGATCTCGCCGGCCTCGAGCCCGTTCTCCTCGTCCTCGGCCGCTTCGAGGAACGCGAGGAACGCGGTGAGCGTGGCCTCGTCCGCGTCGTTGGCGAAATCGGCGGCGACGTCGAGGAAGCGGTCCAGATGAGCGCGGCCGGTCCGCGCTCGGTCGGGCCGTGCGGCGACCTCGATATCGATCCCCATTGCCCGTTCGACGTCGGCAACCAGCTCGGGCAACGGCGCGCTGACCCGCCGACGCAAGCG